>JBGSOH010000472.1:0-46832 GCA_041739205.1 Saprospiraceae bacterium
AAAATTTTGATATTTCACATCATGTACATCGTTTTGATGAATATTATAACGGGTCAGTTCATCATTAGGAGTTAATCTTTGATTTATATCCATAAATATTCCTGAACATTGATGACACTCATAAAAAGACTTAATTTTCTGATAAACCAATTTTATTTCTTCTGACTTGCAAAGTGGACAGATTTGCTTCAATTCTTTATTCATCAATGTAAAATTTTAGAATGGTCGATTCATTACATCTTTAGCACTACTTTAATGTAAAAAAGAACTATTTTTCTGTAGTCTTTTACATTAATAATAAAACATTATTACCACGACATTGTTATCAAAGTTCATTTATTAATACAAAAAATCAGAATCATATGAGTATAGAATTAGGATCTGTTGCACCGTCATTCACGCTAAAAGCTAGTGATAAGTCAGATGTTTCATTGAGCGATTATTCGGGTAAAAACGTTGTTGTGCTTTTTTTTCCATTAGCATTTACAGGAGTTTGTACGACAGAATTATGTTCTATTAGAGATAATAAAGCTGATTATGACTCTTTAAATGCCGAAGTTTTGGCTATTTCTGTAGACTCATTATTTACCTTAGACAAGTTTAAATCTGAGCAAGGTTATAATTTCCCACTTTTGTCAGATTGGAATAAGGATGTATCTGCTAGTTATGGTGCTCTTTATGATGAATTTGTACTTGGAATGAAAGGTGTTTCTAAAAGGTCTGCTTTCGTTGTAGACAAAGAAGGAAAAATAAGATATGCAGAAGTTTTGGAAAATGCTGGAGAACTTCCTAATTTTGCAGCCATCAATGAAACTTTAAAGGAGCTTCAGTAGTTTTTAGTAATAGTTTAGTTTAATTCAAGACAATATGGCATCCATTAATTCAGGCGTACAATTTGACGAATTCGAAGACGTTCTTGTAGAAGATGATATTTCTACTGGTGAGCGTTCTCAGATAATCGTTTATAATGATGATTACAATACTTTTGATTGGGTCATCCAGTGTTTTATGGAAGTTTGTAATCATAGCCATGAGCAAGCAGAACAATTGTCTATATTAGTGCACTTCAAAGGAAAAGCATCTGTCAAAACTGGTACGATGTCAGTTCTCAAACCAATGAAAGATGCTCTTGTAGAACGTGGATTATCAGCTGTCATTGAGACATTGGTAGAAGATTAATTTTAAATCAAAATATACTTACAAAGAAAGGTGGTTTACATAATGTTGACCACCTTTTTTTTATTGCTTAGACCTAAATCTATATGTATTATTATCTTGACAAAGAAATATCGTTTCCACATCCCGATGCTGTAAAACCATCTGGAATTCTAGCTATTGGTGGAGATTTGTCTATAGAAAGATTATTATTGGCATATCATTACGGTATTTTTCCATGGTACAATGAGAATGAACCGATCATTTGGTGGTGCCCAAAACCGCGATTTGTGATTTTTCCTGAAAAAGTCAAGGTTGCAAAAAGTATGAATTCGTACTTCAACCAACAGAAATACCAAGTCACTTACGACCAGCATTTTCAAGACATCATTAGATGTTGTCAGCATACGCCAAGACATGGGCAAGAAGGAACTTGGATTAATGAAGATATAGTCCATGCTTACACAAAATTGCATGAGAAAGGATTTGCTTTATCTGTAGAAGTATGGGAAGGTGATCAATTAGTAGGTGGACTCTATGGCGTGAAATTGGGAAAAGTGTTTTTTGGGGAATCGATGTTCAGTCTTAAAAGCAATGCATCGAAGTTTGGTTTTATCACATTGGCCAAACGTCTAGCATCCGAAGGATTTTATGTCATAGATTGTCAACAGCCGAATCCTTATCTTGAAAGTTTGGGTGGTGAATTTATTACAGGATCAATTTTTCAAAATATACTAAATAAAAACAGAGCGGAAATGTTAGGAAATGAATGACAATGTTTGGACCGAAATTTTCCTACCTGTATTTTCAACAACTTTAATGAATGGGTTGAAATTTTCTGCAGTAGCTCCTATAGGATACATTTTTATATCTAAGTTTTTAAAATGGTGAGTTTAATAAATTGCTTTTACTCATTAGATTATACTGCAAAAATACATCTAAAGTTATTCTAAATACAAACTTTTTTCATTTTAATGACTTTCTATTGTTAGCTTAATTAAACCTAATTGCTAATCATTTTTTTATAAATCATACATCATTGTACCAATCTATCTGCACAATAAGATGATGCAAAGGCATCAGGTTTTGCTTTAAAAACAAATCCCATACCCAATATATAACCCATTGCATCTTTGAGTGCAACATTAGACTTGAAGCTTGGGTCCGTATTTATATCTGCGTGGACTTCGAGCTCTACTTGATGCCTATCTAAGATGGGACATAATTGATAAGCCAGTTGAACAGAGTTTGATACTTCTCTGATCATCCTTTCTTTAATAGACATTTTGGCATTTGTTTTCTCATTACAGAAATATATGAAACCACCTTTTTTCTCTCGGAGAAATACAATAACTGTGGCAAATTCTGTAATTCCTCCTTTGACCTGCGAGTCCGATCCGATGCAAATTTTTAAACGGTGTCCCAGACTTTTTTCTTTTTGGATCACACTATCTACCATTTCTTCTATCGGTATGTGTATCTTCTGACCATTAAATTTTCGCCATTCCATAAATACTCAATATTTGTACCTGCAATTTACGGTCAAAAACAAAGTATGTCAATGGTTATCAGCAAAATATACATAATATTAATGATGAATTAACATCATTTGAAGTAATCTAGATAAAACTAAGTAAAAATGGCAGCCCAATTAATCCATCCACGACAAAAAGGTAGAAGTATTTTGATCTTGAAGTTGAAGATTTCAATAAAACAATCCATGAAAAAAAATAAGTTATCATCATAATCATCAATGCAGGAAACTCAATGATAAAAGCATTTGCAAGATATATTTCTATCATAGATGCTATAAAAATGAGCAAAGTACCTACCCACTTTGCATATTTAATGCCCATCTTATTTGGTAAAGTAGTAGTATTTGTCTTTTCATCAGAAAGCATATCACCTATATCAAATGCTAATGCCAAAACCGATATAAATAGCATTCTAGCCGATCCCATCAAAAGAATTTCAACCCAAGAATAGGAAGCACTCATAGCAGAAATGACAATGGTAATTATAGAAAATACAAAACCAATTAGAAATATTTTTATCCAGGTCAATTCACGAAAAGTCTTTGTCCGCCTTTCCAAAATGGGGACAAAATATAGCAAACATCCTAGCAGTGCCAGACTTAACGGTGCATAAATTTTTGAGTTATTTTCATTTAGCAAATATGTGCCTAAAATCGTTAAAATTATAGGTAATATCGCTGATCTACTTATCAACCATGCTTTCCATTCAATGATAGAAAATCTAAAAACACGATGATAGTTGTAAAGCAAAAACGTACCTACACCTACAAAACCTACATATAGCCATAAAGTAGCAATAGATAGTGCATAAAAACTAAAACCTGTCAATGCTGCAGTACAGATTGACAGGTGAATATATGGATCTAAATAATATTTTTTAATAAATGATATCAAGTATGTCTATGATTCTATTATTTTTTTCTTCATGGTTTCAAATTCTTCTTCGGTAAGAATTCCATTTTGCTTCATTTCTACCAAATCTTTCAGCTTGTCAATAGCAGTTGAAGCATCGGCTGTTTTGGCTTGAGTTTCATTTTTTTTCTGAAGCTCAGCTGCCATTTCCTTACCTTTTTCAAATTTTTCGTTGTAATAATTTTTCAATCGACCAGGATCAAAATCTAGGAAAGTACCTCCTGTTTCAAAATGTTTTTTGAATACCTCACCAAGTGCAAAAGTAGAAGCTCCTGAAAGAACAGACATGGTGATACCTCCCAAAATAGAACCTACGCCTGGTATAAATTTTACCGCTCTAGCTCCTAGTCTAGCTAGTCCTGAACCTGTCAATGCCGTGATGACAGCTTTCCCCTCTGTTTGCTTAAAATCCACTTCATAAAGTTTACACATTTGCCTGATCATGTCCAATTGGATTGCGCTGACCGCAAATAAATCTGCAATAGGTACAGGAATAAAACCTGCACCCATGGACCAAATCATGTGATTTTTGATGATTGAATTAGCACTATCTGTTCTGTTACTAAATTTATTTTCTGACATATCTTTTATTCTATTTTTACAAAATTACCAATTATTACACTCTAAACTCCAAAAAGATATAGATTAGTTTCAATCATCTAGTAAAAATCGATATACAAAGCCTTTCTATTGACGAATGGTCTCGATATGAGGAGAAAGTGAATACATGTGATTTGGTGATTTGGTCATGATTCAGTATCTTTGTGTGTATTTTTTCATTCTAATTGTTTCGTCGTTGAGTATGTACCTAAATAAATTATTTCTGATTTTATTAGTTTGGTTATGCTGTGGTGATTTGATCAGCCAAAGAAGCCTTACCACAACATCAGGTCAAAAAATCATCCTACACGTTGACGGAACATGGGAAAAAGACATCAAAGCATTGTCTGAAGACACTTCTGGAATGTTAATTACCGCATTTAATCCACTTACCGCACCCAAGGTAGAAAAATATGAAATAGATGAAAAACACAAATTAGCCACCTCATTATTGTTCGATAAAGCTAGAGCAAATGAAATAAATAATTTGGTTTCGATAGAATCCTTAAATAAACAGATTTCAGGCAAAGAATTAGAACTTTCACAAGCCAAACTTAATAAGAATAAATCAGTTATTAAAACTGTAGATACTGAAATAGATGATCTAAAATCCAAGCTTAAGGAACTAAATAATGAATATAGTATATCTACGTCTCAAATTCAAGCTGTCGAAAAGTTAAAGGAATATACTGCGAGCAGTCGAGTTGGGAAAATGAAATCACTTGCTAAAGATTTAAATATTGATATAAATGCTTACATCTCAGATGATAAATTGACTTCATCATCATCTAAACCAGAAAATGTAAAAGGTGACGAAAAAAATGTTGGTTGTGACCTTATGAAAGATGAAATGAATGGCAAATCTAGGGTCATTCAAACTGAATATGCCTTACTATTTGACTACACACCTGAAAAACTAAAAACATATTTTAAAACAAATAATCTTCTAAAAACAAATGTATCCATCCGAAAAGAAGGTAGAGATTTTTTTCTACACTTACAAATAAGCATTATGTCTAAAGATGCAGCTAAAAATTATGGATTCATAGCAGAAGGAAGTTTAATGAAAATATTTTTGGTTAATGGTAGAAATATAGCTTTACATAGCGGTGTAAGATCATCTTCTCGTATAGAAAACTATACTGGCAATACCATTTATGATGTATTTTATCCAATCAACAAAGATGCCATGAATAATTTAGTAAAATTCCCTTTAGATACGGTGGGCATCATGTGGTCTTCTGGCTTTGAAAAATATGAAATTTATCAAGTAGATATCTTGATGAACCAACTAAATTGTCTAAAATCCATTTAATAAAAAATATAGCCTAAACACATGCTTGGATTAAAATTAGCAACAGATCCTTTTTGGGTAAATATAGCTGAAAAAAGTATAGATGAAATCCTGACTGATCATGCCTATTGTGAGCAAAAAGCCACATCTACTTGTATTTCACTAATTATACAGTTTCCTGATCGCGAAGAGTTAGTCAATGAAATAACACCTATTGTAGCTGAAGAATGGGGACATTTCAGAAAAGTGCTCAAAGAATTAAAACATAGAGGATATACCTTTGGCAAAAATAGAATAGATAACTATGTCACTGAACTCATGAAATTCCAACGACAAGGAGGAAATGAACAAGATCGACTGACAGACAAACTTTTAATCTCTGCCATGATAGAAGCACGAAGTTGTGAGCGATTTAGATTATTGTCAATTCATATTAGTGATGATAAGCTCAAACAATTTTACCATGAGTTTATGGTTTCAGAAGCAGGACACTATCGAACATTCATAGATCTCGCAAAACTATATGCTCCAGAAGAAGATGTGAAGAAAAGATGGCAAGAAATGCTAGATTTCGAAGCATTAATCATGGAAAGAAGAGAATTGAGAGGTGATAGAATTCATTAATCAGGGTGCAATATTTAATCAATTTAATAGGCTGAAGGCAAATAGTTTATTATTTTTGCATCTTTTGTAATTTATTGTAATTGAAATGGAATTTTGGGAAAAGGATTTTGAATGGCTAAAAGTCAGACACATAGTAAAAAAGGCTATGAACAAAGAAACTCTGCCTGATCTTCAGACTGTTCTTTTTCTAATTGGCGTACAAGAATTAGGTAGAATACCAAAACAAAAGTTTAGTAAAGAAGAAAAAAGAGATCTAATGCATGTAGCTGTGTGCACACTTTTAGAAAATGATGGGTTTTATACTTTTGTAGGCAGAGACCAAGATGGGTGGCCACATTGGGAAGAAAAAAAATCATTTGCAGTAAAAGGTGCCAAAGAACAAGAAGACTTTTTGGTTGTGAAAGTCATAGAGTATTTTAACAAATATAATGAAGTGACATCTTTTTCATTAAATTAAAACATAAAAACAGATAATATCATGGGTAAGTTTATAGTAATTTGTTCGTTTGTATTATTATTGGCTTCATGCAAAAAGGGTAATGTATACACCATCAGCACTGAGCAAGGCGACATGAAGATCACCTTATTAGAATCTACACCAAAACATACTGAGAACTTTAAAAAATTGGTATCAGAAGGATTTTATAATGATCTTTTATTCCATAGAGTGATAAAAGGGTTTATGATTCAAGGTGGTGATCCAGATTCTAAGGGAGCGACAGCACAGCAACCATTAGGAAGTGGTGGGCCAGGTTATAAAATACCTGCAGAAATTGGAACTCCACATTTTAAAGGTATGCTGTCCGCAGCGCGTCTAGGAGGCCCTTCCAATCCTGAAAAAGAGTCATCTGGATCACAGTTCTTTATAGTGCAAGGCGGACCAGTTTCTGATGAAGAACTGACAGCTATAGAGCGAAATAAAGGTATTAAATATACACCTGCACAAAGAGAAAAATATTTAAAAGTCGGCGGATCACCAATGCTAGATGCAGATTTTACTGTCTTTGGAGAAGTGATTGAAGGACTTGATGTAATTGACAAAATTGCTAATGTAGAAACTGACCCCAGAGATAGACCAGTAAAAGATGTAAAAATGACGATCAAGTAAATACAAACAAATGACGATTTTTCGCCTAAGTCTCTTTTTATTGTTATTTTTATATGCTTGTGCAGGTCCAAAATCAGCATTCGAAGTATCACCATATCAATCCAATGCACCAGCCAAAGTCATTTTTGTAAATAAATCTCAAAAGGCAACTTCATATTTCTGGGATTTTGGAGATGGAAATTCTTCGACTAATGTAAACCCTGAACATAAATTTTTAAAATCAGGAAAACATACTGTAACCCTGACCGCACAGACAGACAAAAAAGTCCATAAATCTAGTCAAGAAATTCTTGTTACAATCAGCGATAAGTGTTTCATAGAAATGACTACCAATATGGGTAGTATGACTATTCAATTGTATGATGAAACGCCTATACATCGAGATAATTTCTTAAAACTCATAGAAAGTGGGTATTATGACGGTCTCTTGTTCCATAGAGTCATTAAAGGTTTTATGGTACAAGGCGGTGATCCTGACTCAAAAAATGCACCAGAAGGAAAGAGACTCGGTCTCGGAGGGCCAGCTTATAATATCCCCCCGGAGTTTAATGATACTTTAGTCCATATCAAAGGTGTGCTGGCAGCCGCCCGACAAGGTGATGGTGTCAATCCTAAAAAAGAATCATCTGGATCACAATTTTATATCGTACAGGGCAAACCCGTATCTGCTTCACAATTAGAGAATTTTGAATTGCAGAAAGGAATCAAATACACTGACTCAGCCAAAAGGATCTATCAGGAAATAGGAGGAGCTCCACAATTAGATAAAGAGTATACTGTTTTTGGTCAAGTTATAGATGGGTTAAATGTAATAGATACTATTGCTGATGAAGCCACCGATCACACTGATAGACCTTTAAAAGATATCAAAATTATTAGTGTAAAGGTTATAAAATAGAAGTTAGTAGCTTGTAAGGTTTAGCAAGAAAATAGCAGAAGATGGAGAGCAGATAAGTTTATTTTAGCTAAGCTTGAGTTAGTTAAAGTGCCCATTTGATAATGTTCTATTATAGTGAAGTATTAGAATAATAAAATAGTAATCGTAGATATTTAAATAAGAATCATTAATAACCACATTTTATGGAAATTTTAGGGATAGACATAGGAGGAACAGGCATCAAGGCCAACATTGTGAATATTGAAACAGGAAATATAGTTGCTGAGAAATTCAAAATTAAGACTCCGACACCTGCAACGCCAAATGCTATCATTGATTGTTTAATTCAAATAGTAGATAACTTCAATTGGAAGGGTAAAAAAATTGGGATTGGTTTTCCAGCTGTAATAAAGAATGGTTATTCGCTAACTGCTAGTAATATAGATGAATCATTCATTAATTATCCAATCAACGAAGCCTTTAGTAATGCGTTAGAATGTGATGTTATTGTAGTAAACGATGCTGATTCTGCAGGAATAGCTGAAATGACCTATGGCAAAGGTAAAGGTGTAAAAGGCTTGGTACTATTCCTAACTTTGGGTACAGGTATTGGATCGGCTTTGTTCTTTAACGGTCAATTAATAGGAAATACAGAATTTGGGCACCTAAAATATAAAAAGTCTGTTTTCGAAAAATATGCTTCCAATAGCGCACGTGAATTCCATAAAATGAGTTGGAAGAAATGGTCCAAAGATTTAAATGTATACTTGAACCATCTAGATCTCCTACTTAGTCCTGATTTAATATTAATAGGTGGAGGCGTCAGCAAAAATTTTGATTTATACAAAAATTATTTGGACGTAAAAACCAAAGTTGAAACCGCATCATTACTTAATGACGCTGGAATTGTAGGTGCTGCTATGGCTGCTGTATAACTAAAGAATGTGGTTATATAACTAGATCATTTACCATATAGTCTTTGCCATTCTAAGACACCACCTAGCACATTTCTAACTTTAGTGTATCCTAGTTGTATAAGTGCATTCTTTGCATTTCCACTTCTTGCACCTGATCTGCAGTGTATGATGATTTCATCATTTTTATGCGGTTCAAGTTCTTCCAATGAAGTCATCAAAGTACCTAACGGTATCAACTTTGCACCAAGGTTAAATTCCTCATATTCATATGGTTCACGGACATCTATGAATATGAAATTTTCATTTTTGTCCAATTTTGACTTTAATTCTTCGATTGTTATATCTTCCATTTTATTTCGCTTCTATTTTTTATAAAAATTTAATTGCAATCTAAAGGCTTTTGAGTAGAGACATTGATGTCTATCTTTTCTCCCATTTTGATATTACTTATTCCATCGTATGGTGGAGATTGTGAGATTATGTACCAAGTTGCCTCTGGATCTGATTCTGACTTTTCTGTCATTTGGCCTAATTGAAGTTTACTAGTTTCCAATAGAAATCTAGCTTCTTCTATATCAAGACATTTTAAATTAGGAATAGTGACTTCACCGCCATCTTTTCTTGAAACAATAAATTCGAGCTGATCTCCTTTAGCTATTTGGACATCTTCTTTCCTAACATCCTTAGATATAATTAATTCGTTTTTGTACCAAACTTCCAATATGTGATTTGGCTCGCCTGGATCATAAGCGTAATCTTTTATAACACATTCTATATCTCTGTACTTGAGTTCAGTCTTTTTCTGATCAAATGCATTTCCATACAAGACAGGTAAATCGCCCACTTTGACGGTTTCAGTACCATATTTTGTAATAGTTACATAAATTTTTCTATTTTCTTTGACAAGGGATCCTGCTTTTGGATTCTGATCTGTAATGATTCCTCCCTCTTTTCCTACAATAAAAATAGAATCGTTCACAACAATTTCAAAGGAAGCATCTTCTGCTACTTCCTTTGCGTCATCGATGTTTTTGCCAATATATTTAGGTAATTCTAGCTTTTGACCATGATTGGTGTAAATTTTCAACAATAGTTGTGCTAAAAAAATTATCAGAAATAATAATCCGAATATAAAAAGCAGCTGTTTTAAAAACAGCTTACTTTTTATATAATCGAAAAATCCAGGTTGACCCTGTGTATTTTGCTTGTTCATACTTTTATGCTATAATTGGCACAAAGATAAACAATTAAATCTTTACAACTCTTTTTGTTATAATCTGCTTACCATTTGTAAGTCTTAAGAAGTAAATACCACTCGTAATATTGTCCAATGACAAGTAAGACACTTCACCTGCTAATTTGCCAGCAACAATGGTTCTACCTGCAAGATCCAATATTTGGTAATTATTAAATCCTTTAGTCATATCTGTAAGCACTATCTGAACTATATCTCTTGTAGGATTTGGATTTACAAACACCTCTGACGCTAAAATAAGATCTTCAGTTGAGTTTGGAAAAGATTCATCTCTTTTGATATTAAAATCTGTTAATGCTATCCAACCACCTTCTCCATCTTCTACGACAAAGCTGAACTTATCTGTACCATTACTGCCTGAAATAGCACCGTAACGCAATGCACCGCCATTGATATCCGATTGCGTAAATTTAGCACCTGCGGCAATTTCTACACCATTGAACGTTAGTGTACCTTCCAAAGGAGCAGCCACTAATGTAAACGTCAACTCACTAGCTGTATTATTATTATCATTGGCTAAAAGTAATACATCAGAAATTGGTAGTTTATTACCTGGATATATTTCCAACGTCTTATTATTCACTAAGAATGGTTGGTCTAGTGCAATATTTGAACAAATTTCTAAATCAAATTCTTTTAATGAACCACCTGATCCTGGAGCTGTATCTTCTACCTTGAGTCTCCAAGTTCCATTCATGGATTCTCCATTAAATGCAGACAACGGCACTTCAGGTCTTAATACTCTACCATTATTTATTGGGCACGAAAAGAAATTAGGTGACTGATCATCTAGGCCAAGATTGATATTCATCTGATTACATTTTTTACTCCATAATAAAGAAGTCTTACCTGATGGTGCTATCAATGAAACAACTAAGTCTACGGTACGTGCATGATCTGCTTTAATAGCTGATACATTTAAATCGTTAATGGTACCATTTGCATTAATAGTCAATGGAAATTCTACTGTAGGTGTTCCAGTACCAGAAACGTTAATGCTTTGTGCGCCAGATTTATATGTATTACATGCAAGGGCTTCGGTAATAAATACGCCCACTGGAGACCAATCACCGCTTCTACAGTTGTTGATTCCTCTGACTCTCCAATAGTATACAGTCGCTTTTTCTAATATAATATTTGATAATAGCGTAGTATCCGATATTTCAGCGGAAGTAACTACACTAGACGCATTAAAATCTGGATTTGATGCTACTTGGATTTCATAAGACAAGGCGTCTGCTTTTGATACCCAATTGTATCGTGGTAATGCTCCAACTCCTTCTGCATTCGGTACAGGAGTAAGTTTTGCCACATTTGAAATATCTCCACCAATAATATTTAGTGTTATCGTTCTCACAAAAGTGTCGACACCTGCTACTATAGCTCTTACATCTATATCCTGAGTAATATTTCCCACTGTATTTTCAACATTAAAGGTCAAAGTTGTAGCTTGACCTGCATCCACTGAATTTTGTGAAAAAGTAGCAATAGCCCCTGAAGGTAATGGTGTAATAACATCAAAACTTACCTGACCAGTCAATCCACCATAACCAAATGTAGAAAGTTCCGCAATTGCTACTTCCGGTTGACAAGCTGTCAATTGGAATGGAGCATCTACAAAAAGTGTTGGTGTGGTTGCTAAATTTATACGAGAGGGTTGAGTTCCCGTAGTTAAAAATATATTGTCAACAGCTTTGATTACAAATCTTACAAAATTTGACTCTCTATTTGGTACGTAAACAGTTTGAAGTCCATCATTAGGAACATTTAATGCAACTGGGACCAAATTTACATCATCATCTCTGAGTGTGCTGTTGTATGAAACATAGATATTAACAAATTTACAGTTCACTGGAGCTTTGTCAGTATTTGCTACATTCCAAGTGACATCTACTTTATCACCACTTACAAATGGTGTATTTAATTTAGGATATGTTAACTCAAAAGGTCCCGCCTGCTCAGATACATTAAACTTAACTTCTTCTGACACTACGCCACCACCAAGAACATTATTGTCTCTTGCTGTAAGTCTAAATTTTAATTCTCTCGTTTTATTTGGTAAAACTTCTGATTTTTCACTAAACTTACCTGCTACCAGATTAGATAAAATAGGTAAAAACCTAATATTGCCATTTGCTGAAGGTTTGTATGATCTGAATAAAGGTGCAGATATTGAATTTGTACCTAGAGCAACTTCTTCTCCTATATCATATTGCTCCCAAACATAAGTCAGTTGGTCACCATCCTCATCACTTGCTGAACCTTTCAATTCAAAAGGTGTAGATATTGGAATAAATAAACCACCTTGTGGCATTGTTAACTCAGGAAAATGATTACCAGTCGCAACCTTATCTGCACAAGCATATGCATTACCACCTTGTGTAGTTTTAGATGTCATTTGAACAAGTGAACCTACGTGAAAATAATCATCATTATCACCAGCCACATTGTCTGAACCACATGCTCCAGCATATGACATTACTGTTGTGCCACTTCCAGGCTCAAAAGCAACACCTGGTGCGCGCTGTGTAGCATAAGCTTCACAAATATTCCATGTATGAGATGCATCAAACTGATGACCTACTTCATGAGCCATAACTCTAGTCACGATGCTATTTAATGATTCATTGTTATGACAAGTTACACCAGCTCCTTTATTATTCTGACATGCCGACCCACCTTGCGCTACACCACCAATATCATCACAAGTAGCAAGTACGTGTCCAACATCGTAAGATGATGCAGAAATTATAGAGTTCAATATACTAGTATTCTGTGGTAAAATGGTGAATCCTTTATTTGGTTCATCATATCTGTCTGTAGCAGGATCCGTAAATATAAGTTTATCATTATCGTCAATAAGCACAAATCTCATTGCCATATCCTTTTCATACATAAGATTCATACGATTTAGCATGGTATTCATATCAGCAAGACAAGCTACTTTTGTACCTCTTTTTGCTCCCCATGAACCTGTACAAGCCATAGCCACTTTGTAAACTCTCATTTCCACCTCACCAGCAAATCTAAGATTTGGCATAAACTGACCTTTCGTTGGACGACCTTCATCGGTCACACCACATATATCTACACCTTTGTAAAGTTCTGGTTGATCATCTTTTACATCATAAACGATATAATCATCCAAGTTTTTATTAGAGTACGGATCAATGTACTTTTCACCATCTGTGTCGTGGATTGCCGCATGAAATCCATTAGGAGATACTGAAAATCTAATCTGAATAGACTTATTGTTTACTTGATATGCCTTATAAGTTTTGATCATAGGATACCTTGCAGATATTCCAGGCTGCATTACAGGTGACTCGAAAACTTTAAATTTTTCCAATTTACCATTCGCCATTGGAATTTCTAATACCAACTCTTTTGCCTTTCTATTAACGTCTGTCTCCATTGGGGCAGATTTAAGATAGGACTTTAAACTCTCCATATCCAATGCAAAGGTCTTATATTTTGTGGGTACTATACTCCTTTCTTCTCCTGATCTAACTTGGATTTTGGTTTCATCAGTTTTCTTCCAAAACGACTGAGCGCTTAACGCATTATTTACAATAACTAAGATTGTAAGTATAAAAAAATTCTTTATCATTTTATTAAAGTAATGGTTTGAAGTTGTAAAATTAATAAATATCTAAGAGATACCAATGAAATTTATATAATTGTGTATCGTAAACGACATAATTTAGAGAACTAAGAAATTTAATTACATTTAACAAGCTTAAAATGAACTTATAACAAATCTTCATATAAAATTATGATTTTGACATAATTTTATTTTATTAACCTTCGTAAATAAATTAGAATATCATATTGTTTTTGTACTATAACAGAAAAAAATACTAATAATATCCCAAATATCCGTTTATTTTCCATACTTACCCATTTTTCTATAATATATCAAATGCCAACCAGAAGAAAGCTTTGCAAACCTCCTCTCCATGGTATATTGACCTGACTTATCTGCAATATATTCAATAATTATATTGCCTGGACCATTCTCAAATTGTCTAACAAAAGTTTTATTCCCATCATCAAAAGGTCTATGTAACTTCCAATTAGCTGGGGTCCATCTAAAGTCCATAGGTACGATATCTGTACTATCCTCCTGTGGTCTAGTCCCTTCTAAAGGAAATGTAATGTGTTCCATCTGAAAAATACTATCACTGCTGAACGTATTGTAAAAAGTAACAAACTCTTCGTTTTCGAATGGTGGTTCGGCTGTTTCTGTTTCTATGGGTTCTGAATCGCCTTTGGATTTGCATGAACTCATTGAAAAGGCGAATACTAAAACGAATAAAGTGATGATTGAAAATTTACTGTTGAATAGCATATACAAGGATTAAATCATTAATTGTGTGGCAAAATAAAGTATATTTTTCGAGAAAATCATCCTTTTTTACAATTCCTTCAAAAACAAAACCATTTACATCGTACTCAAATGGCAATACAAAAATGTGTTTTTTAAAATCTAATTCCTTTTTTCCATAAGCTTTATACATGGATTCCTTGGCACCCCAAATGGTATGCATACTTTCGATTTGATATGGAGCTGTTATATTATTAGCTTCTTCATCTGATATAAATCTGGGTGCAATTCTTTCTATTTTAGGCACAATAGACTGAATATCAATACCTACCATACTAGTAGAAGCTATGACAGCAGTATAATCAGCAGAATGGCTGATAGAAATGTGATGATCTGAGTTTTCTAGATATGGCTTTCCAAATGCATCTTTAAGGCAGGCACCACGAATATCTCTTTCAGATAATATGTGTAATAAATATCTAGAAGAAAACCATTCTTTACGCTTTCGAACGCCTAAATAATCCAGCTCGTTTTGTTCTATATCGGTAATATGCAATTGATTGTGAAAAAAAGAATCATCTTCTTCCACTTTCCAAACACCAAGTTTCCCAACCGTAATAAGATCAGTTGTGTGTATTAATGGCATTAAAATGTTTTAAAAAACTTGACTTTGGCATTCATGCGTCTAAAATAATACTTTTGACTTTTATTTAGAACACTTATTGGATTCTGATTGTTTGAGAAGCACATAAATATCAACCATATATTGGAACGAACTTTTCATATCAAGCACTCAGCTACTTTATCAGGACACATATCTTCCATTTATTGTCTGGCAGATAAAGTGGACGCACCATATTTCTTTTCAGGTGCTGGTGAGGGATGGATCGTCCAATGGGAAAAAGATGCTAATCAAACCGATGGGCTACTCCTAGCAAAAGTTGATGGAAAGATATTCTCTATCATCTACATAAAAGAACATCATCTATTGGTAGTAGGTGATTTTGATGGTCATGTCTATTGGCTTGATACAGAGACAAATGTCATAATGAAACGTGTAGCTTTTCATAAAGGTAGTATTTTTGGTTTTTGTCAAGTCAGTGCCGACCATATCTATTCTGTAAGTGGTGATGGATATTTGTGTAAATGGGATGTCCATACTTACCAACCTTTAGAATCTGTAAAAATATCTACCCAAGGACTGCGTTCAATCATTTACGATGATAAAACTCATACCATATATATAGGAGCTAGCGACAATGCCATTTACCTAGTGAATGTAGAAGACCTAAAAGTCGAAAAAATCATACCACAAGCGCATCAAAATTCCGTATTCAGTTTAGTCATATTACCAAATGATACGTTGCTTTCAGGCGGGAGAGATGCACATCTCAAAGCTTGGTCAGTCACCAATATGAAGGTAGCACAAGACTTTGCGGCACATATGTTTACCATCAATAGCATAGTGCATTTGCCCGAACTACATCTTTTTGCCACAGCATCTAGAGACAAAAGTATCAGAATATGGGACGATACCACATATGAACTATTCAAATCTATTGATGTTCAAAAAGATGGACATTTCAATTCTGTCAATAACCTATTATGGTTACCAACCGAGTCCACTCTAGTAAGTGCAAGTGACGATAGGACAATTCGAATGTGGAAAATTGAAAATATGAGTCATATCTGAAAAAACTGAAAATATGATAATCAACCGTTTATAGCCAAATCCTAAATAAAAAACGTTGATTATAAACCATTTACATCAAAGTCATTTGCGGGATTTTTTTTTAAAAAACCGTTACTGTTCTTTTTCTGATATTATTGCTGAGACTTCAGATACATTCGGAATCCATTACCGTGAATGTTTTCTATTTCAATATTGGTATCTTTTGCCAAGTATTTACGGATTTTGGTGATAAACACATCCATACTTCTCGCTGTAAAATAATTGTCATCTTCCCATATCTTGGTCAATGCTTCTGATCTTTGCAATACGTCGTTAATTCTAAAACAGAAAAGTCTCAATAATTGTGCTTCTTTGGGAGATAATTTTTCAGTACTGCCATCAATTTTGTATGTCAAAATACGGAGTGTATAATCAAAATGGTAATCGCCTATAAAAAAGTCACGTTGATCTTCGAGATTTCCTTCAGGTTTTGATGACCTGCGGAGTACTGCTTTCACTCTGAAAAGTAGTTCTTCGGAGTTAAAAGGTTTTGTGATGTAATCATCTGCACCCAATTTGAATCCTTCCAAGACATCTTCTTTTAATGTTTTGGCAGTTAAAAATATGATTGGAATGTCTTTATTTATACCTCTGATTTCTTTAGCCATTGTGAAGCCATCCTTTTTGGGCATCATGACGTCGGTGATCGTAAGGTCGAAAGTACCTTTTTTAAACGCTTCAAAACCTGCTTCTCCATCTGTTGCCAAGGTGACATCATAATCATTCATTTCTAAGTATGAACGAAGCACATCACCAAAATTTTGATCATCTTCTACTAATAATATTCTATTTCCCATTTCTTTTTGATTTTTTCTATTTAATTAATAACTGAAAAATGACATTTTTTATTTTACATTTTTTTGTAGGGCAAAAATACTGAAAACTTACTGCCCTTACCTAACTCACTTTTTACATTGATCTTGCCATTGTGGGCATCTACCATTGCTTTGACATAACTAAGACCTAATCCAAATCCTTTCACATCATGGATATTACCTGTATGGACTCGATAAAATTTTTCAAAAATCAATTTTAAAGAATCTTTGCTCATACCTATGCCATTGTCTTGGATAGAAAACTCTACACCATCTTTTACATTTCTAGAGCTGATGACAATATTAGGTGATTCGGGTGTATATTTCTCGGCATTGTCCAATAAGTTATTGATAATACTCGAAATATGGGTTACATCACCTTGTATGACGGGATTTTTTGCATCAAGGTTGGTAATAATAGTACCTCCTTTTGCTTGTATTTTTAATTCTGCATTGACCACGGCATTATCTATCAGTTCATGTATGTTGCATTGAACAAGTTTTAACTCCAGATTTTCCTTTTCGATTTGTGCCATTTGGAGTACTTTCTCTACTTGACCAAGCATCCTAGCATTTTCTTGTTTGATGATATTTATAAACCTGGAGACCTTTTCTTGACTTGACAAAATAGATGGGCTCAATATGGAATCTGATGCAAGTGAGATAGTGGCAATCGGTGTTTTGAACTCGTGGGTCATATTATTTATAAAATCCGTTTTCATTTCTGATACCTTTTTTTGTCTGAAGATGACGTAAATCGTGTATGAGAAACAGAAAAGAATCATGGCTGTAAATACAATAGAACTTATCAAAATAGGAATTACAGATGACCACAGAAATCTAGTTTTTCCAGGGAAATATAAATTTAAATGTCCAGGTTCTGTGGTTTCGTCTGCAAACAGAGATATTTTGTATTCGGCCTTGTACAGTGGATTCATCGCTGCTACATTACTAGAACGTGTTGTGTCTCCTATCATTGCAGTGTAATTACCGTTTTCAATAAAATAAGCCTTTTCTTCATTTGAATAGACCCCATATTCGTAATTTAGGTCTATCTCTTGGGCTAATAATTCCTTTTTGATGTATTTTGCCAGCTTATCTTTGTCTATGTTTTCCAGCAGATCGATAGGATTGAGAATAGACGAACGGTATTCAAAATCCTTGATCCTTTGATTAAGATTGATTGTTTTACTATTGGCAAGATCATCCGATATGATCTTTTCTATTGTTGTCTTTGAATCAAAAAGTGATTTATTGGTGTAATAATTTTTCTCAGCTTCATTTTCTGCATCATTCTGAAGTCTTTTTTTGACATTACTCAAGGCTATTTGCACTTTATCATTAAAATTTTTTTCATCTAGATCGACAGCTCTTTGTATCCACATGAACTGAATAACACCAACACCTATCAGGGATAAGGTCATAAAAATGATAATCGTCCAAATGGCTTTTTTACTCATGGTGACAAATATATTCAATACTTTGATGATACAAAGGTATTTAACAACAAATTAACGCAAGTGTTATTTAATCATAAATACGATTAATTATAACAAAATAGATTTACTTTCGTCTTTTGAATTGTGGCAAGAATGCAAAATAACATCATTTTAAATCATATATTTTCATAAATGGATACTTTTGAAAATTATGATACTAGTTTTTCTTTAATGATAGCTTTAAAATGGCGACTTTTGCAGTTTATTTGATCAGAACATATAAAATTTGAAAGTTTATACTTCATTTTTGGTTTTTTGTTGCTTGGTATTGATTACCATTATGTCTTTGCATTCTTGCGCGAGTACTGGCTCTCCTACAGGAGGAAAGAAGGATGAGATACCGCCAAAGTTAGACTCTCTGCGTTCTACTAAAAATAAACAAACAAATTTCACAAAACGACTTTTCGAATTTCATTTTGATGAATTTGTAGAAGTAAAAGACGCTACCAAACAAGTACTTGTTTCTCCACCACTCACATACATTCCGCAGGTAAAACATAGGGGCAAAAAGGTGACTTTTGAATTTGACAAAAAAGAAGTCTTGAGAGAAAATGCCACCTACACCATTAATTTTGGAGAAGCTATTGTCGATTTTCACGAAAGTAACAAACTAGCCAACTTCACTTTTGTGTTTTCTACAGGTGATGTTTTGGACAGCCTGAGTCTAAAAGGCAATATCATCAATGCTTTGACCAGAGAGCCCGAACAAGATATGGTCGTATTTCTTTATGATAATGTAGAAGATTCCATTGTAGCCAAAGAAAAACCATTTTACTTTGCTAGAACCAATAAAATGGGCGAATTTTCATTCCAAAACATAAAAAAAGACACCTTCAGACTATTTGCATTGAAAGATGAAAATCTGAATTACAAGTATGATCTACCAACTGAAAAAATCGCTTTTATTGATTCTTTGATCTTCCTAAAGGACACCATTGTAAAATCATATAAACTCATCTCTTCTATACCCACACCTAAGACAAAACTTATATATTCCAATAGTAAAATTTATGGAAAAATCAATCTATTATTTAATACCAATCCAAATGAAATCACTTATCAAATATCTGATAATGAAATTATTACATACAAAGACATAGTGAACGATTCTATAAATATTTATTATAATACTGACATCGATTCGTTTTTTGTGTACGTCCTAGATGATACTTTAAAAGTCAAACCTAGAGGCAAAACTGAATTCTTAAAAAAATCAAAATTCAAAAGAGATTTCGCCAATAATTCCACACAGATGCTGCCAGGTGATTCGCTGATGATAGGTTTTAACTTTCCAATTGAATCATTTGATGTAGAAAAAATAGAAATAGCAGATACTATAGGTCTACTTGAAAATGTTGACATTCAACTCTCTGAGAGTAGAAAAAATCTAATCATCAAGTATAATTGGCTACCTGGCGAGAAGTACTTTGTCTCCATTGATAGCAATGTTATTCGCAATATATATGGTATGGTCAATGATTCATTTGGACTGACATTTTCCATTTTGATACCTACACAGACAAGCACTATTTTAGGAAGTATCATAGACTTGGACTCTACTAAAACCTATATAATTAAGGTATTAAGAGAGAAAAAACTAATATACGAAATAGTAGTAAATAATGTTTCTGAGACAAAGATTAATCTAAAAGGTTTAGTACCTGATAAATATAATTTTGAAATCATTGAGGATGTTAATAAAAATGGGAAATGGGATCCAGGAAATTATTGGCAAAAATCACAACCAGAAAATATCAAAACCATAAAAGGGGATAAACTCCGTGAAAACTGGGAAAGCGAAGTGACCATTTCTTGGAAAACGGGTGCTGTGGTAGGTAATGAACCAAACAAAGAAGAATCTAGTTTAAAAAATAGTATTGAACAGAAGTTAAAATAAACGATGGTATTCAGCGCTGAAAATTTAGTTAAATTTTATGGACAACGACAGGTAGTCAAATCTGTTTCGATCCATGTAGATCAAGGAGAAATAGTAGGATTGCTAGGACCAAATGGTGCTGGCAAAACGACAACTTTCTACATGATGGTAGGATTTATACAGCCTACAAGTGGAAAAGTCATCCTTGATGGCCAAGAAGTCACTTCTGATGCTATGTATAGAAGAGCACAGAAAGGCATCGGATATCTTCCACAAGAACCAAGCGTATTTAGAAAACTATCTGTCGAAGACAACATCATGGCAGTCCTAGAAATGATAGGACTAAGCAAAGAAGAACGTCATGAAAAACTCGAGTCGCTCATAGGCGAGTTCAGACTAGACAAAGTGCGCAAAAATATTGGTGACTCACTCTCAGGTGGCGAAAGAAGAAGAACAGAAATAGCAAGATCACTAGCTTCAAATCCTAAATTTATCTTACTTGATGAGCCATTTGCAGGTATAGATCCCATAGCTGTAGAAGATATCCAATACATCGTGGCAAAACTAAAGACCAAAAACATCGGCATCCTGATCACGGACCATAACGTACAAGAGACGCTTTCCATCACAGATCGAGCTTACTTAATGTTTGAAGGAAATATTCTGAAAGCAGGTACAGCCGAAGAGCTTGCTGCAGATGAAGTTGTAAGGAGGGTTTATTTAGGTAAAAACTTTGAATTGAAAAAGAAAAATCCAGAACTCCATGATCCAAGTTAAATTTTTGTCTGTCATTGGATTAATGGCTTTGGTTTATATGAATTCAGGTTGTAGTGCTGACAGCAAACAACTCACGGCATCTGAGAAATATACAGTAGATACTATATATAATAATACGCTCAATGAATGGCGAAATACGGTAGATTCCTTATGTGTTGTAAGTAAAGATACGATATACAAGCGAGCAGTGGACTCATTGAAGACTGAAAGAATGGCAGAAATAGAAATTTATTTTATGAAATGAACCTGAAACAAATGAACCATTTATTCACCCTAGCCACTTTATTTCTTTTGATTTCTTGTCAAGACAATACAGCCAATCTTACTATTCAAAACAGCAAGATTAAAGAAGCCCTCGACAAACGAAAAGAAGAATACAAACAGCAAATCTTGTCTAGATGTACTACAGAAGCGATTCTAAAGGCAGAAGAATATGTAGACTCGTTGATATCTGAAGAAATTTCTTTCAGACTGTCAGATTCCATTATTTTTCCTGACAAACCATTAAAACCTTTTTCTCCAGGCAAAATCACCATATCAGACACCATTAGGGCTAGACCAATAATTAAGTAAAGTTAAGGTTGAGATTAAGGTTAAGGGTAAGGTTAAGATTAAGGTTAAGAATAGGTTTCAACAATAATCCATTAATAAAAGCGAGAAGCTTTTATTAACTCAAGCTTAGCGAAAACGCTAAACTTATCGGTCAAAAATCTTAATCAATTCAACGTTAAACCTTAAACAATAAGTCAATAATCATATGTAATTTGTCCAATATTGATTCTGAAACCTGCACCGAAGTAATGTTGGTCTCTCGATACGCTTTCTAGAGCAGTTTTCCGCCACATTGCTTGAATATCAAAGAAATAATTATGGAAAAACTCATAGCTAGCATCAAAATTTACAGCCATAACATCCGTTTGTAATCCTTGACCGACTACATTTCCGTATTCGAGTTGTCTATTTTCGAGTGGCAACAATATATTTCCACCCCAATTTTCACCAGGTCTATCATCCCCATAAGTCGTAAACAATGCTTTGGCAGTAAGGTATATCTTATTATTTGGTTTGTAGCGAGCTATCAGAATAGTCTCTCTAAAATTGGCTCCCAAAGGATGTGCTAAAGGCTGATTAGAATGAGCATAATTAGCTATGGAATAGTCTCCCAATGTTGGCAAAGTATCTCGATGAGAGTAGGTGTATGGTCGTACAACGTTATGCTCAAGTTGAAGATCAAGATGATCAATGCCAAGCGCATTTATATATTTAATACCCAACTGACCGCCAAATTTATTTGCCCACCACCCAGTTTGCTTTCTGACTTCTGACAATTTGAATTCATCTAAAATTAGTTGTCCATAAAGAGAAATACCTTTGATGGGATTTACTTTGATGTTAAGACCTAACATGACATTGTCTGGACTATCCAAAAAATGTTCTACAGCTCTATACAAAATAACAGGATTCAGATATTGGAATTCAAAGTGATTTTCTCTTGCAAAAATAACAGTCTCGAATAATCCTATTTCAAATTTTGCATTTGGTTTAAATGCCAAATAATGTGTGGCTGCGTATTTTTTAGGTAATAAATTATCTCCAGGATTTTTCAATGTGGAAGTTGGTGCTAACTCAGCAAAAATATTTTGGTATTGAAATTTCCAAATTCTTGTGTTGAATTTCAGATATAGATAATTGTGGCTATAATCTGAAAGCAGCAAAGACCTAATCCCATTTCCAATAAAATGACTACCATGACCAAATTCTATATTGATACTTTTTACAGGATTAAATCCTACATATGCGCGTGCATTAAAAAAATCGTAGCCATTTAGATTTCCAATGATTGACGAACTGTAACTTTTCCAGAATCCTTGACCTGGTATAGCACCAAATTTCTGAATTCTATTATCTACAAAACTAAGATAACTCCTTTGATTTTCCAAAAGTTGGGTATAAACATAAACTTTTTCGTCAATATATGCCCGCAACTCTATGCCTCGGGTATTTTGAAATACTGTGTTAGGGTTATTTTTTTCATTCAGGTATGTAAATTGCACCACTGGATTAATATACATCTTAAATGATGGTGTCTCCAATTGAATAAAATTAGCTGGTGTTTTGTAGAAATACTTTAGTATCGGTTTCTTTACAAAATCTTTTTTTGACATTTTGATTAATTCATTATCTTCTATATCGCTTCGTCCTGATCTGAATATGTCATTTTGAATGCTATCATTAGGAATAGGCATGCTTGATGTTAAAAACTCATAGTTATCGGCCATGAAGTGTTCAAGATCATATTTGTCCTTTTGAGTCATATTTGGGTCGGAAAATGATCTTCTAAAAAATATCATGGTTTCTTTACGATCATAATTATTGATACTATTTACAAGCGTTGTATCACTTTTTCTTAGTATTTCAAATCTGTCATAAGTATGCTGAATTTGATCATTCCTCAAGATATTAGGTGATTGTGCAATAGCAGATTTCACCACAAAAATGATTAGTATAGTAAACAATAGAAACTGAAATAACTTCATAATTTTAGGTATATTTTGATAAAGCTAAAAGCCGTTTAATAAATATATTCTGATAATTGATACTAAAATTACCATGCTAAATTTGAATATCGATGGGATTTTAACGACATGATATTCAGGCAATAAAGTATCAAACGGAGCAAAATTAGTCAAATTATAGGTTTCGTTGTCTAAACATAGCTGTTAATGTTATTTTATCTTTAATTTATAGAATAATGAAAAAATATTAAGTTATAGAAAATACTTTTTGCTACCTTAGCCTTTTAGAATGCATGTGACATATTTTAAAACAAATAAACTTTAGTTTTTGAAGAAGGTAAAATTCCTATTCCATAGTTTAAAAAACTTTCAGGAAATGGGTACAGTAGTCAGGAGTGGTAGTGCAATGTGTCGCAAAATGACTCAGTTTATTACAAAAGAAGATGCTATCATTGTAGAACTTGGTGCAGGAGATGGCGTGATTACAAGCTATATTCTAAAAGCTATGGCAGATGACTCAAAATTATTCGTATTTGAAATAAATCCAGAATTATGTGAGATAGTATCCCGAATTAATGATCCGAGAATGATCCTAATTAATGATGGTGCACAAAATATGGATCGGTACTTACATAAACATGGTATTTCTCATGTGGATAGTATTATCTCAGCTATTCCATTTTTAGTCTTGCCAAAAGACCTAACCCAAGAAATACTTTTAATTTGTAGAAAGAACATCAAAAAAGGTGGTACTTTCATACAGATGCACTATGCTAATGGAATCAAAAAGATGTACGAAGGTATCTTTGGAAATGTAGAGACTTATTTTGTACCGATGAATATTCCACCTGGTTATGTATTTAGATGTGTGAAAGAGTGAATTAAAATAACTTCTTCTCCGATTTTTCCATACCAAGGTGTAATTATTTTTTTTGCGTAAGTAGTTTAGAATGATAAAGATTCAAACAAAACAGTAAAACAATATCAACATACAATATATAAAAGCGAAGTCAATAATTATCTAATGACTGCTCTAATTTTATAATAAAAATGATATGCCTATAAGCCGGATTCTGTATGATGCCGAAGCACCATCTCTATCATTTATCTAAGCTGCCTACCCCTCCGAATATGTCTTGCGACAACAAAACCGAGTAAATTTTGTCCCACAAAGGGAATACGGATGTACATGGCATTTCAACCCACAAGGTTTATCCTGATGATACATTGCTGCATCACCACGAGAGCTCTTACCTCTCATTTTCACCCTTACTCAAGCTCGAGAGCCTTAGCGGTTATTTTCTGTGACACTGTGCTGTACCATACCTAAGCATGGCCCCACCCGTTAGGTGGTGTGGTACTCTACGTTGTCCGGACTTTCCTCTTTCAGCTTCCTGAAAGCGATAGAGAGGCATATCAAGCCACAAAAATACATTTTTCAAATCGTATAAAAGCACTCTTCATCCTAAAAACCAATTCGCAACACTTTAAAAACCTGATACATTAAATTAATTCATAATATTTATACGCTTACTAATCATAAAAGTATTACCTTCGCTCCATCAATTATTTTTTAAAATCTGGATCTTTATGACTAGGATTGTCATAGCTGCATTGCTTATCTTTTCGACATTGTTGCTCTACCTCAGCAATAAATCTTCTAACCATGCACCTATTTTGGATAAATTTGAGTCATTTATTCAAGCTTCTTTAAGTCGGGATTCTGCAATCATTACAGACTATTTATCAAGTGATAATGACAGAAAAATATTAGAAAAATTAAATGATTCCCCATTTTTTATAGAAATTTTCATCAATGATTCAATTACCTATTGGACTGATCATACCACCATCAATGAAACAAACAAAAACAGTTATGCCCTACTACAAAGAGTAGGTGATTCTCTCAATTATGCTGATATCAGATTACAAATAATAGATGATCAACAAAATGTCCCATCGATGTTATTGAAAGATTCAGGTTTAACCCAAACACTATCGGCGACAACAATAAGGTTGCCCGATAATCATATCACTATCAATGAACTTGAAATAAATTTGACTGTAAATGATGGTCATAAAAGTCCATTTGCAAAGGGTTTTGCATGGTTAATGTTATTTGCTGCCTTAGTAGTTTTTACAACTTCGAGATTACAAAAAATAAAAGTTAGCCAAGCTCCCATCCATAAAAAGGCACTAACATCTATATCTACTTTAGTTGTTTTATGCTTATGCAAAATAGCACATGTCTTTCCTCAATTTAAAGGTCTTTTTCTGGGATTTTCTGGTTTCAAAATATTAAATAACCAATCACTCATTAGTACAAATTTATGTGATTTGATCTTGAATATGTGGATATTTGGATCATTTATTTACTTACTAAATATACTTTTAGAAGGAAATGCTGTCCCCAAAAAACACCATAATTTACTAGCTTTTTTGACAGGTTTTGTGACACTTTTTTCCTTTGGGGTAAGTGTGTATCTGATAGAAGGATTTGTCCTCAGCAGTGCGGTTAATCTCGAAATAGAGTCATTACTACAATTCAATACCACTAGTTTTATATTGATCATTTGTTTTAGCGTATTGATGTTATTGATTTTCCAATGGACACATTTAATGTACGAGTTAGTCCAAAAATCAGAACAAACACAGGTATACAAATATGGCACCTTACTTTTGGGTTGGGTTGCGGGACTTGGCTTACTTATGAGTTTAGGTTGGCTCAATGTTCCTATATGGATATTTGTAATTTTCGTAGTAGCTTATTCGCTAATTCTTGATGCGTATGTGGAAAACAAAGCACAGAAGATTACCTATCTAATATGGTGGTTAATTATGTTTTCTGGTTTTTTGGCCATTAATCTATTTTATTTTGGACTAAAAAAAGACATCAGAGACCGGACGGAATTTATTGATAAATATTATACCCAATCAGATCCTGTAATAGTGAAATCACTCGTTGCCATGCAAGATTCACTAATTATCAGTGGTATTTTTGAGAAATTATCGTCTTTGGATATGCCGTCCAAACTTGATATTCAAGATCTAGACCAATATATATTTAATGACAAAGAAGATATTTCTGATACCCTTCAAAGATCTTTAGAACTATTTGATCAAAAAGGCAACACACTTTTCAACAATCATTTTGCAAATTTCCATAAGACCAATCAGTCTTTCCAAAATGCGCGACAAGTTGCTACAAACTTATACCACAATCCATTCGAAGATAAGTATATTTTTAGGTTTACAATTGCGAAAACTATATACTCCAATAGCAATTGGTACTTATTCATCAGTCACCAAAACATCCAAAATAATAAAAACAAATTTCTAGCAGATATCAGGGCTAAATACAGTTTTGTCACTTTCAGCAAAAATAAATTAATCGAAAAAAACGAAGGCAACCAATCAATGCCTGACATCAATCTAATCAGCGGACTCGATACTACGCAGATTAAATCAGGATATTCATTTGTCGTTTCGAATCCATCATCACAATATAAAATAGTATCTTTCAAAAAAGTATCTGGACTTATCAAACCAATATCTTTATTCAGTTTTATATTTACTTTAAGTGGTTTGATTCTGCTTACATTATCGCTTATAAATACAAAATTTGATTTTCTTCCGGACAATATTTCGCTGAGATTTGGATCTAGGTCTTCCCTCAAAACAAAAATACAATTAGCCATTATTCTATTGATCTTGGTGACATTTCTTATTATTGGTGCCATCACGGGTTATTATTTTAAAAATCTAATAGAAGCAAATCAGCTCAACAAAAACAGAGAAGAAACAACAAGCATCGTCCAGAATATAGATTCAGATATTCAGAATATGGCAGATGATGAAAGTGCACTAACCATGTTAAACACCAAACTCAAAGAATATTCATTTGTACACAATAAGGAACTAAGTTTGTATGATGGTCAAGGAAAACTAATAGGATCTTCTGTGAATGGAACCAACCGAATAAGACTCCCATTCGGTATTTGGGACAATATTTACCATAAAAATGAAAACCCCAAATTACCTCATAAATATATCAAGTCAGATGCAGATTATGTTCCAGTATACTTAAATCAAGTAGAACCTTTGGCATACATAGGGATTACACATAAATCATTTAATAACTCGTCAAAAAGTATCTTAGATTTCTTGAGTACCATATTAAATGCTTATATCTTTTTATTTTTAATAGCAGGGGCCATTGCCATAACCATTGCAAATTCCATCACCCAACCACTTAGTATTTTGGCTGAAAAGCTTAAAAAATTCAAACTTGGAAAGACCAACGAACTTCTTGAATGGAAATCCAATGATGAGATAGGAACACTTATTCATGACTACAACAATCTAACACATGAACTAGAAAGAAGTGCAGGAATTATCGCCAAAACTGAAAGAGATATGGCATGGCGTGAGATGGCAAAACAGGTCGCACATGAGATCAAAAATCCACTGACACCGATGAAACTCAGCATTCAATATCTAGATAGAACTGCTAAAGATCATCCAGATAGAGCGCAAGAACTCATACCCAGGATATCGTCTACACTAATAGAACAAATAGACAATCTGACTCAAATAGCAAACGAATTTTCTAATTTTGCTACAATGCCTCAAGCTAGCAATGAGAAAGTGATTCTAAATGAAATCGTAGAAGCCATACACGATCTATTCAGAAAACGCGACGATATGGATATCAACATGATCGAGCCCATAGATGATCTCTATGTATTTGCAGATAAAAACCATCTGGTAAGAATCCTTAATAATCTACTAAAAAATGCCATTCAAGCCATACCGGAAACCCGTCGTGGCAAAATAGAAATAGAACTAAAAAGGCAAGGAAATGATGCACTCATTCGTATCACGGACAATGGTACAGGCATCCCTGATCATATGAAAGACAAGGTTTTTACACCAAATTTCACAACAAAAAGTTCGGGAACGGGACTTGGTCTTGCTATCTCTGCCAATATGATCGAATCTTTTAATGGTCGTATCTATTTCGAGACAAGAGTAGGATCAGGGACAGATTTTTTTGTGTCTATTCCATTGATGCGACTAGATGACTATTTTGGGGATGAAAATAGAGTCTCTTTAGATTGAATTTAGGAATCTTTATCTTTTTACTGTACCAAGAATGTGTATATCAGATTTGTAAATCACATCCGAAATGACAGCTTCATTTGACACATTAAATTGCTTATTTAATAAGAAATATTCCACTTGACAGAATACTTCTTCTACTGAAATCAATTGCATACATTTGTTATCACCCTTGCATGGCGGATGACTAAATTCATGAACACAAGGACTACAATACACCTTTTTGTAGATCGTTTTAATATTGGATGAGTGAAGGCTATAATGATCTGGGGCACAAGGTCCAAACAGACAGATGATCGGTGTCTTACAACTAAAAGCCATATGCATCGGCCCAGTATCATTACTAACCATCAAAGTGGCACTTTGTATCATTATAAGGAGCTGATCCATAGATGTTTTACCAGCAAGGCTTTTCACATTTTCAAGATTTAAACTATCAGCAATTTGGTTAGTATATGCTGCTTCAGTTTTTGAGCCAATGAGATAAATAGGTAGATTGGGATATTGATCCGCAATTAGTCTTATGAGTAAAACAAAACTCTGTGCAGGCCATCTACGTTCTACCCTGAGATCTGATGCATTCGGATTTATTAAGATATAAGGAAGGCTGACATCTACTGGAAGTTGTGTATCCAAGTTAGATGAAACAGATTCGCCCAAATCAATCAATGGAATATTAGCAGTATCAATTCCAAACAAAGCAGCAAACTGCAAATATATTTTTGATATCGGCGTTTGCACATTAAAAAACATCATATGTGTATATATTCCAAGTCGATATTCACTTCCTCTTAGGTAATAACCAAATCGATTGCCTGCTAAAGACAAAGCAGTAAAAACTGTACTGAAATTAGAATAAATCTCAAGATCAATATACACTTGTGGTCTTAATTTGATTATGCACCACCAAGTATTCAAGACTGAAATTAGTAATTTAGAAAATGAATGCTCATTAATGTAGTAACATTCATTCAGCACATCAATTTTATCTAGCAATGCTTTATTAGAGCTACTACTCACAAATACAATTCTGGCATTTGGATATTTGGATCGCAGCGCCAAAAGCAAAGGCGTACTTTGGATAATGCTACCTAAACCTTTAAATTTACAGACCACAATTCTCTCAAAATCTTTATCTAAAGAATGATCAAGTCGAAGTAATTGCCCTACTATTCTGACCAAGACATTTAGAAAAATTGCTACTGGCTTTACCAATAACTTATCTATAACGATTTGAGTTTGAATTTTCATATACTTGCTAGTTTCGTACATTTGACAACCTTGAATCACTGAAGAACTCAATATTACATCCTACATTATCTGGCAATCCTTCTAAAACTAGAACATAACAACCTTCACGATGCCACAAATAATGATTGGTCAGTCGCAACATATAAGAGTTTTCCCCAGTTTTAGTAGAAAAACTAAATGAACCAATTTTACCCCAATTTTCTTTTCCTTCGTGTACTTTTACTTGTCTATCTTTTATGTCTTGATCAAAAGTAATTTTAGCATACACGCTATTTTCAGCACGCACATTTTCAGGAATATCCACCTTATAAAAATTATATTGTGAATGAAAAACGCTTTTGGAATTACCAATTGAAGTCAAATAATCACCTGAATTGGACTCATAATAATTGTTAACCAACCAAGACGCATTTTTATAGTCCATCTCGAGCGGAACCATATATGAAGAGTCAATAGTGTAGCTAGCAGTTAAATCTAAAGAAGCCTTAAATCCTTTGGTCACCCAGATAGCTTTGTTATTTATGATAGTGAATGGCTCATAATTTTTATAAATGAACTCTGCCAATAAATATTGTCTCATACTATTAGGAACATCGTCCGTTTGATCGCCCCATGCTCTAGGAACATTTTGAAAAATAACCATTGGTACAAAGGTAGTATCAATTCCTTTTATTTGAGACAACTGTTGATAATCAGTGACTGAATTCTGCAAAGATTGGCAAAAGTATGAAGGTACACGTCGTTGACAATAATAATAAAGCATCGGATTGTTGGAAAAATCAAGAAAAGTTTGGTTTTCTGTCAAATTTTTGTCCATAAATTGTTTAATACCTACATAATAGTTGGCAATAAAAACTGAATCCTTAATTATATCTTTTCTTTGGCTAAACAACTCGTTATTTGATGTACGATTCATAAAAATAGATTCCATGCTGTTTTGAAGCGGAATCTTTGCAGATAAATGAAATACTTTCACCATCAGTATTATTAAAAATCCACCGCCAAACAATGCATAAAACCTAAATTCAGTATTTAAATTTTTCGTACTTAAAGCTACCATTTGTAGGACAAGAGCTAAGTAAAAGGTAGATGTCAGCATGTGGTCATATTCCATCAAAAAATTATGTCTGACGACACCTCGTTGAAAATTTACCAAAAAGATCAAATAAAAAAACAATGAACAAAGCAATAATAATTGTTTTTGAGCATCCGACTTTGTATTAATTTTTTTCAAAAAATACACATTGGTAATTATTGAAATGAAGGCTATGAATGGCAATAATAAATGAATAATATAAAACTGATGATTATATATGTTTGATTGTGCCGATGTTCCATGAGCTTGGTTGCTTGTCATATAAGATAGTGCGTTATTAAAGTTATCCCACAAATAATGTCCTGACCTTAACTGAATAGCTACAAAAATTGCTAATCCTATCACACCTACAAATATGCCTAATGCCTTGGAGAATGAAATGAATTTAAATTTTTGGTCATTAGCAAAAAATGCCAAAACAAGAAAAATAGGTGATGCAATCAAGAAAGACGCACCTGTGTCGAGCCTCCAACAAATGAGCAAGACAATAGCAAAAAACCAGCCAAGATATGTGTAAATAGTTTGTTTATTGAGCAACCTGTAGAGTGTTAAAAAACCCAAAACTGACCAAAAATAATCTTTCCCGAAAAAATACCTTGCATATGGGAAAAATATCACAAAAACCAAAGCTAAAATCGGATTTTTAAACAATCTATTCAAGAACAAAAACACCAAAAGCTGGAATAAAAACTCATACAAAAAAGAATATGAGTGAAAATCCAAATTGCCATCATAACCATGAAAAAGATGATATATATAACCATAAAATTGTTCAGAAATCATATGGGAAGACATAAAATCAACTAATGGAATTTCGCCATCTTTAAATATCCTCATGTGTGGCACAGCAGGATTCGCCAATTCAAAAGTGTCTGTAATTTGCACACCAAAAGGAGCATATAACCCACTAAATAAAATAACAACCAAAGCAGTAAACGACAGTAAATGTAAGGAAGAAATGTTATTTAGTTTGGCGAAAATCACCGAATTTTTAGGTAAAAAATAATACAAACCACAAAGAAAAAATAAAAATAAAAAATAAAAAATTGCATAATAATAATGTGGAGATGCATAAAAACGATAGCTGTATATCTCAAATAAAATGATATTAAAAAAAGATAAAAAACAAATGGTTAAGATTGGAAAATGGTAGTTTGTTTGTCTCAAATTTCTATTTACTATGCTGTTTAAAAATGTCAAAAAAAATGAAACACCTAAAAATAACAAAAAAAATGAAAGTTGTAAAACAGTAGCATATATTCCAAAAAACTTCAATTGATAAGTTATCAAAAATGAAGAAAGCAAAACTTTTTCTGTCCAATTTTCAGTATATCTATCTTGATTAAAGTTCATTAAGCGAAATCTATCGAAAATGGCAATTATTAAATAAAAAACCAAAACTGAACATATAACTCCAAGTGATTCAAAACTTTTGATATGAGCAATATGGCAGTACACAGTAGTTATACCAATAAAACTTAAGAAAGCAATTTTCTTAATAAAGTCTCGTTTTACATCAAGTTTACTAGGAAATAATTGATTTAACAAATACCATATAACAGAAGTAAATATCCCACCAAACAACACTATTTTATATATCAATGATGCTCTAGCGCCAATATCTATTCCATCTTTGGTAGCTTGACTATAAATGATTTTTGGAAGTTGCTCTAAGGTGAAAGACGTATCATTGAGAAAGAAGTAGGTAATAAGACTACCAAAAAATAATGCTGGAAGCAATGTATATAGTTGACTAAATCCTGACTCCTTCATACCTACGTGCTAAACCGATTTTGAAATACTTGTCAAAACTAAACAAAATAAATATATCTAAAAACTTTATCTCATATTATTCAATTCTAAGCTTACTACCAAGTTATTAAGTTGTTAAAAAACTACTCAATTAACATTTGAATAAATTTTATTCTGACATTTGTCGCTCAATCCTATTTATGAGTTTACGTACCATTTTTTATCTAACCTTTACCTTTTTAATCCTTTCTTGTCAGAAAAAGCAAGTTCAAGACGCTGATTTATACATGGGAGCGTATAGGATTCTAGACCAAACAATACCTTATCCATTTTTTATTGAAATGAAAAACGATACAGTTAACTATTACAATTATCTTGGCGAAAAAGTAGATTCATTCCAGTTCACCAAAGATTTTGAAATGGAAGATACCATAAATTTATTAAACTTTCCATTCAAAATTCTTTACAAGGAAGATCAAAAATTAAACATTTATCCACTTAAAGATAGTGTACAATTCCCTATTACAGAAACAGGTCAAATATACTGGAAGAACAGAGCTACTTTTGTAAAAATTGAAGAAGAGCGTCCATTTAAAAAGGAAGATGTAAAGAAACTTATCCAAGGTAATTCATATCAATCACCATCTATTTCTTACAATCCAAACGACGATTTAGATGTCACAAAGACAATCAATTTTTCTTCGGATAGCCTTACGACAATTATGACATATTTTTATGAAGGTGAGACGGTTTGGCAAGAAATACAAACTCAAAAATATCATTTATTTGACTTAAACGGTAATATTTTTATTTCAATTACAGAAGACATTTCAAATCCTCAACATTTCTTACGTTTAACTCAAATTGATAAAAACAATTTAACAATCAAGTATTTCATAAACGAAAATGAGAAAACTGAAAACTATGAGAAAACAGAAAAATTTAATGTAAATAATGCCATTAAGTATACAAATTGTTTTGACGGTCATCAAGGGGAATACTACTATCAGAGTATCGCAGATTCTGACGTCACTTACAAAAAAGGCAACGAATATCTGGTAAAAAAGATTTCTGCTAATGCTCCTGAAGACCAAGGAGATGGATATATTATCGTACACTTTAATGTCAACTGTCATGGAAAAGTCGGTGTTCCTGGATTACAACAAATGGATAAAAAATACAAGCCAAAAAAATTTTCAGCGCCATTGATAAAACACATGTTGTCACAAATTTCCAAGCTAGATGATTGGCCTAGAACAGAGACAAGTTATGACTTCATTACTTATAAAGATGTACATGCTTTTTTAATGTTCAAAATTGAAAACGGAAAAATCACAGACTTATGTCCATAAAAAATATTTACTTTTTTTTATTAATCAGTATCGGTTGTCAAAAATTAGAAAACCGAACAAATCCATTTGCAAAACTCACAGAAGTTGAAAGAGATAGTGCTGCTATTCAGTATAATGAAATGTCAGATTACATGTTGCAACCTTCTGACAAACATAGAATACTTAAGGATACCGCATTAATGTTGGCTCCAAATAATATTGAGTTTAGACAAGTCCTTTCTTATTCCTATAAAAAGCGTGGTGAACATATCAGAGCCATGGAAATATTGAACGAAGCTGTATCTAGAGATGTTGGAAAAGGTTCTATTGATGGTTTACAATATAGAGCTTGGAGTTTACTTTATTACTATCGTGACTACGAAGGTTCAATTTCGGATATTGACCAATTACTAGCCATGAGCAAGCAAAAATACAGTATATGCTGGGGCGAACCATGTGGATTGCTCAAAGGGCAAGCTCTTTACAAATTAGGAAAATATCAAGAAGCAATTGCAACATTTGATACTGTATTGACGGAAGAAGTCAAACGTGGATTTAAGGCTGAAGATAATTATTTAGTGCATTTCTACAAAGGAATGTGCTACCACAAAATGGGTGAATACGTCATGGCCTTAAAAAATTATAGTGTAGTCTTAAACAAAGATGAAAACTTTACAGAAGCTTTATATCAGTCAGGCTTAGTGCACTTAGCTATGAATGAAAAAATTGTAGCGAAAAGATACTTTGAAAAAGCGCTTTATTGGGTCAAAAAGGGTAAAAAGATGGGGGAACTATATTTTGAACGATTTGATGAAGTATTCGAATGGCAGATAATCGAAGCGATAGATAAATTAGGGAAAGGATAAAAATTACTCAATCCGTTTATGTTCTTTTAAAATCCTTCGCACTTCTTCTTCTGTAAAATTTGTGATATTTGCTAGCAAAGAAATTGAATGTCCTTTGTCAAAACCATTGAGAATTACTTCGATTTTGCCATCAAGCCTTCCTTCGGCTTTTCCTTTTATCACGCCTTCTGAAATTAAAGATTCGTATAGTGTCATGAATACGTTATTTATGGGTTTATTTTTACTTTTCTGAATAATATCAATGATCTGGTCATTCTTCTTAAACGCAACCATAAATAAACAAAATTTCTTTCAAAAGAGTTCCTTTCTTCTTGCGTTTGCAATGACTCATAAATTTTCTCCATTCTGTCTAGCAGTTCAATTGGCTCACTATGATGCTTTTGAGTCATAAACATCGTGGTCATTGCTGTATTGCGCATACCAAAAATTGTCTCATCGGACAGCTGCTTTACATCAAAAAATAAAACATCAAATCTTGGAATAAATTTACGCAACTCTTCAGGTATATCTTGAAAATAAGACTCTATCTGCCTATATGCCCACTTGTCTTCATGATGATAGAACACCAAGGGGATGATAACTCTAAATGGTTCTTTGCTTTTAATTTGTTGTAAATACCCACCAAAAATATACCCACCAATCTGAAATTCAACCAAAGGATCTTTATAGCTTTTGTGCTCTATGAGAATGGAGCAATATGCTTCTTTTCCAGAATTCAACTTACAAGTGAAAACAATATCAGAAAATAGCTCCCTAATATCTTCTGTAATGTAAGAGTTCTGAGATGGCATTAAACTATCTAATTCCATCAATGAAAGAATATTGGCAGGAACAGCGACTTTTAGAAAATCAATAGCATTTTGTCTCTCTAGTAAACGTTCTTTTATAAACTTGTCATGTAAATTATTCATCTCACAAAACTAAATAATATTTCATATACCTTTCATAAAAACAGAAGTTTATTTAGCAGATCGTAGCGTACTTGCTCAAAATATGTTTTTAATTGTCAAACCAAAAAGTCTTTCTACCACCCCATTTCACAATACTTTGTTATATTTGCAACTCCATAAACACAAAAAGGATTGTCTGCAAAATTTGTTACCGTCGTATTTCCCTTGGCCTTACCAAAGCTGTACACATACACAGTACATGAAGAATTTGCTGATTTAGTCCAAATTGGTATCAGGGTTGAAGTCCCACTTAAAAATAAATTATACTCCGCCATCATTGCTGAAGTCCATTCGGATCTCCAACTAGAATATAAGGCAAAACCAATTATTGCTATTCTTGATAAAACGCCAATGGTGACCGAAACCCAACTTAAATTTTGGTCATGGATGGCATCTTATTATTGTTGCACTCTTGGTGAAGTGATGAATGTTGCCATGCCAGCTGGTCTGAAGCTAGAAAGTGAAACCAAGGTCGTCTTTAATGGTGAGTTAGAAGATATCACCGTCGAACTCAATGATGATGAATATCTCGTTGCCGAAGCTGTGTCGATTCAAAACGAGCTTACCATTCTACAGATACAAGACATCCTGAATAAAAAAACCATCTTCCCTATTCTGAGGAGTCTGCTAGACAAACGAATCATTTCCATCAAAGAAGAATTGATAGAGAAATTCAAAGCAAGGATGGTTAATTTCGTTTCTTTAAATGAGCCATATCTTTCAGAACCAAATCGTTTATCAGAAGCATTCGACCTTGTAGCAAATAGCGAAAAACAAACCAAAGCACTCCTTGCCTTTGTTCAGATTTCGCGAAATAAGATCTTTTCCATGCCTGTCTCTGATATTTATTTATTGGCAGATGTTGATAGTGGCGTTTTACAAGCGATTGCTAAAAAAGGTATTTTTAACATTAAAAAACAAAAGCTTAGTAGAATAACAGATAGATCCGAAAACCAACAACCTGAAGCGATGGATCCACTTAGTAATATGCAAGTGAATGCTATAGCTGAAATAAAAAAAGTCCTTGCATCCGAAAAACCTTGTTTGCTCCATGGTATCACAGGAAGTGGCAAAACCAGAGTATATGCAGAACTCATCAAAGAAGCTATAGAACATGAAAAACAAACTTTATACCTACTACCTGAAATCGCCCTTACTACACATATGGTAGAAAGGCTGAAAACCATATTCGGTACAGAAGTATTGGTCTATCATAGCAGAATGAACAATCAAGAACGTGTAGAAATGTGGAACGCAGTATTATTGGGTGCTAAACTTGTGATCGCTGCAAGGTCAGGACTTTTTTTACCTTTTAATAATTTAGGATTAATCATTGTGGACGAAGAACACGATCCTTCATTCAAACAAAACGAACCAAGCCCACGATACAATGCTAGAGATGCAGCCATTTATTTGAGTAACCTAATGAAGGCATCCATAATATTGGGAAGTGCTACGCCAAGCTTAGAATCATTCTCAAATACAGTCAATGACAAATATGGCTTAGTAAATATGACTGAGAGACATGGAGCCTCCGTATTGCCGAAAATACAAGTTGTAGATCTAAAAGAAGAATATAAAGACAAAAGGTTTGATGGACTTTTTAGCAAACATTTGACTACTTCTATAGAAAATGCTTTAATAGAAAAAGAACAAGTTTTGATATTTCAGAATAGACGTGGGTATGCACCTACGATTTCTTGTCATTCATGCGGATGGAAAGCTGATTGTCACAACTGTGACGTTAGGCTCACGATCCATAAGGCTTTCAATGAATTGCGATGTCATTATTGCGGAACAAGGTCTAAAATTCCAATCCAATGCCCTGCATGTGGCAATCATGATTTGCATCAAGAAGGATTCGGTACAGAAAAAATAGAAGAGCACATGAAAGAACTTTTCCCGACTGCCAATGTAGCTAGACTTGATATGGATACAGCCAAAACCAAACTAGCTTATGAAAATATCATCCATGATTTTGAAGAAAAAAAGATCGATATTCTGGTAGGCACACAGATGATAACCAAGGGATTAGATTTTGAGAACATTGCTCTTGTAGGCGTTTTGAATGCGGATGCTCTACTGAGGTATCCAGACCTTCGAGCTAATGAAAGGGCATTTCAATTGCTAACGCAAGTCTCAGGTCGAGCAGGAAGAAGGGCTAAACAGGGCAATGTCGTCATTCAGACTTACAATCCTAGTCATCCTGTCATCATAGAGACAATGCATCATTTGTACGAAAGATTCTATATGCGCGAAGCGAGCGAACGAAAGGCATTCATTTATCCACCGTTTTTCAGAATGATTCAGATAGAACTGTTGCATAAAAATGCTCAAACGGTAGCTCATACTGCTCAAGTATTTGCAGATCAGATCCGTAAGAAAATTGGTAATAGATTGATTGGACCTGCGATACCTGGTATATCAAGAATCCGAGGTCAGTATATTCAGACTATTACCATCAAAATGGAAAAAGATCCCAAAGTTGTTCATAATATAAAACAACTCATCCTAGATGAAAGAAACAAACTAAAATTACTACCAAATAGCAAATCTGTACGCGTCAATATTGATGTGGATCCATATTAATTTTGCCACATAAATTTTACACTTCCTTTTTCTCCATCAATTCTAAGGAAATAAATTCCTGTATTAAAACTTCCGTTCAGTGATATATGGTTTTGATCAATTATTTTGGAATCAATTTGTCTTCCACCGATATCATATATACATACTTGTTTCCCATTTAGCTGTTTGTCATCTGAAATGAACAGAACATTGCCACTTTGCCAAACCTTTATGGATGCATTTGTAAAATCACTTAGTCCTGAAGTTTTTTTTTCAAAAAGCCATTTATATGCTTTTGAAAATTCTCTTTCCCAGTACCACTCGCTATGTTTCCCATCTGCATGTGCTTGACTAAAAACATTTATATTTTCTGCACCCTTTGCTTTGAGTGTTTCGACCATTTCATTCATGTCATTTACTTGGTCTCCACCTTCTTGGCTACCTGCGATAAGATAGAAATATGAAGTTGGCAATACTCCTGTATCATTTACTTGTTTATAAGACTGATCTGAAAACCAATAAGATGAAGAAAATGCGCCTACCCTGCCAAAAACTTCTGGATACTTGATGCCTGCGTACATCGAAATTAACCCACCCATTGAGCTCCCCATGATCCCAGTATTATCAGCATCTGTGAATGTACGATAATTTTGGTCAATGTAAGGCTTGAGCGTTTCTACTATAAATTCGACATATTCATCTCCTTGTCCACCACCATATTGTGTATTGACCCATGGAGAATATTCGTTCAACCTATTGGCGCCACCATTATCTACACCAACCACAATACATCCGTAATCACCAGCTAAGACCATACTGTCAAGACTCTCATCAACTCGCCATTCTCCAGAAAAACTTGTCACTCTATCGAAGAGATTTTGCCCATCATGCATATACATAACAGGAAATTTTTTCTGACTATTTTGATAATCCTTTGGTAAATAAAGCCAAATTCTACGCTTTCTATTTAATTGTGGTATATCAAAAGCTTCAGACAAAATACTAACTTGTGGAGATGCCGTGGATGTTACGTTTCCAGCGCCTTCCCAACCTGATATATTCAACTCAACTGTCATTGGCTGACCATTATAATTTATTGTTCTATCAGGTATAAATCCACCTTGTGACGTACCTTCTACTGTGGCCCAACTACCTTGGGTAAACTTAAATTTCACAGCTCCGATAGCTGGAGTAAAAGTAATTGCGTACTGGCCCAAACTATCGGCGACTAATTTGAAATCTGAATTTCCTGGATTCCAATTATTCATCGTACCTGCTAAATAAATATTGACAGGTTGTGGCGTATTGCTTGGAATACTGACTACCTTTATGTTCACTTGCGCATAGCTGAAACCTAACGAAATCAAACAAAAAACAAATATCAAAAATCTATTCATAATTAACAACCTTCACTGAATAACAGCACCATACTTTTCTACAAATTCCTTCATATCTCTTACCATTTCTTTTGATCCCATTACAATAGAGGATGTCTGATGTAACGATGTGATTTCTACGTCCATGATCCTATCTAGTTTACAAGTGAGTGCAGTACCACCTGATTGCTCGACAATGTACGCCATTGGATAGCATTCGTAAAGCAATCTCAACTTACCTTTTGGGTACTTTCGCGTATTCGGATATAAAAATATGCCGCCTTGAAACATGATTCTATGTATATCAGAAACCATACTACCTATATATCTCAATCTATAATTTAAGTCAGAACAATGGTCAATATATCTTCTCATTTCTAGGTCAAACTTTAAGTAATAACCTTGATTTACAGAGTAATAATTGCCAGAAACCGGCATCTGAATATTGCGATGTGACAAACAAAATTCTCCAATACTTGGGTCTAGTGTAAAACCATTGACACCATCACCAGTAGAATACACTAGTAATGTCGAAGTGCCATACAACACATATCCAGCTGCCACTAACGCTGTTCCTTTTTGGAGGAAGTCTTCAATCTTACATGGCCCATCTACTGGACTTATCCTCTTATATATTCCGAAAATTGTGCCTACAGATACATTTACATCTATATTGGATGACCCATCAAGTGGGTCCATGACTACAATATATTGAGCTTGCTTATTTTTATCCGTTTTTACAGGAATAAATTCGAGATTCTCTTCGGAAGCAATACCGCATACTTCTCCGCTGTATGAGAGTGTTTCAATAAACTTTTCATTGGCAAATATGTCAAGTTTCTGTACATCATCACCAGTAGAATTAGTACTGCCTTCTACGCCAAGGATATTTACAAGTCCAGCTTTATTGACTTCGCGGTTTACAATTTTAGCGGCAATACCGATATCTCTTAACAATCTTGTGAAACTGCCAGAAGAATCAGGTTTTTCTTTTTGGCCTCTGATGATAAACTCATCTAGTGTTACTATTTTGTTCATTTTAATTAATATTTGGTTAGGTGACGTAAATATAAAAAATAAGTCATAACAAAGATAAAAGAATGTTAAACTGTTTTTATTTTTCAAATTCATTCAAACAATTTAAAATAATGATAAAATACAATTAAAATAATGCAAATTACAATTTAGACAATGCATAAAGATTGTATTTTACCACTTTAATGAATAAATAACTTACAATTTATACATATTTCAATATTAATTTTTAATTTTCAGCTTTATTTTTATTTTACAAACAAAACCAACTTATTTATGAGAGCTTTATTAATAGCAATTTTAGCGCTGTTGTGGCTTCTCTTAGGTTGGCTTTACTACAAGGATTATAATAAATGTTGTGTCCAGAAACAAGTCATACCGACGCTGGAAAAAACAGAAAGATCAGGTCCGTTGCTTTTCTTATGGGGAAGCAGTGCTCCAATCCTTGGCGAAAGCTGGCCACGTATGAGAGACTCGCTAACAGCGTTGGTTTCAGCCACAACCAAACTTGAAATTTCAGGATGGTATTGTACCAATGCGGCACCTGATGAGACTGACAGTACCGCTTATAAAAGGGCGATTGAAACTCGCAAACTATTTACAAACCTTACTGATGATCAAGTAGTCATCCTTACCAAAAGTGTGACATGCGACTCATCAGATGTAGGTCAAAAAATTGAGTCAGTATCTTTTGCATCAAGAATTTATACTGAAAACATCAAAGAAATAGATGACAAAACGCTGATCTATTTTCCACCAAACTCTACTAATAAGCTGAATAGTGCTGAAGTAGAAAAATATCTAGATGATGTCGCCGAAAGAGTATTAAAGTCTAGCGAATCCGTCAATATTACTGGTCACACAGATAACGTAGGTGATGCTACACAAAATCTCAAACTTGGTCAGAAAAGAGCAGACGTTGTAGCAAAGTACCTTATATCAAAAGGAGTCCAAAAAGAAAAATTAATAGTAAGTTCTGAAGGAGAAGAAACACCCATCGCAGATAATAATACTGCTGATGGAAAAGCTAAGAACCGTAGAACCGAAGTACAAATCATTAAATAACCAATTTTAAAAAATAAATATCATGATCGTTTTATTTGATTTTTGCACCATTCCATGGTGGTTGACATGGTTACTTCCATTTTTATTAGGCTTAGGCATTGGTTGGCTTATATGGGGTAGATATCAGGCTTTACTTAAAGAAGCTGAATCAAAAATATCTTTATTAAACACCAACATAACAAATCTAGAAGCTAGCCTCGATGCTTGCAAAAAAGCAAGAATGGAAGCAGAAGGTAACGTATCTCTTCTAAGAGGCAAAATGAGAGAAATGGAAGCTTCAGTGCAACTTGGGGCAATGCCACTAGCGGGTGTTGCATTAGCTTCTGCTAGTTCGCCTTCAGTAGATAAGTATTATGCAGCAATAGGAGACACAAATTTCCAGATCATAGAGGGTATCGGTCCAAAAATGGAAGAAATATTGAAGGAAAATAATATTCTAAATTTCGCCACATTGGCTTCTACCTCAAAAGAAGATCTTAGGACTATTCTGAACAAATATGGGGATAAATATAGAATTATTGACCCGAATACATGGCCACAACAAGCAGGATTAGCTAATGATAGAAAATGGAATGAGCTCATTGACTTACAAAAAGCTTTAGATACTGGACGAAGTGATACTGTCACTGAAGGCAATACGGATTCGAAACTAGAGAAGTTTTTAATTAAAGCTGGAATAATACGTAGATGGAAGCAAGATGATCTAAAAGCAGTAGAAGGTATCGGTCCGAAAATAGAAGAATTATTGCATGCAAAGGGAATTAAAACTTGGCGAGCACTAGCGGAAACAGCCGTTAGTACGATTCAAGAAATTCTCACAGAAGCTGGATCTAGATTTTCACTAGCCGATCCTACCACTTGGCCGAAACAAGCAGAAATGGCTGCTGATGGGAAATGGGACGAATTGCAAGAATATCAAGACTTTTTACAAGCTGGAAAAGAGAAATAAATAATAAGATTTCCTCTTTGAATATGCAATAAATCGGAAAGGTGTCACCTGATATCTTTCCGATTTTTTTTGCTTAAAAAGATTAATTACATTAAATAAGTGCATTGTTTAGTTAAAATTATATTAAAAAAACAACCTTTGTTAAAAAACATTTGTTGCAACAAATATTAATCAAAAACAATAAATATGTCAGCAACAAAATGGTCTTTGGACCCTACCCACAGCGAACTTCAATTTAAAGTAAAGCACCTTATGATAACAAATGTCACAGGGCAATTCGAAGGATTAACAGGTGAAATCGAATCAGAAAATGAAGATTTTAAAAACACCAAAATCACTTTTTCGGCAGATGTAAATACTATCAATACATCTAATGAGCAAAGAGACACACACCTTAAAAGTGCCGATTTTTTTGATGGTGCTACTTTTCCAAAATTAAAATTTATATCTGATTCATTTAATGCAGGTGATGGAAAAGTAACAGGAGATTTAACTATTAAAGATGTTACAAAATCGGTCACTCTTGATGTAGAATATTCTGGCACAAATACCGATCCTTGGGGTAATCTGAAAGCTGGTTTTTCTATCGAAGGAAAAATCAATAGAACAGACTTCGGTCTTACATGGAATGCTGCTCTCGAAACAGGTGGTGTATTGGTGAGTGAAGATGTAAAAATCTCTGCGGAAGTTCAGTTTGTAAAACAAGCATAACATAGAAAACAAAAAGTAAGGAAAGTTTATATAATTAGACCTTGGTTTATAGAAACCAATTAAATTAAGTATCCAGTCTTTTTCCTTTAAATTCAAAAATAGCTATTCTTTTACCCAAATCTAATTTTATTTGAATAAGGTGCACGAATAGCTATTTTTTTGAATACCTTTAAAATACAAAATTCAAACCTGCATTGATTTGTCTGAATCCTCCCGACATTATACCCGACTGTCCACGGTTGAGTCTTGATGCTACAAATACGTCATCACCCAGATTTTTTGCTGCTACAAACAATGAAGCTCTAATATCTTTTATCATAAAGTCATAATTGACATTGGCATCAAATGTGTGGAATGACTTAATTTTACCTAAACCTCCATCACCTGATTCGTTTTCAAAATTTGCAAATTCTCCATATTGATCACCAACAAAATTGTATCCAAAACCGATTCCAAACTTTTTATAGGTGTAATACAAATTAACATTATATGCGATTTCAGGTGCATATGGCGTCACTCCATCTTTTATCCCATTATCACCAAATTTATACACAGTTTTCGATACATTATCCAAGTCTTCTATGGTGATGGTTCTATCTAGTTTTACATCTATACCATTTTGTTTTACAAAGACCTCATATCCAGCAGGATTATTGTTGACTTTATCTACAAATTCTTGTTTTGTGGCAGCCGTATGTTTTATTTGTGTAAATAGATGTCGATCTACAAGCTCTCCTGACACAACATTTGTTCTCAATAATGTGATATTTGGTTGAATGCTGAATTTATGATTTCCTCCTAATGGCAAAATTTCATAACGCAGAGCTGCTTCAAAACCACCCACATTGAGCACAGCCAATTTGTCGAAATATTCATTCCATCCTGCTACATAAAAATTGCTAATACGGTTATTAAACACGGCAATCTGACCAGCCAATCTTCCTTTGATGATTTCTCCACGAATCCCTAATTCTGTATTCAAACTTACTTCAGGTTTTACATTACTAAGATCTTCTGCAGAAAGTGGATTGACTAAAACGCCATCTCTTTCTACCAAAAATGCAAAATATTTGGATGGTGCAATATACCCTTTGTAAGCTGACCCAAAAACTTTAAGGTTTGCAAATTGATATCCAAGTGTCAAACCTGGTTGAAATATACTATATTCATTTACTCTCGCGAGATCTTTGTCAGAAGTCAGGTTAGGATTACGAGCTAATGCTAATCTATCTTCCCGATTCATCCATACTTTTTCGACTCGAAGTATTGGTGTGATCTCAAACTTATTGATGACAAAATGATTTCTGATATATCCCGATACTGATTGAAGATCATAAGCTAAGTCCGTGGTAAATCTCCCGCTTCGAGCCCATCTAGTAGAGTCCGCTGCTAAAACTTGATCTTTGTAAGTTTCGGTATATAGCTTAAACTGAGCTTCTAGACCATTGCTCCAATTTTCACCTGACCATTTTTTGCTGTAAGTCTCTTCGATGGCTGCCACTGTAAAATGCCATCTACTGTCTGTGGTAGACTCACGACCATTCGTGATAGTTCCTACACGCACATAATCATCATCACCAAATGTTTTTCCATCAAGGTAGCTATACCTTTGTGAAAATATTTCTTCTCCAACATATCCACGTACATTAGCTGCTTTTACCACTGTATTGCTCTGTCTCCACCAATCACGTGCAAAGTCAGATGCAAAAATTTTAGTAGTGAGATCAGAAGTCGAATTAGGCACCCACTTGTGGATGATATCAAGTCCGTAACGATGCATCGTAAATCTGTCTGCATCAAAAGGCCCTTCGGTAGGATCTAAGCTAAATGTATAAGGTGTGATGGAGCTCAAGCTTGCCTGATTATCTTCAAATTGGCCACTTATTTTGAAGTAAATTGACTGATTTTCAGCTAATTCTGCAAATATTTTTGCATTTAGATTAATCATATCTACTGATGAATTCTTGGTAAACCCATCAAATCTTTTATAGACAGCTTCTATCTGACTACCTACTTTATTCCATGTACCACCATAAGAAAGTAATCCTGTGAAATATCCACGTTGACCACCTGAAATCTTTGCTCTTAAGCCTGGTTGTTGTGGTGGTTTAGGTGTTATATAATTGATAATACCAAACATATTATTAGGTCCATAGCGAAGAATATCGGCACCTGTATAGACTTCTATGCCATCGATGCGATCACTGATAGGATTATAATAAATGCCAGGAGCTGTGTAAGGTGCTGGCGAAATGGGTGAGCCATCTTCCATCATAAGAACCTTTTCTGACCTCCTACCCCAGGATCCTCTGATGCTCACATTGAGTCTATTAGAAAGTCCCATATCTCCCAGTACATTTACACCGGGAAGTGTTTTCAGTACTTCTTCTGTAGAGATTGGTTGTATTTTTTTGAGCTGTAGTGGGCTGACATAATGATTAGAGCCTTCAAAACTACTTTTATAAGGCATAGCTGTTGCACTGACATTGACTTCTTTCAGAAAAGTAGCTTTCGCTACCATTACAATCTTTCCTAAATCAATATTTTCATTTTTAACAACTTGATTTATCACTAAATCTTCATTTCCTAGATATCTTAAAGTAATCACCAAATCCCCTTTGGCAACGACCAAAATAAACGCTCCATCATTATTTGTATAAACTGGTTTACCACTGTTAGGAATGACAAGTACACCTGTTAAAGGCTGTTTGTTTTCATCCATTACATTTCCTTGTATTTTATAGTTTGTTTGAGCAGAAACAGAAATAAAACTCAAACAGATAAAAAAAAAACAACTTAGAAAAACATAATATATCCGACTCATTGCAAGATTTATTTAGATTATTCAATAAAAGCAAGGCAAAGGTACACCTTACAAAAAGTTCTAAACAATCATCTAAATTAGAATTTTATTAGAAATGGTAATATCACATAAAAATATG
>JBGSOH010000656.1:0-4993 GCA_041739205.1 Saprospiraceae bacterium
TCATCTCCCAATAATCTGGCATACCATCATCATCACTATCGAGTGGCGCTTGTTTTTCATTGGTAATCGTAAAAGCATCGTCATAATGGTCTTCATCAATGGTCAACGGGTCTATGATCCCATCCCTGATATTGCCCATAAGTCTCATGTCCATTTCATCTCTCGGGAAAGCACCAACTGATGTTGACAATACATCTGCAAGTGTTTCTGTTGTGGTGTAAGAGATGGCTGGGAATGCATGTTTTGTTGATAATAAATTGGCAACACCAAAGTTTGTATTTGGATGCCCTTGGTCAAAATCATTACAACAATAAAATAGATCATAATCACTATATTGGTCATAAAGATTCATCTTATTTCCTTCAAAAAATAAATTGTTTTCTTCAAAATTTAATAAGTCGAAATGATACATACCATTGGTGTATGATGGTGCTGCGTGATAAAAGTTATTGATAGCATTTAGATTTAAATTAAAATGACCATTCGGAGTAGGACCTTCATACCACAACTCTATCTTTGGGTCCCATGCAAGATTATTGGACAGTTCAATGTTAATGGTTTTGCCATCACAGTATGGCGATTCACAACTTACTTCTGGCATTCTACCGCCGATTCTATTCCATACATTATGGTGGATAGACAAGCTATCGAGCCGGCTTTGAGCAGATGAATAATTGATCAACATACCTCCCAAATAACTATGTCCACCTAGTGTTTCTGCTAGCAAACAATTTTGTATGGTCAGCAATGAAGATCGCGAGATATCTACCGCCTCATCACTCGCATGTGCAAAAGAACAATGATCAATAATGGCATGGCGGATACCACCCAAAGTTATGCCATCTTCTGCTAACCAATGTGGCGTCGGATATTGCTCAGTATCGCCTATTCTAGATCGTAAATGTCTGATGATGATGTTTTCACTGGAAATTTGTTCTTCATTATAACTCAAAAATCCCCTAACAATAATGCCATCGGGTGACGTCTGTCCTGCAATGGTAAAATCACCATGTCCTGGTGGTACTTCTACCGTAGTAGGGATCACACCACTAACCTTGAAGAGTATATATCTAGGACCATTTTCATTGAGTGCAGCTTGGAGTGAACCAGGGCCATCCGCATTTAAATTAGTTACAAAAATCACTCGACCACCTCTACCACCACTTGCCGTTGCACCGAATCCTTCTGCACCAGGGAAGGCAGGAACTTGTCCATAAAGCGAACTCATTGCATTGGTCAAGGCCAGTAAAAAAATCCAAATTTGTATTCTGAACATATATTTTTATTTGAAGGCAAAATTCTAGCATTTAGTCGTACTATTCTGTTAATTTTGCGACTGATTATCCTAAATATGCGACAGTTTTATCTTGTAACTTTGCTGATCTGTGCTTTGTTTGCGCCTTTGTGGGCTCAACAAGATATAACGATACCTTACACACCTGTTCCTATGTTTATCGATGGTCATCTAGACGAATGGACATTGCCATTAGAAATAAAACATACATCTAGACCAGCATACCGCAATCTAGTGGCGTGTGGTTTGTATTGGGATTCAGAACATTTATATGCTGCTTTTAAAGTATCGGATAGTCAACTTTGCGTCAATGCAACAAGCGATAATAATGCGAGATTATACCTAAATGATGCAGTAGAAATTTATATAGATGGCAAAAATGATAGTCGGGACAAAATGGATCTGAATGACTATCAGCTTCTCATCAGTTTGACAGGTGAAAAAACAGTTTTCAAAGGAGATAAACAACAAATTCAGCATGGTAGTCATGTACCAAAAGATCACGAAGGAACAAATATCGTTATACAAACAAAATCCAACATTATCGGAACTATCAACGATACCACTGATCTCGATAGCGAATACAGCTTAGAAATAGCAGTACCGTGGAGCGCAATAGGTATTATACCGAAAGAAGGGTTTGAATTTAGAATAGATTTGTGCAATAACGACATAGATACCACGGCAGACATGACATCGTGGGCTGACACGTATCATCCACTATCTATGAACTTTATTAATCTAAAGGGCAAATCAGATTTCGGTTTTCCCAATGATTGGCATTCCGTTCGTCTTATTGGAGCGCCAACTTGGAAATATTCATTATTAACGACTTACCAATCTTCTTCTTTTGTTTTGAAATTAGGTTTAGTTGTCTTGGTATTATCTTTGTTTGGTGGACTTTGGTATCAAAACAGCAGACTCCGCTTTTATCGAAATTTCCCACAGAGAAGACAGGATTTAGCATCTTCTGAAATTATAGAAGATGAAACAAATTTTGTAGAAGATAAACTTAAAGCACTTACATTATCAACAGAAATCACTCAATTAAAAAGTTATATCCAACAGTACATGGACGAAAACATTCCTGTAGAGCGATTAGCAACTGAAATAAATGTCAGTTTAAGACAGCTGCAACGGATTTTCAAAGCTGAACTAGACATGTCTCCAAAACAATATACAACCATCTTGAAGCTAGAAAAAGCAGCATCATTGCTTCAGAATGGGCAGTGGACTATTTCCGAAGTAGCATTTAAATGTGGTTTTGCAGATCCGTCTTATTTCGGTGCAGTATTTAAAAAGTACTTTGGTAAAACGCCAGCAGAGTATAAAAAGGAAGTTGGGTAACCTAATTTTAAATCAATAATTAATGACAGATATATTAACATTAGTGTACCAAAATGGTGGATTTGATGAGCAAGAAATGGTCCAAATAAAAAATGCTCATTATGAAGTTAGATTTAAAAAAGGCGAAAATATCTTATCATTTGGTGGTATATCAGATGGATATTATATTGTCAAGGAAGGTATTCTAAGGTCATATGTCATTGATTTTAATCATGAAGAAATGACCACTGAATTTTATTGTCAAGGAGATGTAGTGATAGAAGTGGTATCGCTTTTTCAACAAAAACCAAGCGAAAGTTGTATCCAAGCGCTTGCTGAAGTGGTATTATACAAAATACCTTTTCCAGTATTCCAACAGTTATTTTTGTCACTTAGGGGATTCAGTGATTGGGGTAGAAATTGGATGACAGAAGAACTCTTCAAACTCAAACAAAGGCACATACACATGATTACTCAAACTGCCGCTGAAAGATATCTAAAACTTGGTGAAGAAAAACCTGACATCATTCAAAAAGCTCATCTCAAACATATCGCTTCACATCTAGGTATTAAAAATACATCTCTCAGCAGATTAAGAAGAGATTCCATAAAGAAAAAGTAACATGCATAAACAATATAAATAAAAATATAATCTAAACTTGACCTATGTCAATTGCAAATGTGTAAGTATTGATTAATTTTGTGATCACAAAAATTAAAATATTATGAGCAATCCAGTAGTTTGGTTTGAGATCGCAGCAACAGATCTCGAGAGAGCAAAAAAGTTTTATAGCGAAGTGTTTCAATTAGAAATGCAGTACGTCGATATGCCAGATTCTCCTATGTATATGATGGGTTCAGGCGCAGAAGGTGTACCAGGAGCAGGCGGCGCATTGGTGAAATCAGCAGATAATGTGCCTTCCACATCAGGTACCATGGTTTATTTTTACTGCGATGATGTAGCCGTAGAAGCATCAAGAGTCGAAGCAGCAGGAGGCACACTTATCGTTCCTAAAACAAGCTTGGGTGAGTTTGGTTTTATGGCGATGTTTATAGATACAGAAGGTAATAAAGTGGGTATGCACTCGATGGCTTAAAAATTGAAGAAATACCACCAATCCGTTGATTTTAGTTAATCGATGAATCAATGGATTGGTGGATTATTTAAATGTGCTACCTACATCACTTGACGCTATCATAAAAAAACTACTTTTCCCATTTGTTTATGTTAAATACAAGTAATTCTTAAAGGCTTTTTATACTGAAGGCTTTAAGTATCACTTGAGCAACTTTTTCTCCAAATCTTCTAAACTCACACCTTTGGTCTCTGGCATCATAAAGAAGGTGAAAAGCAACTGCAAAAACATCATAAATCCAAAAAATGCAAACAAAGGCCATGGATTATCTCCAAGCATGCTTATCACTGGTAATGTAAAAGCGGTGATTAATGCTGCAAAAATCCAATGTATGCCCGTACCCCAAGCTTGACCGAATGCACGCATACTATTGGGGAATATCTCTGATATAAATACCCATATCACTGCTCCTTGACCTACAGCATGTGCAGCTATAAATCCAAAAACAAAGACGACAACCACTGTCCCGCCTGCATTCGTCATAAATGCCCATGCTATTACAGATAAGGTGATGATGTAACCTATCGATCCTATGATCATCAGTTTTTTACGACCCATTCGGTCTATTAAATAAACACCAAGTATAGTAAATACTAAATTAGTAATACCGATGCCTATGGAAGAGAGTAGGGCAGTACTTGCACCTAGACCAGCCATTTCAAAAATTCTCGGTGCATAATAAAGCACGAAGTTAATACCCGATACTTGATTGAAAAATGCTAGTAGAAAGGCTAGCAAAATCGGCAGACTATATTTTTTGGTAAAGAACTTCTCAGCTCTTGCTCCTTCTTTTTCGGATGATTTTATGTCTTGGATGAGTGCGTTTATATCTTCACCAGGATTGAGTTTTGCTAAAATATCAGCAGCACTTTTTTCGTCGTGTTTGTGGAGAAGTAACCATCGTGGACTTTCAGATACTTTGATAATCATAATACAAAATATCAAAGCAGGAATCGCTTCAAGACCCAACATCAATCGCCACTGACCAACTCCAAGAAACTCACCAATTAAATAATTTGTTAGAAAAGCTACTAAGATACCAAGTACGATATTAAATTGATATGCAGCAACGAGTTTACCTCGGTTTTTTGCTGGAGCAATCTCTGAGATGTAAATAGGAGCTGCAACTGATGAAGCACCAACGCCAAGTCCACCAATGAACCTAAATATCGAAAAGGAATAAGGATCCCAAGCCAAACTTGAACCAACAGCTGATAAAAGATATAATACACCTATC
>JBGSOH010000585.1:0-9430 GCA_041739205.1 Saprospiraceae bacterium
TTCCTAAATGACAGTTGCTGTTTCCTCCTTGGCAGTGCGAGTTTCCTAAATGACAGTGGCTGTTTCATACTTGGCAGTGCGAGTTTCCTAAATGCAGGTGGTAGTTTCCTAAATTACAGTAGGAGTTTCTTTGATGAAGTGTTAATGTTTCCTAAATGACAGTGCGAATTCCCTAAACGCAGGTGCGAGTTTCCTAAATGACGGTGCGAGTTTCTTAAATGACGGTAGGAGTTTCTTAAACACAGGTGAGAGTTTCCTAAATGCAGGTGGTTGTTTCATAAATGAAGGTGCGAGTTTCTTCGATGACGGTGATTGGAATTCAAGATGTCAGGGCTACGCCCCTTTTTACACACACACATAAATTAAAACTATTTGTTTCAAGATGTCGTGGATAAGCACATCAAATTTTGAACTTTGACGATTTTCTATAAAGATGTGAGGACTACGCCCCTTTTTTTATTATCGTAATACATGTTATTTAGTTGTCAGAACTAATTGTTCTAAGCTATCATTGTTACTCCAAATAGCATCCGATTTTTACTGTTTTCATTAGAATATGCTTTACTACCCTCCAATTTATGACACCATACTACTGCACCATAGACTTTATTCTTTCTACAACTTCATTTTTTCTTGATCTGGAGATCGGGATATTGAACTCTTCGTTTAGTATTATTTCATCTTGGTTCCAACTTGTGATGTATTTCGAATTGACTATATAGCTTCTGTGGCAATAGATGATAAAGTCAAAATCTAATAGTTCTAATACTTGTTGGAGTGTTTTTCTGATGATTAATTCTTTTTGGTGGATGGTCACTATTTTGGAATAGACATGATCTGCTTGAATGAAAAGGATTTCGTTGACTTTGATTTGATAATTATTTTTTCCATCTTGGATGAAAATTATCTTATCGCCTCCATTTTTTGAAAGATAGAGATTATAAGCTGATTCTATCGATGTCCACAAAGATTCTTTCTGTATGGGTTTGGTGAGATAGCCATATGGATTTGTAGTAAGTGCGTGGTCCAAGATGCGCTGATCATACTGGGAAGTAAGGTAGATAAATGGGACACTTTCTTTTCGGTCAAGTATAAAATTGGCCACATCTATCCCTGATTTTTGACCATAGAGACGGATATCTAGTAGGACGAGATCAGGTTTTCTAAGGTGGTAGGCACGTACAGCTTCATCATAAGAAATGGCTATATTTAAGACTTGATGGCCCCTGTCTTCTAGATAAATTTTGATAGTCTCAGCAATGAGGATTTCATCTTCTACGATCAATATATTCAATACTTTCATCTACACCTGCTTTTATATTGCTAAAACCAAAATTATACCGTTGAAACCATTTTTTCTTCAAATAACAATGTAAATACGGCACCTTTTTCATTGTATTTTGAACTCTCTCCTTGCAATTGTCTGACCATGTTGCTTATTAAAGTTAGCCCCATACCTTGTTTTGATTTACTGGAAATATCAATATTTATGCCAGGCCCATTATCAGCATACTTTAATAAGTACTTATTACCAAAAGCTTTCAGACTGATATATATTTTGATAGTTTCGTTTTCTGATTGCGCATATTTGAGAGAATTGCTGATCAATTCTGAGCAGATAATACCTAAAGGCAATACGGTCTCTAGATTAAGTAAGATATGATCGGTATCTGTTACAAATTCGATGTGTGCTTGGGTAGCTTGCAAAATCTGAAAGTTTGTTGTGAGTTCTTTTAAATATTCCTTCGTATCAATCTTTTCAAAATCTCCAGACCTATATAATTGTTCGTGAATTAAGGCAATACTAAATACCTTTCGGGAAAGATCATCTAAGTAGTTCTTAACGCTGGGATTATTGGTATTATGACCATGTAAAGTGAATAAACTGATGACTAGTTGAAGATTGTTTTTTATCCTGTGGTGTATCTCAGAGAGTAAGATAGACTGTTTCTGAATAGATTGACTGAGTGCATCATTGTTGGCGCTTATCATTTTATTCTGATGGGCAATTTGTTTTCTTTTTTTATGATTATTAAACACAACATAAGATAAAACAAGCATTAAAAGGCCCATAATTGAAAGCCCTACCCTTAACAGAAAAGTAATCTTCTCAGCATAAATAACTTTTTCTTTCTCTTTTTCAATGGCAAAACCTATAGCATCAGATACAACCCTTTCTTGATTGACCATCCATTCAGATTTTTTTTCGTATGTTCGAGTTAGATTAAGGTAGTGGTAGGCAGAATCTTTGTTAATCCTTTGTTCAAAATAGTTTTTTTTGATTTCGGCGATATGACCCAGTATTCGATAATATGATTTATTTTTATCCACTATGAAGTTAGCAAACATTTGGGCAGTATCTACAGCAGACATTGTTTTGTCAGGCATTTTTTCTTTCCAATATCTGTTGGCTATATTTCTATACATGACTGCTGCACCCAAATAATTCTTATTATTATATAATAGTGTAGCCGCTTCTCTAAAATATTTGTTTGAAGTGTCTAAATCCTTATTTAAAATCCCTAACAACAAATAGCCATCGGTCTGTGCTCTTAATATGCCTAGTTTCTTACCAGTATCTACAGCATATTGTGCATAAATGACTGCCGAATCCATACTACCAAATATTCTATGATAAGATGAATACCTGAATGCAAATGTAGGTTCGACTTGATGAAGGCTATGTTTTTGTATGAGATCTCTGGCCATCTGAAGATATCTAAGACAATCTTTGTCTCTGCCAAGATATTCATGGCACCTTGCAACAGAAATATAACATTGGGCCACGATTTCCCATTCATTTTGTAATTCTGCAGAATGAATGATCTTATAATAAATCTTAAGTGCAGACTCAAAATCCATCAACAACTCCAAAGACTCACCTTGATAAAAGCTGATCCAAAAAGATATCGGACATCGTTCACCTTTTTTTGATTTAATGTTTTGAAGTAAACTATCCGAAAAGACAAAAGCAATGTTTGCATTTTCTTCGGTAATCATTTGTTTTAGCTTTTCATAATCAGGCTTCATTGTCCTTTCGATCCCAATACAATCTTGAGAAAATGATGGTAAGCACAAACACATTATTGCACACAACAAACACAATTTGGTGCTGACATGGATACTTTGCAATATTTGGAACAAATCAGTTATGGTTCTAAATTTAATACGCAAAACTAAAATAAAAACGACATCATAAAGACAAATTATTGCTGTAATGTTCTGAAAAGTGGTATTGGTGTTCTGAAAAGTGATTTTGTAGTGTAATTGATTATGAAAGTATTGAAAGCAAAATATAAATTAATCACTTCCGTTGTGACCAATAAATTATGTAGAAAGTTAACTACCCTACCATTCAGAACATAAAGGTTACCATTCAGAACAAAGGCAAATGGTAATAGGTCTGTTTTTTTATGTATTATTTACGTTTGTGGTGTAGTTTCTAAAACTGATATAGTTAAGGGAAACGCAAAAATCAACAAGTAGAACATAAGGTTACCTAAAAGTGCCTTCACATCTAAACCTAAATTTATGAGACAACTCTTTACCGTGTTTTTGATAATAGCCATTCATTTTTCTGGAATGGCACAATTGGGTTCACTTGAAAACTTGGAAGAAACGACCAAAAAAGGATTTTTCAAAACGCATATTAGCAGCTTCTTTAAGGATTTTACAGATTTTGGAGATCCATTTGCTTTATCAGGAAGTATTGGACTTAATATGAGGTCATACAATGCGTTTGGAGGACCACTACGTCAAGACCCATTTTTCTACACCTTAAATACCAACTTAAATGTCAGGATTTATCAGATAGATCTTCCTTTTTCCATGATATTGACAGCCAAAAACCAACAATCGTCCCTTCCTAATCTAAGTGAAATAAAAGATGCTTTCAAAGATAAAATTCCTTCATTAAATAATAGGTTTGTTCGATTTGGGATGAGTCCACGCTATAAGTGGGCTAAACTTCATTTGGGTCATAGATCTATGCGTTTTTCAAAATACACCTTAGATAACTTAAATTTCAACGGGATTGGAACAGAATTAACCCCTGGTAAAATTCGTATTGCCGGCATGTATGGAAAACTAGCAAAAGCGGAACCAGTAGATTTATCTTTGGTCACGCCCAATGTTCCTGTATATCAACGGACTGGATGGGGCGCAAAAGTAGGCTATGGCGATGAGCAATCTTCTCTCGACTTTACAGTATTTAAGGCAAAAGATGATGTCAATTCTATTGTGATTCCGACCAATATCTCTACACAACCATCTGCAGAAGAAAACCTTACACTGGGTATCAATGCACAAAAATTGTTCTTTGAGAAAATCAGGATTAAATTAGAATATGCATCAAGTGCCGTCTCACCAAATGCCCAAGATGCCACCACCACAAACAGTAGACTTACGACGTTTTTGATGGAAGAGCGAACAACTACGGAATATAGTTCAGCCATAGATGCATCTGTAGGTTATGAAGGTAAATCGATGATTGCTGGCGTACAATATCGAAGAGTAGACCCTAATTACAGGACTTTTGGTGCTTACTTTTTTAATAGAGACATCATAGATGTATTAGGTAACTTGGCATTCAACCTGCTAGATAATAAACTGAATGTTGCGCTGAGTGGTGGTGTACAATCCAATAATCTATATTTGAGTAAACCCGCTACCACCCAACGTTTTATTTACGCCGCAAATCTTGGATATGCGACAGGTGGATTTTCAGCTTCAGCCAATTATAACAACAATACCACAGATGTGGGATATGTCTTGAATCGAAGTCTTGACTCATTAAATGCTGTTATCATCACCAAAGACGTAGGTATTAACTTAGCTTATACCATAACTAGCACAGAAGGTTCACAACATTCTTTTTCATTGAGTGGCAATATGCAAGATGTCAATGATGATGTGGTGAATAGAGAACAAAGTGCTGCATCCAAAGTGATGGTGGCTAATTTTGGTTATAGCATTATTTTTAGTAATAAATTACGACTTTCATCAAGAATAAATTTCAATCAGAATGAGATCGCACAAATACTCATCAAGCGATATGGTGCAGGTTTGGGTGTAGGGAAGTCCTTTATGAACAACAAAATAAGTGTCGGCATGGATGCCAATTATTTCACCAATACTAGAGATACTGGCAAGAAAAGCAATAATCTTTTAGGACAATTGATAGTTGGATTTCAGATAGGTTCAGGCTTGTCAGCAAATATAAATTGGGGCTATCTACGCACAACTTCTGAAACAGTACTGCCTTTTTCAGAATCAACTGCGAATGTTGGACTTCAGTATAATTTTAATTATGCGCCAGGCAAAAAGGAGCCAAAGTAGCAAGCGCAAAATAATTGGATAAATATTATAACAAGATAATCATTGGTAATATGAGCATTGGTAAGTATATTTTAAGTTTTACGATCGGGATATTTTTAATTACATCAAGTGTAGCACAACAGGTCTGGCCTGTTCAGGTGACTGGATCGTTGATGCCTCCGCATTCGCTTAATCTTGGTGTGTATGGTGCCGAACGTGCCCAAGACCTTACATATAATGCTATGCTGAAAGATCCAGAGCTGGCAAGTCTTCAAGTGCGTTTGAGTCTGAGTGTAGAGCAAAACGGAAATATAATTTATCAGACTGATCCAAACTATGTGGGCATGCCTATCACGCTCAATCAGTTTCAAAATATCATATTGGATGGAAACGCGTTAAGGTCTTATCTTAATAGCCAAGCACTCATAGGCGCAAACGGAACTGGAATGGGGTCAATAGAGATTCCCGAAGGATTTAATCAGATATGCTTACAGATATATGGATTGGAAAGAAATGTTCCGATATCTAATAAGTTTTGTATGTCTGGAAATTTCAGACTAAATCAACCACCACAAATTGTAAAACCTGCTTGTGGCGAAAAAATAAAATTACCGTTAACCCAAAACATGATATTCAATTGGCAGCCGATGCACTTAGGAAGTCCAAACTCCCCTGGTGCAGTGGAGTATGAATTTGAATTGGTACAGCTGCCCCAAGGCACTTTTAATGCCAATGATGTATTCGATAGTGCGTTGAAAATTTATAAAACGAAGTCTTTTTCTGCATCACTGCTTTATACACAAGCTGAGCCTCGTCTTGAGCCCAACAAAGTCTATGCTTGGAGAGTCAGAGCATCTTCTGTGATGAATCCTACAAGTCGTTTGTTTCAGAATGATGGACTGAGTCAGATATGTACGTTTATGATGTATGATGGTGATATGCCGATTGATGATGTAAATCCTATCGACAATCCCGCCCCTAGAGGCTGTTTAGTTTATAGTACGGAATACGGTGCAATCGACAGATCTGAACCACTGTCACAATCTGTTATAGATGGTGATGTAGTCAAAGTGGGTTATTTCAATATGCAAATCCAATCGGTAACTGGTGGTCCTAGTGGCTATAATGGCAAAGGACTGATCGAATATCCCATGCTAAAGTCAAGGATTCCAGTCACATTCCAAGGCATAAAGATAAATTCTGAAAGACGTGTTTATGCATCTGATCGTATCGAAGCAGTTGTAAGCCCTTCTTGTGCTTTGACAGATGCCCAATTGCATGAGCGACAGATTGGTAATTATATCAATAAGGATTATTTTACAGGTAAATTATTGCCTGAGATGGCACGAAATAATAACTATGTTGAACGGTTGGATGGTACAAACCCTAAGGTCAATACGCTCCCGATGGCGATAGGAGAAGCAGGAAATGATCCAATGATTTATGTCATTGGAATTCAGTTTACCACTAATAATGCATTTCTCAATCTTGCTGGTCTGCAAATGGAAGAAATATCGGGAAACATCAATGGCATTTATGCAGCTACCGCCATTCAGTCCACACCTTTCGGATTAAAAAACGGCTCATATCTTGTACCCATGAATTTGTCTGGTTCGTCGTCTATTGCCAAAAAAATCATACCTTCTCTTCAGTTGGTAGCTAGTAACGATGGCAGTAGCAGATTGAATTGCAATTGTAATGGATATAAGGATTTAAATGTAAAAGAAGTATTGCAATTATCACCCGATTTGATGGTTCGTAGTGATAATGGAGCGCCAGTAGTATTAGAACTTAAAGATAGTAAAGCAGATAAATCAAATTATTTTGGTGCGACACAGAAGTTGCCTGAGTTTGAAATAAGTGGCATACCAGGATTCAAAATAACGCCCAAATCAGCATGGATTGATTTAGATCAGACGCAAAAAATGACGTTACCTGAGATTCCTACCTATTCTAAACTGAATTCCCCAATTGGAAGAGGCATAGTAGTTAATGATATCTCTGTCAAACTTCCATCAAACTATAACCTCACCAATCAGGAAGGAGGATTGGAATTGGATAAAGGGATTTTAATAGTCAATGAAGAAAAAATCGAAACCGCATCTTTCTATAAAAACAATGTTTTAAGTTTGGATAAAGGAAAATTTGGTCCTTGGTCTTACAGCATTGATTCAATGATTTTGAATATTAAAGACAAAACTAAGGAATTGCGTTTTTCAGGATCGATGAAAACACCATTTTTTACGGACAACTTTCCGTATCGAGCGAACTTCTTGGAATCTAAGACAAATCAGACTAGCCTAAAAGCTCAAGTAAATCAACCTGTCTTAAACATGCCAATGTGGAAAGGTCAGTTTGCATTAAAAGATGGGTCAGAGGTGGTGGCCAATCTCTTTCCACAAGAAAATAAGTATACTTTGTCTCCCAAATGTCAGTTTAATGGGGATTTGTCCATTCACCTCACTGATGCTGAATTTAGAAATTCAATTCTCAACAAAAATAAAGGAGAGGTTATTGACGAGTTACTAAAGTCTTTAAATTTAAATTCGTTGGCATTAAATCTTAACAACCTGCACATACAGGGATTAAGTCACGATCCTTACAATGAAGAAAATAAAAGATATAAACTTACTAATCTAGATATAAAAAATTCTCAATTAAACTTTGGAGAACAACCAGATAAGTTAAAGGATGCATCATTTATTGTTGAAAATAAAGACAATAGTCAGAGATTAGGATTGCAACTTATTATCATAAAGGGTAAGAGTAAAATCGAAATGATCGTATGGTCAAAGAGCAATAAAAATGAATTCGAATTCGAAGGTATTGAAATTAAGAATATAGACTTGAAGTGTAATTGCACTGCTTCAAATGTTACACCTACAACTGACGAATGGGATAAAATCATTAATGACTTTTATGAAAACCATTATAGCCAAGCATCAAAAAATCAAGGATACAATGGTAGCTTAAGTAATTACAATACAAAAGAAGGTGATGGAATAATGAAGCTAAGCATGGTTGAAAAAATTAAATCAGAGGCCATCTCTTGGTTTCCGCGTGTTGCTGAGAATAAAATTTTTATTCCATTTTTGAACAAGAACCTTATTATCGAAAATAATGCAGGAAAATATTCAGGAAGCTATAGAGATGAAAATTTCAGTAAAAATGATCTAAAATGGAATGCAAAGTTATTTGTACAATTAGAAAATGAAACAGGTGAAGATCTCAAACTCCCCATAGTGATCACAAAAGACCTTTGGAATTCACTTGGTTTTAAATCTGCATTTAACTTACCTGACAATTTCAAATTAATTATTTCAAAGTTTTCGAGTGTTGCATCAGACAAACTAAGCAATGCTACCCTATCTATGGACCTTGTAGGTGAAATAGTTGTGGAAGGCAAACAAGTTTATCTTCAATTTGGAACTTTGGAAGACATAGCAGTAGGCCCTGATAAAATAGATCTGACAAATAAGATTTTTCACTTGTTCAATGACAATGTGTTAAATCAAAATATAACATTTCTGAGTTTAAAAAACAGAATGTCGGGAAGTGGTCCTAAAACCATTTCAGAGAATGATAGTTATGTGCGGGTAAATTGCGACAAAGGTGTTGAATTATTTAACATTGTCGGAAATTATAGGGTCAACGCTAGTACGTTAGTGGTTGGTAATTTAACACCTACACCAAAAACAAGCCCATCAACATTTGGCTTCAGACTGATAGAAGATAAAATTGCAAACAACGATTATTTATTAAGCAACTTTATAGCCACTATCAAAACAGAATATTATGTTGATAATACTTGGAAACCATGGAGTTTTTCTGCCAACAATGCAGCACATATTATTTTTAAACCTAGTGACAAGTTTGAAGCCTTTTTAGATTATGACGAAAGAAATACACCTAAAGGCTCTGAAAATGAAGACTATTTCACGGGATTATATTTCAAGAATCTTAATTTTGACATACCTTTTTTGGAAACAGCCAAATTACCTGATGGTACGATCACAAGATATTCTGATACTACGGGCGTTTCCTATTTTGATCATTTGGAGCAACATTTTAATATTAATTACTCAGACACCAATAGAGTCGTTAAAGTAAATAA
>JBGSOH010000611.1:0-1557 GCA_041739205.1 Saprospiraceae bacterium
GAAGCTGCCAAAATGGCTTCAGACTTCCTAGACATCCGAGTATGTGGGATATTCTTTCTGTACAGTCTTCAAATGCAAAATGCCTACTTAATCAGTCTTCAACAAACCAAATACCTAATCGTCATTGCTTTGATTCAGTCAAGTCTGAATTTAGCTCTAGATTACGGTCTGATATTCGGTAAAATAGGTTTGCCAGAAATGGGGTTTAATGGAGCTGCTTATGCTTCCGTTATCTCAGAGTTTATTGGTATGCTTACCATTATTGTCTTGATTAGAGGATTGCGTATATCAAGCAAATTTAACATCAAACCTGTGTACACTTTCAGTATTAAAACTATCAAATTGGTATTTACACAAGGACTGCCTTTGATGAGTCAATATGCGATTAGTACTGGATCTTGGTGGGTGTTTTTTATACTCATCAGCAGAAACTACACCTATTCCGAACAAGCTGTGACCCAAGCTATGCGTAATCTATTTGGGCTTAGTGGCGTATTTTCTTGGGCTTTCGGTTCGTCTGCCAATACCATCATAAGCAATCTTATAGGTCAAGGAAGAGCCGAAGAAATTTTTGACATCATCAGAAAAATGAGTATTATCAGTTTTACAGGAATGTTTGTTTTTGTTTCTATTCTCAATATTTACCCATCACTATTCTTGGATTTATTTGGACAAGGAGATGATTTTGTATCTTCAGGAATTGGTCCGCTGAGGGTAGTAAGTCTAGCCATGTTGATATTATGTATCGGTGTGATTTGGCTGAATGCAGTGGTTGCAACAGGAAAAACGAAGATTGTCTTTTACATTGAGTTGGTAGGAATTATAACATATTTGGCTTTTGTGTGGCTGGTGACAGAAAAACTTGGTCTAGGATTAGAAGTGGTGTGGATGAGTGAATGGGCGTATTGGGGCATAATGTTTTTGCTTAGTTACCTATATCTAAAACGTGGAAAATGGCAAGAAGGACTGACATATTATTAAGAAAAATAAAAGTTGTACATTATTTTAGGATTTTTTTCCATTGAAACTTGTTAGAATGGTAAAACTTCTTAATTTTGCACCCGCTAAGAAGATTTGCCGAATATGTAAATCGCACAAGCAGGGCCTATAGCTCAGCTGGTTAGAGCACCTGACTCATAATCAGGTGGTCCCAGGTTCAAGTCCTGGTGGGCCCACCCATATAAAGAATCCTTAATCTTAATTGATTAGGGGTTTTTTGTTTTATGGGTGCTTGTCGATGGATTAAGGCTTTTCGTCAAGTATTTTTTATGGTAGATTTAAGAAAAAAACAGATTGTGGCGGATCCTACACTTTTGTATGATGAAAACATTCTGATTCAAATACTGCAAACCAATACATTAAATCCTTGGGATTCCACACTTTATGTTAGGACGATTATACTTGTTCAAACTACAAGTAATTTACGATTGTAAAACACCATGTTATCCTAATACTTTATTACATTTGTTTTTGAAAGTATTTATACTATCTTTTACTTGAAGTGCGCATCGCTTTATTAAGGATCAACATTATCATAAATCAAAATAAATGAAAACA
>JBGSOH010000662.1:0-5258 GCA_041739205.1 Saprospiraceae bacterium
TTGATTTCTACACTTAACATCTGACCAATAAAATCACCATTTAATGGAGCCAACAAAGGACTATCAAGTAGCTCTGAATATGTGTTTGCATAAGTTTTCACCAGTTCACGAGATCGTTTTGCTACTGATGTCCAGTCATGAGTTTCCATAAAATCAATAGCATCAGCTATACACAAACTAGCAGTGTAATCGCGCGTACCATTGAGTGAATGCCAATCCAAAAAGGTAGAATGCGATGGAAAAAGCGCTTCGTATCCCCAACTAACTACCAAAGGTTTGATACCAGATTGCAAAGATTTTTTGACATACATAAATGAAGAACCCTTAGGTGTCATCATCCATTTGTGGCAAGCGCCTGTATAATAATCAACATCCAAAGCATTCAAATCCAAAGGAATATGACCAGGAACGTGTGCACCATCTACAAAAACGGGAATACCCAATTCTTTAGCCCGGGACGCTACTTCCGCGATAGGAAGAATCAATGCCGTGGTACTCGTGATATGGCTGATAAAAATCATTTTGGTACGATCTGTCACGCCTGTAAAAAGATTATCGACAAAGGACTTTGCATCGATTAAAGGCAATTGGATAGGTTGACGTACATATTTGGCACCTACTTGGCTACAAATCAATTTCCAAGCACGATCACAAGCGCCATACTCTAAGTCAGTGGTCAGTATTTCGTCACCTACTTGCCAATTTATACTTTTTGCTATGGTATTAACTGCATAAGAAGGATTGGGTACCATGACTACATCATCAGCACCACAGGAAATATAAGTAGCTAATGCTTCCCTAGATTTTTTGAGATATTGGCTAAGTCTGACGGTCATAAACTGAACAGGATCTCGCTCCATCTCTAGTTGAAATGCCTGATACCTTTCGAAAATTGGCTTTGGACATGCGCCGAAGGAACCAAAATTTAAAAAGGTAACGTCTTCATTGAGTAGAAAATGAGATTTTAAAGATTGTGCTGTCATGAATTGAATGATTATGGTGTAAAAGTAGTGGAAAAGAATTAGGCAAAATTATCATTCCATTATTTAGCCTTTTAACTTAAAACACTATTCGTAAGATATCACTATTGGTGGATTATGGTATTTTTTGTAAATATTATATCCCAAATATAATAAAATCAGTGTGGCGATAATTAAAACTCCTGTACTTCCAATTGTTTCAAGTATTGAATCAAAAAAACGAGATTTTCTATCAGATTTGCTGAATCCTTCCGCAGAAATATGTGTACCCGCCTCTATTTCTAAAGCCATACCATACATTACGTAAGCAAAAATAGGTGTGAAAACAAATCCAAGCAAGTCCCATTTTACTGCATTCAAAGGTGTGAGTTGTGTTTCCTTTTTCATCCATCCTTTCATTTCTGTGATATGATTGATGAATTCATCTCTATCGACATCATTTGTAAATGTAATATCAGAAACTGAGTTTCCCAATTTCATACCAACATGTGGATCAACAGTCAGTCCATCAAAAGTTAACTTTTTCATATCTTTGTACAACAGTTCACCTTTATCAACTAGAGTCACTTTTTTGTTTATTATTTCATTAAACTCTGCCAAAGAATTTACTGATTTACTTATGAATCGGACTCCGTCTTCTACATAAAGCATGGTTTTTGCTTTATCGCAATTCACTTGAATTAATTTTTCCATTTTTAAAAGAAATTTAAAGTTGTTTTTTAATTTTGATACTATTTAAAGGTCAAAACTAGTAATATTTATCAATTTTTGGAATTCATTGAATTATTTTTTATTCAAACACTAAAAATCAAAAAGTATTACCTCCTTAAACATTCTTTATTCAAATCAAACAAAGAATCCTTACCTTTGTACCGATATTCAATCAAAACAGATTCAGCTCCTTTTATGAAACAAAAAATAGAAATCCTTGCTCCTGCTAAAAACCTAATACAAGGAATTGCTGCTATTAATGCAGGTGCAGATGCAGTTTATATAGGTGCTCCGCTATTTGGCGCACGTACCAATGCGACCAATTCTCTCGATGATATTGCCGAAATGGTGCGATATGCACACTTATTTAAGGCACAGGTTTTTGTGGTGATCAATACGATTTTGTATGATGACGAACTTAAAACTTGTAGGGATTTGATTTATAAATTGTACGATATTGGCGTCGATGCACTCATCATTCAAGATATGGCCATACTCGAAATGGACTTGCCGCCTATCGTGTTGCATGCTAGTACACAAGCCAATAATCGAGACCCTAAACATGTAAAATTTCTCAAAGATGCAGGTATCAAAAGAGTGGTGCTTGCGCGTGAGCTCAATCTTGACCAAGTCAAAGAAATACATGAAGCGACGGATGTAGAGTTGGAATTTTTTGTCTCGGGTGCACTTTGTGTTTCCTTCAGTGGCAATTGTTATATGAGTATCGCCAATGGTGAGCGAAGTGCCAATCGCGGGTCATGTGCCCAAAACTGTCGCCTGCCCTATGAACTCATAGATGGAACAGGTAAGACATTGATCCAAACAGCACATTTACTGTCTATCAAAGATCTCGACCTGAGCGATCAGTTGCCTGCATTGATAGACGCAGGAATATCGTCATTCAAGATAGAAGGCCGACTCAAAGACATTGTTTATGTCAAAAATAATACGTCATACCTGAGAAAAAGACTAGATGATTTTCTAGAAATCAACTCGGACAAATACCAAAAAGCATCATCAGGCAGAACATTTTATAACTTCGAACCGAAGATGGACCGAAGTTTTAATCGTGGATATACCGACTATTTTGTCAATAAACGAAAGGAAAAAATTGGTAGTTGGGATACACCAAAATCACAAGGTCAGTACATAGGTAAAGTCCTAGAAATCAAGGCAAATGGATATGTCATAGAAAATTATGACCAACTCAATAATGCAGATGGGCTATATTTTATCAATGCCAATGGAGAAGCTGATGGAGCACAAATCAATATCATCGTCAATGATGTGGTCGTACTCAACTCACCAAAATCTATCGAGATGGGCACGGTTATCTATAGAAATTCTGATGCCGAATTTATTAAAATGGTAGAGCAAGAAAAAAGTGCCATTCGCAAGATCGGTGTGCAATTACAATTTTCGGAAACGGCAGATGGATTCAGATTGCTAGCAACAGACGAAGATGGTCACAAAAGCGAAATGACGATGTTGAACGAAAAAACATTGGCCAATAGTGCAGAATCTGTCATTCCAAATATCAAAAAAAATCTTGCAAAAACAGGAAATACGGTATTTATTGTAGATGATATCGACGTGACTTTTGCTGATAATTGGTTTTTACCAATATCAAAAGTAAACGAAATCAGAAGAGAAGTGCTCGAGCAATTGGTAGAAATACGCATCGCTCAATATCATAGAGAGACGCAACCAATCGTAAAGACAGATTATCCATATCCTGTAGATAAACTAGACTTTACATTTAATGTGTCCAACCAAATGGCTAGGAATTTTTACAAACGGCATGGCGTCACTGATATAGAAAAAGCTTTCGAACTGCAATGGGATCCAGGAAAATCTAGGGTAATGGTCACCAAGTATTGTGTCAAATACGAACTAGGTAAATGTGCAAGATTCCAACGTGCTACCATGGGTGAAAAAATCGCTGAGCCACTCACGCTCAAACATGGAGAAGTGGAGTACAAACTCAAATTTAACTGTAAGCCATGCGAGATGGAAATCTGGGAGAAAGATGCCGAACTGGAATACATCGATGAGGATGAGCAAATGGGATATGTGAAGAAGTGATGAAAAAATTGAATAGATGACTTACTTACTTTCCACGTTATTATCCATTGTCTTTTTCACCCTTTCAAGCATTCATGTGTATTGGGGATTTGGTGGCAAGTGGGCTTTGGCCGATGTATTTCCAACAAAGGAAGATGGGGCTTCCTTATTAAAAGTGCCAGGAAAGATGGCTACATTTATAGTCGCTTTAGGGCTATTCTGTTTTGGACTTTATTACCTGATAAATATACAGATTTTACCTATAGTTTTACCCAAATATTTAAGTGATTATGGATATTGGGTAATCGCATTCATTTTCTTTTTACGAGCCATGGGAGATTTTAATTATATTGGAATATTCCACAAGGTCAAAACCACTGCTTTTGGTAAAAAGGATAAGAACATCTATACACCTTTGTGTATTTTTATAAGTTGTTTGACTTTTTTACTCATTTATCTAGCTTAATTCCACCGATCAAATCATCTCCCGACAATTCATCTACCATGGATGTCATCACAAGATTTGCATCATAAATGGCGCTGAATACAAAAGGTTTGCCTTCATCTACATACTGATAAATAAACCAATCTGTAGGTGGTGTATCTAGATCTTTCAATTCGTCAGCATGAATCCAAAAGAGATCACCTTCATCGCAATAGGGCGCAGGTTGCCATGGAATTTCTACACAATAAATAAAACTTACCCAATTGTAATTCACTGGTGATGTCTCCGTCAGTATGCCACAAAACTTTGGGCTCGAGATAGAAATTCCTGTCTCTTCCATTGTCTCGCGTATGACAGCTTTAATGGGGGATTCGTAAGGGTCTATCTTACCACCTACGGGCACAAATTTGCCTTGATTGGGCATTTTAGCACGTTTGAGCAAGAGATATTGATCGCCACTTTTGATGATACAAAATACGGCTACACGCTTGAGACCTTCAGGAGTCATGGAATTTGATTTTTGTTGTGTAGGGATAACAGCATGTGTGAAGGATTGTTGAAAGCAATTTATTTTGTCATCTGTTCGGTCTCAAATTTCAAAATCATGCAAAATATACCACGCTCAGTCTCCATTACAACAGCGGTTTTTATTTTTTTTCTCTTCGTATGTGGATTTGATGAAGCCACTGATATAGTATTATTCCTTTTCACATTGCTCAATATTATGGTTGTGTGGATGGTATATTCCGTGTTAAAATTTGAGTACACAGCTCCATACACATTTCAAGAGCGATTTTATGAAGATGTGGACAATAAGCGGATAAAGGATGTAGATGAATAAAAGCTGTTTGGTGAATGGTAAAAGGATATTAAGTGATAATTAATATTTGAGAAGTTATTTTTTTATCATAGGATTGCCCAAAGGAATCCATTCTGTAAATGCATCTGTCGTATTTCCACAAAAATCATAAATTTTAAACCTAGCCTAATATTGAATATTATCTTCAAATCTAAATGCACCACCACACATCCCATGTCCGATCATGATTTTTTGTGCT
>JBGSOH010000636.1:0-2224 GCA_041739205.1 Saprospiraceae bacterium
ATAGGAATTATGGTTTTTTCTGGGGATTTGATAATTTTGGTTCTTCCAATAATCCCAATTCACAGACATATAGAGGTACTGCTGGATTTTCTGAACCTGAAACGCAAGCTCTGCGTCAGTTTTGTCTAGATAATGAATTTAAAATTGCTCAAAATTACCACAGTTTTGGAAACTATTTGATTCACCCTTGGGGATATAATGATAGTATTACCGCAGAGGACAAACTATTCAAAACCATAGGCAGAGTGATGAATCGCGAGAATAAATTTCTCATGGGAACTGGTACTGAAACCGTGGGCTACGTCGTAAATGGTGACAGTGATGACTGGATGCATGGCGAAGTAGGGGAGAAAGCAAAGATTTATTCTTACACACCTGAAGTAGGTCCATCGTTTTGGCCACCAAAGGTAGATATTGACTATTTAAATCGCTCGTGTGTGTGGATGAATCTCGCTACTGCACTTGTCGTACTCAATTATTATGAAGCAAATGAAATCGTTTTGCAAAGTTATTTATCACCTAGTCAAAGACAAATAAAAGTCAATGTAAGTAGGGCAGGACTGAAAGATGGTGTTGCAAATGTTGTTTTATTATCTAATACGAATGGTGTAGTAGTTAATAATTCACTTAGAAGTGTAGAGCTAGGGCATTCAGAAAGTATAGAACTGACTTATACAATGACCATCGATACCACACAAAATTATGACAATGGGATAAGTTTTACCCTAAGTGTAGATAATGATGGCATCATAACGGACAAAGTGATTACCAAAGATTGGATATCTGGGAAGTTTACAAATGTACTTACAGATGGATTAAACACAAATGTTAATTTTGGTAACTCAGATTGGCAATTGACAGGAAGTCAGTTTTATTCAGCTCCATTTGCCATGACGGACTCTCCTGATACAGACTATTTAGAGAATACACAAGTAGAAACATCCATTAAAACACCTTTTAGCCTTGAAGAATGTGACCATGCATTTTTAAGTTTTTATGCAAAATGGGCTATAGAAGCAGGATATGATTACGTACAAGTGCTAGCTTCTAGAGACAATGTCGATTACATACCATTGTGTGGCCTTTATACAAGGTCAGGAACGCAAGATCAGTCATTTAATAATCCGATATATGATGGTGTGCAGGCTGATTGGGTCAAAGAACAAATAGATTTATCTGACTTCTTAGGCGAAAAACGTGTATGGATAAAGTTTGTACTCGTGAGTGATGGTGGCGTAGAAGCAGATGGATTTTATTTTGATGATTTGGAAGTAAATGTGGTCAAAAAGACGGTAGTATCAAGTACCAAGGATGACATTGCTTTAAAAATATACCCTTCTGTGATCTCAGGTCAAAATGAATGTTTTGTACAAGGACTTAAAGATGGCAGTAATATTGTGTATAAGATCGTAGATATAAATGGCCAAACAATACATCAAGATAAGGTACAGCATGGTAAACTTGATTTTACTAAAGTGAAGGTATCGGGTAATTATTTTATCGAGTTTTTGGATCAATCTGTAAGTAAAGGTATTCATAAAGTAGCAGTGATTAGATAATCTTGGTTATCTCAAAAATCATTCTTAAAAAATGAATAGAAGCCTTTAAGGATAGACGAAATTTTTGAAGAATAATTGAATCAATCATAATAATTTATTTTTTACATTATAATAAATCAACCATATGGTATTCAGGATATTAGCTTTGTTGACCTTGCTCTCTTTGTTGGCATGTGGCTCGACCAAAGATATTTCAAAATTAAAGGAAAAAGATATCGTCATCAGCTTAAAAAAAGGATCTTGTTATGGCAAGTGTGCCGTCTACAATCTCCATATATATAAAGATGGATTTGTAACCTTCGAGGGCATTTTACATGCGGAAAAACTGGGTTTGTACTCTAAAATAGTGACCAAAGAAGAACTTAATGCTTTGCAAAAAGAGTTCGAAGCGATCGGTTTTATGGATTTGCCTTCGGAGTATCCTTCAGAAATTGTGGACCTACCTTTGATTACCATGATGTATCATAATGGACAAAAAAGTAAAACCATCAGTGGCAGAACGGATAGGCCCAAAGATTTGCTACAATTGCAATATAAACTAGAAAAACTAGCTAATAGTGCTAGTTGGAAATTGGAGAAAGCTGCAGAAAATTCGAATACCACTTCTACTAATACAGATGGAAACAATACATTGGAAAATCAACTGATCATAGAGCCATCTGAAA
>JBGSOH010000652.1:0-3461 GCA_041739205.1 Saprospiraceae bacterium
ATAATTCTGCTAACGTGCTCCGTTCTTTTAGCGCTTCCAATACAACTTTTAATTTGAATTCAGCCGTCAACTTCCTTCTAATTCCCATTTTTTTTGATTTAATTTAGTTTGTAAAATTATGAATAATTTTTAACTAGCTCACTGTCTTATTTTTGGGGACACTATAATTTTTTATTCTTAAGTCACATATAATCAGCATGATAGATCGTATTTGATTGTGAAGATTAGTATCAACCGTAATGATTATAGCGGAAGCATGTCTTAGAGCCAACGATTTTTTCATTTCCAAAAACCCAATAACAACGCCCAGCCCACCGTACACAGTTCCCCTTCTTTTTAAAGAGAAGGGGCTAGGGGATGAGTAGTATCCTATACAATGCGCAGCTCACCGTACACAAGCAATTCCGCAAATCAACAAATTAGCAAATCAGCAAAATCTGCGATTCATCATTTGTCTGAACTATGATTCTTTTGTTTTATTATATTGATGTGATTGTTGTTTCGGGCCTTGGGCAGTTTTAATGGCTTTGCAATCTGCGATTGCAGTACTTTTTTTACTTCCAAACAAGTTTTGGAAACCTTGGAAGTGGGTAGGGGATAAAACAAATGGTAACAAAAGCAATTGTCTTATTCCTTTCTGATCGTTTTGATAACAGCTTCTACATCGTCTAAAAGTTCAGCTCGAAATGTTACATTTAGTCCTTCATAATACCAATCATTATGTTTCATATAGAGTTTACCATAAGATGTGGTATTTATATCTAGGTTATAATAGAATATGGCTTCAATATTGTCATTAAGGCAAAATTCTTTTTTTAAAGATAGATTTTCTGTCAATGATTGAGATGTGCTTTCTAGTTTGTCAGGAATAGGGTTAGGAAGTTTTTGTCCAAAATAAATCAACCCATCTATAGGAGAAGAATAGAGATTACTAAAATATAAATCGAATTCCGATTTTTTTTCAAAAGTAACTCTTTCGTCTATTGATAATCCATCTCCAGTATAATGGCTTGGAAACTGTATGGTGTATCCATCTTTAAAAGCTTCGGTAGTGAAGTTTGGGTTAGTTTCCATATTGATACAATTGATATTTGTATCTATTATTTTTTCTTCTTTACAACAAGAAGTCAAAAATAGAATAAAAGGAATGAATAGGATTTTCATATTTTATTTTTTATTAGTGAATAAGCTTTGATTTAACATTTTTAGATTTGATGATGCTAACCCATGATGTCTCTCACCTTAATGACGTATTTTTGATTAGGAACGTTGGTATTTATGGCCAAAATGTGTTCATGTTTTTCGTTGTTTATGGTTGTTTACACATCTGTTTATAAGTATATGTTATTGTTAATCAGGTGAATATTTTACTCTATCACAGTAACATCTCCACCCATCACTACTTCCTTCTCGTTTTCTACATAACTTATCAGATAGACATAGACTCCTGGTTGGATACTTTCATCGGGTAACCATCCTTCTGATGTGTCATTCGATATTGCAGTATTAGTAAAAATCTTATTGCCCCATCGATCATAGATACTGATTTTGTAATTAAAGTCGATTTCGGATTTTATGTAGAATATGTGATTTCCAGAAGATGACTTTTTTGCAATGATATTTGGAAGGGCGAATTTGACATTTTTAAACCTAACCAATAATTCGTCAGCATCCCTGCATCCATATTCATTTTCTACCGTAATCTGATATACTCCTTCTTTTGGTCGGATTAATGCAGGATATAGACACTGACTACAATCTATTGCGTCTTCATTATTCCATTGATAACTCATGATATCGCCACTATATGAAACTGGAAGCAGGATGCCAGGAGCATACCAAATATCTAATAAATCATCTGCCATTACATCTGGACTAGGGTAGGCTATGATCTGAAAGGTATCTACATACTTACACAAATTCCTATCATTGTACTGTAGAATATATGTACCAGGTATCGTAATAATTCTGTCTCTATCTCGATTACCGTCTTGCCACTCTAAGTTAAAAACTTCATCAAACACAGAAATGACGGTGCCCCTTTCTGGACAAACTCCCAAATCTCCTAAAATAGTTGATCTTCTATCCTCAAAATACTGGTAAATAATGTCAAAATATATAGAATCACATCCATTAATACTCTTCAGTGTATCTCTATACACACCAGGGAGAGTATAACTCACACCCAAAAACTGCGTACTATCTGATGGACAAGAAAAAATGTCTGCCTTCTGATAGCTAGGGTCTATAAAGTACCTGACATCAAATGATACAGTATCTTGACATGCACCATTAGAAAGAATATAGCTGTAAGTACCTTTGTCTTGTAAAACCCATGTATTACTACTGCTACCATCATTCCAAGTCACATCATACTGTGTGGGAAGGTTTATAGTCACAGATGCTCCTGCACATACAGCGGTATCCAGAAAAGGGATATGAGAGATAGCTGGCAGTACACTCACAGCACCTACAAAAATTCCTTCATACCGACCATTACAGTGCTCCACATCTAAAAAAATATCATAAGTACCAGGTGTATCATAGCAGACTGTGACAACTGAATCTATGCTACTGACAGTATTGCTCCCAGGTAGTGACCATACAAACTCCCCCGGTATCAGAGAGTGATTGCTGGATATGGTTATACACTCACCCGCACAAATCGTGTACTGCTGACTATCTAATCTAACTTCTTTTTCGATTTCTGCCAGAAAATAATTGTCATAGCCCAGAAAGGTTGTGTTGAATGGAATGTTTTCTGTGCCTTTGACACTATCCATATGTGCAAAGATACCCACCGTCATCACGGTATGATCCTCATCGGCTGTAAAACAATGGCTAAACTGCTGCCACTCTCCATACTTTAGGTAAGGCACAGTATCGATCTCTATCTGCGGTTTGAGTAGGATGGGCTTGTAATTGTTAGGGTCCAAAGTCATATCGTACAGCGTATCAGAAAAATAGATGCCATAATGTGAAAGTGGTGTACTTGTATTTGGTAAAGGCATGGTCAGATCATAAGAGATGTAATAGTCCCTTCCTTTTTTTAAAGTGTCAAGTAATCTAACTTCTAAATAACTCCTGTACTCTCTAAATCCAACACCACCTATGAAGCGAGGATTTAAAACGGCAACCATGAATGCTTTACCTTCGCTTGGGCTGCAAAAATCTCTCGGTCGATAATGCGCATATTCCACAGTTCCATTAGATTCTAAACAATCTTCATTGAAATATTTGGATGAAAATTCTCGAGATTTCCAGTGTGGTAAAACTTCCCTTAAATTTTGAATTGTATTAATAGAATAATTGCACGAGTAAAAGTCCTCAAAACCAGGATTAGGGATAAGGTTTTTTTGTCCCTGTATAGAACAAATTATTATGGTAGTAAAGAAGATTAAGATACGCCATTTCATAAAAATACATTGTGCTTTGATTGAATCAAAATATACCCAACCTAC
>JBGSOH010000676.1:0-2184 GCA_041739205.1 Saprospiraceae bacterium
ATATCGCTTTGTTTTTTCTTGGCTGTGTAGTCATAGCAGGCATGTATGGAGCCTATTCTGTTTCAAAAAGAATATTTTATATACAAGCAGTACCAGCTATCATTACAATCATTTTGATTTTACTCAAATGATAAGTTGAAAGGTTGAGTCCAATCAGAAGACACAAATGTATTGATAATCAACCGTTTTTACCCTGTCCCTAAAGGGAAACGTTTGATTGTCAATATGGTATCAATAAATATTTTTCATTTATTCGAACAAATGACTTTTCGGACTGGACTCAAGTTACATTTTAGCTCCTTTTAAAGCTTCTCCAATATTGATATCCAATGCCTTGTGCGCCAATGGGGTAGAGTAGTCGTTAAGTCGCTTCATTGCTGCTTCTATATCATCTTTTGTACCTGATTTGACACTCGATTTCAGTGCTTCATTGAGCGATGTGGTGGTTTCTATTTCTTCAGCAGTTAGAATGGCTTGATTTTGAATTAGAAATTTATCAGTGGCTAGGGTCACATTATTGGCTTCATTGATAGATTCTAACAAGGCCCTTTTTTTGACATCTTCTTCCGCATTTTTGATAGAATCAATAAGCATCAAGGCCATTTCTTCTTCAGAGATGCCATAAGTCGATTTTATTTCTACACTTGTTTCTACATTTGACCTCAATTCTTTGGCTCTCACAGTGAGAATACCATCTGCATCTAGGATAAAACTAACTTCTATCTTCGGTATGCCTGCTGCCATTGCAGGTAGATTTTTAAGGGTAAATTCACCAAGTTTTCTATTGTGTACCACTAAATCTCTTTCACCTTGGAAGACAGAGATTCTTAGGTTCTTCTGCCCATCTACAGATGTTGTATATTGTCTAGCAGCACGTTGAGGTACCTTCGAGTTACGTGGAATAATAGCATCCATCAATCCACCTACCGTCTCTATACCGAGTGAAAGCGGTGTCACATCTAACAGTAGTATATCTTTTCTATTTCCGGCAAGTATATCTGCTTGGATGGCTGCACCTAATGCAACCACTTCATCGGGATTCATACTATCATCTGGTGTTTTGCCAAAAAACTCCGCTAACCGTTTTTTGACTAAAGGGACTCTTGTAGATCCACCTACTAATATCACTTTGTCTATTTCCGCTGTTGTCAGTTTGGAATCTTTCAGCGCTTGAACACAACTATCTATAGTTTTGTCAATAAGCGGTGCAATTAAACTTTCGAACGTAGTCTTATCAATGTGCAGATAATATGAGCCAACATTAGTTTCAAATGTATCTTCTTTACTCAGTACAATCTTTGCTTCTTCAGCGGCTAGCCTAAATGCTTGATTTAAGGCGGCATCTTCTTGCATTTTTTCAATGGAAATATTGTGTTTTTCGCACCAATATGCCATAATCGCACGATCAAAATCATCACCGCCTAAAAAAGTATCGCCATGTGTGGATAGTACATCAAAAATTCCATCTTCAATTTGTAAAATGGAAATATCGAACGTTCCTCCGCCAAGATCATAAACGGCGACTTTATATTGTTCGTTTTTGTCTAATCCTAGTCCGTAAGCCAAACTTGCAGCCGTAGGTTCATTGACTATACGCAAGACATCGAGTCCTGCAAGTTTTCCAGCATCACGAGTGGCTTGTCTTTGAGCATCGTTAAAGTATGCCGGAACTGTAATAACGGCTTTGGAAATTGTTGTTTTTAATTGATGTTCTGCATCAGCTTTGAGCGACTTTAATATCTCCGCAGAAAGTTCAGTAGGTGTATAAAATCGATTATCAACTTTTATTTTTACTAAAGATTCAGTATCTTGATCTATTATTTCATAACCAATAGATGAATTTAATTTACTTACATCAGCATATGATTTGCCCATGAGTCTTTTAACGGAAAAAATCGTTCGTTCAGGATGTGAAACCAAATATTCTTTGGCTTTATCGCCGACGACAATGTCGCCATCTTCACTGAAATGTAAAACAGAAGGTGTAAGTGAACGCTTACCAAACTTTGATTTTACTGTAACAGGTTGTTCATCTACGATATATGCCACAAGACTATTTGTGGTACCTAAGTCGATGCCTACGATGATATCTTTGGGTGTCGAATCTGCGACATCACCTGTTTTAAGATTTATGGAGATCTTCATATTATCTTTTAAATAAAATGCAAAAGTAAGTATAAAACA
>JBGSOH010000677.1:0-1526 GCA_041739205.1 Saprospiraceae bacterium
CTTCAAAGTATTTCAATTTTGGGAGCGGACTGATCAATTGTTTGATGCCAGATCCAATATATATAGATGCAGACTTGGTCCTGTCTTCAGGGGTGGCTAGAAATTCGTAAGCTGTATTTTTTGTTGGAATGGTTACTATAACATCATAAGTTTCGGATACACCTATGATCAATCGATCCACTTTTACGGGTTCTACATCATTTCCATCATTGGCAATGACAGTCATTTTACCACCTGCATAAGTCAGCCAAAAATAGGAAGATGCTCCACCATTGGAAATTTGCAAACGCACTTTATCTCCTGCTTTGAATTGTGAAAGTTGGGTTTCTGAAGTTCCATTGATTAAGAATTTGTCATAATACACATCACTTACATCCATTGCCAACATCCTTTTCCATTCATTGGTCAGTTTGGTTTTGAAATGTCCTGCTTTTATGGCTTCTGCATAACTTTGTGTTGTCCCTTTTTTAATCGCAAACCAATCTGAAGCATTATGCAACATCCGATGTACATTATCAGGATCGTAATCTGTCCATTCGCTTAAAATGATAGGAACAGTTGGCAAATCATCCATACCTTTTCTAAAAGTTGGGTCATCTTTTCTTTTCTTTAAAATCAAAGAACCATACATTCCAATTTGTTCTTGTAAACCTGAATGCGAATGATACCAATGTGTTCCATGTTGTATGATCTTAAAGCGATAAATATGCGTAGTATTTGGTTCAATAGGCATTTGTGTCAAAAAAGGGACGCCATCTTCTTTATTTGGCAAATACAAACCGTGCCAATGCATAGAAGTACTTTCTTTAAGCTTGTTGTGTACGTGAATTTCTGCTGTATCGCCTTCGGTAAAAGTCAGTGTTGGCATAGGTATTTGTCCATTGACGGCAATGGCTCTTTTTTCTTTTCCAGTAAAATTGACAATCGTGTCTTTTACGTAAAGGTCATACCTGACCACTTTTTGGGCAAATATGTTTATTGTTACCAAAAGTAAAAAAACTATCGGCAACACTTTTTTATAAATATTATTTTGATTATCCATATGAGAAATTTCATTTTAAAGTTTAATAGTTCTTAATCGCAAAGCATTGACAATCACCGACACGGAACTAAAACTCATAGCCAATGCTGCAATCATAGGCGAGAGTAAAATACCAAAAAATGGAAATAACAAACCTGCTGCTATTGGAATACCCAATGTATTGTAAACGAGTGCAAAAAAAAGATTTTGTTTTATATTTTTCATTACGGAGTGGCTCAATTTCCGGGCTTTCACGATGCCTTGTAAATCGCCTTTGATCAAGGTGATCATGGCACTTTCTATGGCTACGTCTGTGCCTGTTCCCATTGCTATACCAACATCGCTTTTTGCTAAAGCAGGTGCATCGTTTATACCATCTCCAGCCATGGCTACTATCTTGCCTTGTTGTTGTAGTTTTTCCACTTCTTTCATTTTGTGTTCGGGTAGCATACTCGCTTTAAAATCTGTCAAACGAAGTTCATCAGCCACGGCTTTTGCAGTGTCC
>JBGSOH010000688.1:0-3344 GCA_041739205.1 Saprospiraceae bacterium
CAAATTGTAGAAGCAGGCCTTCATAAACCTTTAAATCTTTAAAATATGGATGTAAATAGCTTCGTACAGTATTGGCATTTTCATACTGACTATCATGATTGCCAAAAACCCTGAAATATTTATTTTTTTGGTGAAATTCCGCTTCCTTGCTCAAATGAATTTTATGTTTATCCAAGACCTTTGATACACTCCAATTTTCTTTAAGTTCTTCAATATCTCCTAGGTGGACGAGTCCAAAGTCATGATCTAGATAATATTGTAAAGCTTTATAATAAGAAGCCTGATTATTGTTTTTAAAGTCATCAGAAGAATCACCTAGGCCTCTATGTAAGTCTGAAAAAATGATCAATTTTTCCTTATCGGCTTGTGTAATATTTAACCTCAGTAACCTATTACCTGATTCGTCAGCGAGTAGGTCATTCATTCTGTTTTCCAGTCTATTTGCCATTATTTAGGATGTTTATATGATTCAATAAAAGAAGGTATGTAATACGTTTGCTTAAAATTGATTAGGCATAAAAATCTTGACCATTTAATTCATCGAACTTTAAACGACTAAAGGGGGACTCTCCAAACCTGCCGTGATCAATGGAGCATTATCAAAAACGTTTATCAAATCCATATCGTGCTCGAATAATTTATATCTACTTGATTTCCACTTTTGAATACTTGACTCACCATACATTTCTTTCATTCTTTTAGGATTAATAAGGGCGTTTTTTGACCAATGCAACGTATACTTTATATTAGAAGCAACAAGTCTACTTATTAATTTTTCTTCAAATATGGGATAGTTTTTATCATATACAATCCCAAACTCAAACACAACTGATCTAGGTAAATGGTTGGTAAATCCAAAGATTGCATCTCCTGGGCCTACGGCTCTAGCTTGAATGACTAAAGGTAACTTTGCATTTTTTGTTTCTTGTTTAATAATTTCTATAGTTTTGATCGCATCTTGGATAGATACGGCAAAGGCTGTCTCATTATATCCTTCAAGATATGTGATCGTAGCTGTAAATAATTGTCCTGAGGTGCCTCTGACATTAGACAATACAGACTTTTTTAAGTATTCTTTGTATTGCACTTTTGATTTGTAAGCAGCAGATACAAATGGCATATTGAGTAAAAATTTTGTGGTCCAATCTCCAGGTGCATAGCCCTTCCTACTTGTAATAATCCAAACAGGTTTAGGAATAGGATGTCCATCTTCATATTTTACTTTAGTGCCTTCTATCATATGATATCCATCTTGTGTATGTGGATCAAAAATGAACTCCAAGTGATGCAATCCACCATAATAGTTACTATCTCGGAATATTGAATTCAATTTAGCATGGTTTACTTGGAATATCGTAGGATATGTAATCTGATAAATTGGTTCTGTCTCAATGGCAAATGCAGTAATGACCCCGAAAGTACCAAAACTGATCAAAGTGGCATTAAAATCATCATCGTTTCTGATCAATTTCGATTGAATGCCATCAACAAAATTTTTATTTAGGACTGGGTATGTACTTCTCTCTATCCATATTGGCTGATCAGTACCATTACAAAGCTGGATGCCCACCACGAAATCGGGAATAGCACCAAAATTGATCGCTGCGCCATGGGTATTACCAGATACGGCTCCTACGATCGTTTGTCCTGCGCCTATACCAGCAGTTTTCAACGATCTTGGCAGTTGGTTAGCTGCTTTAGGTAATTCAAGATATATGTTTAATTCAGCTATAGAAATACCGCATTGTGCAATGACAACATATTTTCTTTTGTCTTCTGCAAAGTCTTGATGGAAAAACTGATCATCTATTTCAAAGCATTTATTGAGCAACTTTGTATTCATGAGGTAATGATCCGTTCTATGTATTTTTGATAAAGCCCAACCAGAACCTATGGCTTTGATCTGTTTTCTTTTTACTTTTGCTTCTTGAATGAGATCATTGATATCTTTAGATGTTTGATTAAGTACGCCAAAAGTATCATGTTTGATTCCTTGCAAATTCGAATTGTCAATATCTATTAGATCTTCTAATGGTTGATCTACAGTGACATGGATATTTTTCCATCTTTGTGGTCCATTTTTTTTGATCATAACTTAAGGATTACAAGGTTTAGCACATCTCCAACTAATTTTAGAAGAATCCCATAGGCCAAGTGTTACGACATAAAGACCTATTCTCCAAATGTTCTTTTCGATCTTAATCTCTTCTATATTGATACGAGTCCCATCGCCCAAAGCACAATTTTCTATAGGCACATCATCTCTAATGGCACCATACAAAAACGTGTTGGATACATCACTTTTCCATTCTTTACTCGGTGCATTTCCCATATCACGTCCACCAGATCCACCCCTTTGATATACATGAACTGTGGTACAACTTTGTGCACTGAATATGATCAACAATAAAAGTGCAAAATGTTGAAAATTTATCTGGACCCTTTGTCTAACTGAATGAATGCCTAACAAGACTTTTGATACCACCTGATAACTACTTTGATATGCAAAAGAAGATTTTATCTCTGAATTATAAGCTAGGATTTGTTTTGTTTTTGTACGCATAAATTTTACTTTATTGATTAAACGCAAAATTATGCTAAGTTTTAATACACCATCTATATAACTTTTGTTATATAGATGGTGTATTTATTGATATAATTATTTGTAATCTAATAGAAGGATGGATGAAATAAAAGATGGAATTAGGAAATATTCAAAAACTGAACGTTCAAAATGAATGACATGCACAGACCAAAACAATAATTTACTATCTAAAAGGGTACAAGTAAAACTACAATGTTCCCCAAGCTCAAAATATTTTTGTGGCATAGATTATTTGACTTGAAGTGATCAATTTGTCATCATATAAAATAGTAACAGTTTAATAAAGGAAAAAATAAAATAAGTATTGTGATTATTTTACACAACTTTGAAGGAGATTTTGGCATCGGCATATAACAAAAGTTATATATTGGGCATGAAATCTTTACATTAACTTTGCAAGATTATTTTTTACAGTCAATTATTTTTATCAATTTAAAACAAAACACCAATGAGTAACTCACACAAATCAATTTGTACAATTCTATTAATTGGAATCGTATTTTCGTCCATTCTTTCTATTACGTCATGCAATATTAGGGCTGAAGCACAAAGTACGTCTTTTGCTGCTTTAGTACCCGAAGGCAAAGACTCTATTGAACAAATGGCTTATATAGCAGAAGCAATTCAATTTTATAATAAGTATCAAGCTTTAAAAACCACATCGGCTCGGGTAGGACATCCAATCTCTCAGGAACTTTCCGATATAATTACAGCTCCAAGAGAAACGAATTGTTTAGAC
>JBGSOH010000693.1:0-15688 GCA_041739205.1 Saprospiraceae bacterium
CACCTTTAAACTAAAGTTACCATCCACATCCGTGATCGTACCAATAGCAGTTGCCTCTTTAGCAATGACATTGGCACCAATGAGTGCTTGCCCTGCTGCATCAGTGACCGTTCCCGAAATCACCCTTTGACTATAGCCAGCACTCAACGTGCCTACTAAAGCAAAAATTAAAAACAAAAATCGTTTCATACTAAAAATTGTTTGGTTAAAAAATGTTTTATTGATTGTTAATTAATAAAAAATCATCTTCAATGGGACATTAAAGAAAACTTAATACAAAGTTAACGATTTCTTAATGGAAATGCTGCCTATAAGTTTTTTTGTTTTTTATTCTTTGTTCGTAATTTTTAAAAAGCAAAATCAGTAATAATGATAAATAGCAAATATTATTTTTTAAGATAAAACTTTAACTCACAGTTCAAAAATCTTATTAACTAAATATTAAATATATTAGAACAAAGTTGGGAAGATATTTTTTATAAAAAAAAATAAAAAAAGCCAGAACTTCGAAAAATTTTGGTCCTTAGTCTAAAATATTTTAGTTTTTATTAAAATGATTAAATACCTATAAAAGCTCTTGCTTCCTACTTTGATTTATCACTATGAGTCCAAAAATAACGCAATCCAAATTAAAAATCAAGATGTTATTGGACATGGTTTTGCATTTCAACTCGTTTTATTCCATCAAAGGACTGACTGTTCCAAGCTCCCCAAAAGACAGTTGCATCATCTTATATAAACCTATAACAAACAAAAGTTGACATACTAATTGAATTTGCACCTTATTATATATAGAAGGTTTCATTAAGACGTACAGTGGCATTTAAAAACTTCTTTACAACGATGATTAATATCTAGAATATAAGCCACAAAACATTTTTTATATGTCAAAAATACACCTACTATCAACTTTTATATTAGATTTGTCCACTGAATTAATGAATATCAACTTTTCAATCCCTTTAACATGCGTATATTTAAATACATTATTATTGTCTTTACCTTAAGTTTAATTAATGTCCAAATGTCTTATGGACAATTCTACTTTGGTGGTGGAATGACTTTCAATTCTAATTCAGATTATAAGGCCTTGGGACTAACAGGAAAAGTTGGTATGGGCGTTTCTGAAAAATTCGATTTAAATACTAATATTACCTATTATTTGGCTAGTCGAGCGACATGGGCTTTTGATTTTGATTTACATTATAATCTAGTAAATCTCAATGAAAACTTTATCCTTAATCCTTTTGCAGGTATCAATTTTACAAGAACTGATATCACCAATAATTCGTTAAATCTCGGACTTGCTATTAAAGTACCTACAGAACAATATACTTATTATGCCGAACCAAGGTGGATTTTGGATAATAATCAGTTTGTACTTGGGATAGGTGTGATTTTTTAAAGTTATTGGGTAGTTCTAAATCATCTTAGATATAATCTAGAATGTTTCATAAACATGAAATACTAAATATGAATTTTGAAACACCTGCTTAAATTCACTTTCTCTTACGAAATTCAAAATTAGTTGATTAACACTAGCACAATCAAATGCTTAAGAATCCACAAAAATGCGCACTGCCCACTTATCACAATAGAAAAAAAGGATAAAATTGTGTATATTTGCCAATATTTCCGTCTTGCACGAGAAATTAAATCATTGAATATGAAATATTTAAAAAGTGTTGTTTTAGCAATTGTATTGTGTGCGACTTTGCCATTTATAGGTAAAGCACAGATCTATTTTGGGGGAGGAATGTCTTACAATTCAAATAGTGCAAAAAATGCATTAGGTGTTATGGCTAAAGTTGGAATTGGTATAGCTGATAGATTTGACATTAACGGCAATGCTACTTATTATTTCAGAAAAGAAACCCCATTGTCCTTTGATCTAGACCTACATTACCGATTAATAAATCTGAGCGAACACTTTTTAATTCACCCTTTTGTTGGTGTTAATTTTACGGGATCAAATAATTCTATTGCATTTGGCACATCATTTAAAGTACCTACAGAAAGTTCTACTTATTTTTTTGAACCAAGATACATTCTTGATGGAAAACAATGGGTATTTACTTTGGGTATAATATTATAAAGTCATTCTGTTTTTCTCTATCAGAAAAATCAGCCATATAAGTGGATAAAATATAATAAAGGTTATATAGTTTTCCCAAAAAATAAGTATTGATAGGTCTTCTTATAAAGAGTTAGATATTTTATGTTTTTTTTATTGCAAACCAGATCAAATGGACATAATCAATATTAAGTCTACATTAAGAGTCTTGCGGTTACTCTAAAATATTATAATTTTGCTTTTCTCTACAATTAAAATAACAATCAAATGAAGGCTTTATTAAGTTTTTTAGCGTGTCTATCAATCATTTCATGTAAAAACAACAATACAATCGTGCAAAATCTAGATATCCAAGGACATAGAGGTTGTCGAGGTCTCCTACCAGAAAACACCATTGAAGGATTTATCAAGGCAATAGATCTAGGTGTCAATACCCTTGAACTAGATGTGGTCATAACTAAAGATAGTCAAGTAGTCGTCTCTCACGAACCATTTTTTAATCATGAGATCACTACTCATCCTGAAAGTATAGAAATCACTGCCGAAAATGCAAAGGATTTTAATATTTACGAAATGACCTTTGATGAAGTCAGAAAGTTTGATGTAGGATCAAAGGGCAACCCTAAATTTCCAATTCAATCCAAAATCAAAACCTATAAACCTACTTTATCTGCATTGATTGATACGGTGGAGCAATACATAAGCTTAAAAAATCTGCCTGCTGTATCCTATAATATCGAAATTAAATATGATAAAAAAGAAGAAAATAAATATCATCCCACAGCCGAAGTATTTACAAAACTAGTATACGAACTTATCATTGCAAAAGGAATCAAAGAAAGATGCAACGTACAATGTTTTGATGAAAAACCACTCAACATTCTACATAAGATGGATGCAAGCATTGCCACTGCTTTTTTGGTAGGTGACACAGGAAAAGTCACAGAAAAACTGGCAAAATTGGATTATAAACCTACGATTTATAGTCCACATTTCAGATTAGTGGATGAAGGGTTGGTTCAATATTGTCATGAAAATAGTATCAAAATAATACCATGGACGGTCAATGATGAAAGTGATATTACCAACATTATAAAACTAGGAGTGGATGGCATCATTTCAGATTACCCAGACAAGGTCATTGAAATTTACGAAGGTATTCGCCCACAAAAATAGCCAACATGCCAGTCATCGATAACTTCCATTATAAACCACCGCTTTTCTTAAGAAATGGACATCTGAATACGTTTTATCCTTACTTATTTAGAAAAAAACCAATGTTTTTTGTTCAGAGACAAAGATACTTTACAGACGATGATGATTTTTTTGATGTAGACTGGACACCACGAAAAAACAAACGATTAGCCATATTATTACATGGGTTAGAAGGCTCGTCAAACTCACAATACATAGTGGGAAACACAAAGGCTTTATTAGATCACCAATGGGATGTAGCAGCCATTAACTTCAGGTCTTGCAGTGGTGAAATGAACAAACAACTCAAGATGTACCATAGCGGCTTTACGGAAGACTTACATCATTTTATAACCAAAATCGAAAGTGAATACGATGAAATAGCTATATCAGGTTTCAGCTTGGGAGGTAATGTCACTATGAAATATTTAGGTGATAAAAAGTATATACTTTCGCCAAAAATTATTGCAGCTTCTGGCACATCAGTACCATGTGATCTAGAAGGTGGAAGTGTAAGAATCATGGAATGTCAAAATCATTTATATGAAAAACGTTTTTTGGAAACACTTAAATTAAAATTGATTGAAAAAAACAAACGTTTCCCTGACTTAGTTGACCTTTCAAATCTTCAGAAGTTGAAGACACTGTGGGATTTTGATGAATATTACACATCATCACTTCATGGATTTAAAGATGCCAAAGATTATTATCTACAGTGTAGTTCCTTACCATTTTTAAAAAACATATCTATTCCAGCTTTGATGATAAATGCGCTTGATGATAGTTTCCTTTCTGAAGCATCTTTTCCATATGAAAGTGCCAAAAACAATCCCAACTTATATTTATTGACACCAAAATATGGTGGTCACGTAGGATTTACTACCTTTGGGACACAGTATTATTGGAATGAAAAGCAGATAGTAGATTTTTTTGAGAAACATTCATCTGAATAAATATTTCAATAGTTAAAATACATTTCAAACTTTTAAGACGTTATATTGTCATATTACTTTTTTGAAACTTGGGTTTGTATCCTAATCTAATGAAGTATTCTCAGTGATTGACATAACCATAAAACATCAATGATCATCCATGATTAGATCCCTGTACTTTATAATTTTATTTTTTTGTAGTATAAATAGTTTTGGTCAAATCGTAGGACATATCACAAGTTCAATAGGTGATACCCTACCCTATGCTACCATTTACATAGAAAATACATCTAGTGGAACTGTGAGTAATGTGGAGGGATTTTATGAGTTAGCACTAGAAGAAAATGGGACTTACAATTTGATCTTCCAATACGTCGGATATAAAAAACAATCTTTAAAAATCACTTATAACGGTAAAAAACAAAAACACAATATCGCGCTCGAACCTGATGATAATATTGTAACAGAACTCACCATATCTGCCAATCGTGAAGATCCTGCTTATGCCATCATACGAAAAGCTATACAGAAAAGAAGCTACTATAAAAATCAAGTGAATAGTTTTGAAGCTGATCTATACGTAAAAGGGTCGGTCAAGATAACAGACGCACCTGAAGCGGTTTTCGGTCAAGATATAGGAGATATGGGTGGCGTATTAGATACATCAAGACAAGGCATCATTTATCTTTCTGAGTCCAAATCAAAATACTATTTTACAAAGCCTAATAAGACCAAAGAAGTCATGCTTTCATCTGTGACATCAGGCGAAAACTCACTTTTTACGGCCAATCAATTTTCAATGTTTTCGTTTGATATGTATGATGAGTACATGAGTTTTGGCAGATCAATCGTCTCTCCGATTGCTGACAATGCACTATCTCACTACAATTATATACTCGAAAAAACAACCATCGATAGTGATGGACTGACGATCAATAAAATAAAAGTCATACCGAAGTCAAATAATGCTCCATTACTGCGTGGGCACATCTACATTGTAGAAAATTTATGGAATATCCAGAGTCTTGATGTACAGTTTTATGGCAACTCGCTAAAGAGCAGTTTCCTTGACACCATTAATCTAAGACAGATTTTTGTACCTGTCAAAAAACCTGACACTTGGCGACTTTTCAGTCAGGTGATAGATTTTAAAGCAGGTGTTTTTGGATTTAAAATGGGTGGAGTATTTTCCTATATTTTTTCGAAATATGAAATAGAAAAAGACCTTTCAAGTATATTTGTCAATAATGAAAAATTCAGAGTGGAGCAGTCAGCACTTAATAAAGATACCGCTTTCTGGAAGTCTGAGCGTCCTATTCCACTCACGATGGAAGAAGAAAGAGATTATATCAGGAAGGACTCATTAAGTAGAATATGGAATTCTAAGTCTTACATGGATTCTGTGGATAGAGTTGGCAACAAATTCAAATTTCTGAACTTACTGTTGGGTTATACTTGGAATAATTCATACGAAAATCGATCTGTTTCATTTCCTAGTCCGATCTCCAGTATCCGATTTAATGCTGTAGAAGGATACAAACTTAATCTTGCTGCTAAGTGGCAATGGTCGGATTCCACCTATCGCAATCTGTCCATTTCCCCAAATATAGAATACGGATTTTCAGATAAGATACTGAAACCTTGGTTAGAAATGGAATACAGATTTGATAATCCGACTCTCGGTCATCTACATGTATCTGGAGGTAGAAGAAATCAACAATTTGATGATAACGAACCTATTACAGAAAGAAACAACACTTGGAGATCATTGATGTACAAGTTAAATGGCATACGTCTATTTCAAAATAATTTCGTCAAAGCAGGATATCGTCAAGAAATATCAAATGGTATTTACATCGATTTTTCCACAGAATATGCTCACAGAAAACCATTGTTAAATACAACGAATTACAGTTTTAGGAAAAAAGACTTAGTCTATGAAGAAAATATTCCGAGAACAGATTTCGGATCGGAATATTATGCCGAAAATAAATACATCCGAAATCACCTGAACTTGCTAATAAGACCTTTTCAGAGATATAGCAGTTATCCAAATGTAAAAGTCAGAGATGTATCCGACTGGCCAAATATCGAAATTGATTACACCATGGGGATGGCTTTAGATGATAACGCTAGTTCATTTAATAAACTTTCATTCAGACTCAGAGACAGGTATGTGCGGGCTAAATTATTGGGTTATTTTAGTTATAACGTAGAGTATGGAACATTCCTGGGTGGATCACCTTCCTTCTTTGGCGATTTTTTCCACCCTATAGGTAATGAATCGTATATTCCGATTTCACCCGACCTTGCGAGCTTCAACCTTATGCCATATTATAGCTATAGTTCAAACAGATATTATGGTTTAGTAAATTTCCGTCACCACTTTAATGGATACATTATTGACAAAATCCCATTACTCAATAAAACAAGTTTAAAGATGATCGTAGCAGCATCTGCCATGTACGAACCCACAAATGGCGAGTATATAGAATTGGCAGTTGGTTTAGAAAACTTCAGAATCGGACCCGTACCGATTTTCGATGTAGATTATACTTGGGCTTTTGATAAGTCAGGATTCAGGACACATGGCATTACCTTCAGATTATCAGAAATCTTTAATAGATAAGGTTGAGGTTAAGATTTAGGTTAAGGTTGAGATTGAGGTTAAGGTTAAGGTTAAAATTGAGATTAAGATTAAGGGTAAGGTCCAATCTAAGCATGATATGAAGATTTAAATTTAGATTGTTCTCATATTTTAAGTGTGTTTCATTCTATACTTAACTATAGAAAGCTTTTATTATTTCATTAATAAATATACAATTTGACTTTATCTATCCTTTTTAGGAAAATTTATGGCTTCGTTAGTCCATATAAAAATCTGGTTATTTGGACTTTGATACTGACCGTGGTAGGTTCGTTTGCAGCTCAAGTAAATGCGCATGTACTCCGCTATACCGTAGATGAAATCAATTATCTTATGGTGGAGCACAAGTCTCTTGCAGAAGGATTTTCATTATTATTTACGATAAGTGCCATTTTATTGTCCAAGGAAGTTTTGTATTCCATCATTCAGTATGGGCAAAAATTTTATGGAGAAAAGCTAAGAATACTAATTTCAAGAGATTTTTCTCAGGCTATAGTAGACAAAATCCTCACCTACAAAATGTCATTTTACACTTCTCCTGACAATGAAAGTGGCAAGTTACAAACTCGAATCGACATGGGTATCTCAAGTTTGACTAGATTGGTACAAAACTTTTTTATCGATATCCTACCCTTATTTGCTAATGCTATTGTGGCCTTGATATTCATGTTTACTGCCAATTTTTATGTTGGTCTTGTCAGCCTTTGTATCGTGCCTTTGTACTTTTTTATTGGCCAGTTGCAAGCTAAAAAACTAAGTGGTTTCCGTCGTAAAATGCGAAGTTTTAGAGAGACAAAAAACAATGGCATTATTGGTTTGATCGAGTCAATCACAGTAATTAAGTCTTTTGTCAGAGAAACACATGAAGCGGACAAACACAAATCCATCCAATATGAAATGACTGAAAATCAAATGGAAACGAGAAAACTTAGTTTTGTGTTTGACAGTGTCAAAAGTTTTCTAGAGCAAATAGGTGTGGTTATCATCATCATTCTAACAGCCTATTTTGTCCTAAACGGCACCATGAGTATCGGTGCGATCATGTTTCACATCATGTTATTCAACAATGTATCTGCACCCATTCGTCAGTTGCACAGAATCTATGATGAAGTCAATGATGCCCTTATATATTCGGAAGGTTTTTTTGATATCCTAGATGCTGAAAATGAAACGGAATCAACAGGTACTTATATCCCAACAAAAATAACCGGTAACATACAAATTAAAAATGCAGATTTTGAATATCCAAATGGGACCAAAGCTTTGCATGATGTTTCTATGGTCATTCCACCAAATAAAATCACTGCGCTCGTAGGTTTAAGTGGTGCAGGCAAAAGTACACTGATCAATTTATTGGATAAATTTTATCAACCCACAAAAGGGGAAATTATCCTTGACAATGTCAATCTACAAGAATATGACACCACACACCTGAGAAAAAACATAGGTTTAGTACTCCAGAAAAACCACATATTTAAAGGTACCATTTCTGAAAACATTGGCTATGGAAATCCAGCGGCAACAGATCAAGAAATCATCCATGCTGCTAAACAAGCTTACATTCACGACCAAATCATAGAATTGCCTAATGGATACAATTCACAAGCTAATCTGCTTTCCGGTGGACAGCAACAAAGAATCGCCATCGCAAGATTATTCCTAAAAGATCCAGCTATCATCTTTCTTGACGAACCAACTGCTAGTCTTGATGCAATAGCTACAGAACAAATAAAACTAAGTCTCGATGCGATCAAAAAAGATAGAACCGTGATCATCATTTCGCACAGTATCTCTCAGATCATAGATGCTGAAAATATCATTGTACTAGATAAAGGACGTGTAGCCGAACAAGGAAATCATGAAGATCTATATGATAACAAAAATACTTACTACGAAATATTTAACGCTATGGCAAATAGTCTTAACATCGACAAAATAGCCAAAACAATGTCTGATGTAGATGACAAAAATATAGTGGTCGAGTGAGGTAGCGAAAGTGTCATCGAGTGATTTGGTGAAAGTCATACTAGATATTATATTTAATTATTTATCTTTGTGCCCAAGTAAAATATTCAAAAAATGGGACACGGTCTATTACAAGGCAAAAAAGGAATCATATTTGGTGCATTGGATCAAAAATCAATTGCATGGAAGGTAGCAGAAAGATGTGTAGAAGAAGGCGCTCAAATAGTGCTCACAAATGCACCTGTAGCTATGCGTTTGGGTGAAATTAATGAACTTGCGACCAAGCTCAATTGCGAAATCATACCTGCTGATGCCACAAGTATCGAAGACTTAGAAAACCTAATGACCAAATCTCAGGAAATCCTTGGCGGAAAGCTAGATTTTATATTACATTCTATAGGCATGTCTGTCAATGTGAGAAAGAAAAAAGATTACACAGACCTCAACTACGAATGGATGAAAACTACCTTCGATGTATCGGCGATATCATTCCATAAAGTCCTTCAGACAGCATTCAAACAGGACGCTATCAATCAATGGGGATCTGTGGTAGGATTGACATATATTGCGGCTCAACGAACCTTCCCTGACTATAGTGAGATGGCAGAATCCAAAGCTTTATTAGAGAGTTTTGCAAGAAGTTTTGGATATCATTATGCCAAAAAAGCAAATGTACGTGTCAATACAATTTCACAATCTCCTACCGTAACAACTGCGGGTTCAGGTGTGAAGGGATTCAGCGATTTCTTCGGATATGCAGATAAAATGTCACCACTCGGAAATGCAAGCGCAGACGCGTGTGCAGATTATTGTGTGAGTTTATTCTCAGACCTTACAAGATACGTGACCATGCAGAATTTATTCCATGATGGTGGATTTAGTAGTATGGGAATGGCACCTGAAATTTTGGAAGACTAGTCGTATTCTTTTGATATTAAACAGTTCCTTTAAGGTATTTTGAAAACGGCGTATTTTTGCCCCAAAAATAAAACATGGCATCAGGAATATTTGCGATACTAGACGATGTGGCTGCATTGATGGATGATGTAGCTATGATGAGTAAAATAGCTACCAAAAAAACAGCTGGCATCTTAGGAGATGATCTTGCTGTCAATGCAGAAAAAGCAACTGGATTTGTGTCATCAAGAGAACTTCCAGTTTTGTTGGCTATCACAAAAGGATCTTTTATCAATAAACTGATCATCCTGCCGATTGTCTTTGTTTTGAGTTACTTTTTGCCTGTGCTTATCGAGTATATCCTGATCCTGGGTGGTTTCTATCTTGCATATGAAGGTGTACATAAGATTTATGAGTACATTTTTCATAAAGAAGTAGAAAAGGCTGCTGAAACTCAAGTTCCACCAGTGAATACCGAAGAAGATGACGATCTAGATGATAAAGAAAAAGAAAAAATAAAATCTGCCATTACAACCGATTTTATCCTTTCGGTAGAGATCGTGATCATTGCATTGGGAACGGTGCTAGATAAGTCATTAGGTATTCAGATTATGACAGTGACATTTGTAGCATTACTCGCTACGGTCGGTGTTTATGGCCTTGTGGCAATGATCGTCAGAATGGATGATTTTGGATTGATGTTAATTTCAAAGTCCAAAGGCAAAAATTCAATTTTATTGCATTTAGGTAATTTTTTAATTAAGATGTTGCCTATTATTATTAGGATTTTGGCTGTAGTCGGGACTATCGCTTTACTGATGGTAGCTGGCGGTATATTTGTACACTACATTGACTTTTTACATTATGCGCTGCCTACCTTGCATAGTATAGTGAGAGAGTTTATTATTGGTTTTGCTGGAGGTACTGTGGCATTCATATTATATATGGTCGTGATGGTGATTTTAAAAACTATAAAAGACAAACCTGCTACAAACATTTAACTAGAGAAGTTTTTTTTTGTAAAAAGATAGTAATGTTTAAAAAATCTATCGTTTTTTCATTACATATTATACTAAAATGTAATTTATTATTACTTTTGCATTAAAATTTAATCATTCTATTCACAACATGGTTAATCGAGTTTGCTAGTTATTTATAAATTCAATGACCTTTAATACATTATAATATGAGAAATGTAGCTTTTATCTTACTTTTAGTTGCAGTCTTCGGTTGTAAAAATGACAATGGTAACAATTCTGTCAGCCCTGCCGATATGACCATGAAACCTGTGACCGTGCCTGCCAAAGATCCTAAAGATCTTAAAATCCCTTCTGCATGTGAGATGATCGGCGAAGCTGAAATTCAAAAAATATTAAGCATAGCAGGTGCTTCCGTAAATATAAAAGAAGCTGATTATCCAGGTAACCTTACGACAAGATCATGTTTCTTTAAATGGGACGACCCTGCTACACCTAATGCAGGTATCTTGATACAAATATTGACAAATCCAGTTTATAGCGAATATCCTGAGTATATTTCTAAATTTGTATCTTCTAAGTTGACTGATGGAGAGACTGTGATGGGTAATGATAATCCTTCTATTTTTAAGAAATTCAAATCAGGAAATACTGTTGGAGCTTATTCTTTTGAGCAAGGTAAAGCATATTGGAATCTAAATAATGACTATTTATTTATGCTAGCTTTTAATGTTTCTACTTTGACTGAAGATCAGTTAGTAAATGCAACAGAAGCCATCGTAGCTGAAGTGAATAAAAACTTTGCTTCTAAAGCGGGCATGTAAGTAATGCATACATAATAAAAATAAAAAATCCCTGAACGCTCAAAAGGCCTTCAGGGATTTTTTTTATGTTTTGACTTTATGACTATCCTTATTGTAATTTATGTTTAAGGTGACCAATAATTAACGCTGCATGAACCCTAGAGTTTTCTATAAACCATTTATTGGTTTTTAAACCACCACATACCACGCCAGCTAGATATAAATTGGGGACATTACTTTCCATCGTTTCCTCATTGTAAAAAGGTGTACGATATTCATCATCATTAAATGTGATGCCTATGGACTCCATAAACTCAAATGGAGGTTGGTAACCTGTCATAGCTAGTACAAAATCGTTTTTAAGCTTAATAGGGCCATCTAAAGTCTGAATTTCTACCTCGTCTTGGGTGATTTCTTGCAATGTAGCATTAAAAAATGCTTTGATTGATCCATCAGCGATACGATTGATGATATCAGGTCTAGACCAATATTTGACAGATGGTCTGATCTCTGATTCCCTTACGACCATAGTGACAAAAGCTCCTTTACGCCATGTCTCGAGTGCTACGTCTACCGCCGAGTTTGCTGCGCCTACAACTACAATATGCTGACCGAAATATGGGTGTGGCTCATCATAATAGTGTTTTACTTTCGGTAATGACTCTCCTGGAATATTCAGTAAAAAAGGGCGATCATAAAATCCCAAAGCCAATACCAATGACTTTGATTGGTACGTTGTCTTTTCTGTGATGATTTGATGTCCATGATCATTTGGATTTATCTTAGTCACTTTTTCGTACAAACGCACATGTAATTTCCAGCTACTACAAACTCTTCTGTAATACTCGAGTGCTTCTGGGCGATTTGGTTTTGGTTGGTGTGAAATAAAAGGGACATCACCTATTTCTAGTTTGTCAGAAGTAGAAAAAAAAGTCATATTACTAGGATAATGGTAGATAGAATTGACCAGACATCCTTTTTCAATGATGACATAAGATAACCCTGCTTTCTGCGCTTCGATACCACATGCAAGACCTATTGGTCCTGCCCCGATAATGACGACATCATATTTTTCTGTTTCCAAGGGAATTTCTATTTATTCTTATTCATGAATAATATGAATAGTAACTCTGTGGAAGTCAATAAGTTTAGAGAAAGTTATAAGGTATAAAACTTCTTCTGGCATTAATGTAATTTCAATTATAGCAAAACTTCTTTTTTAATTGAAACCATCATTTTATTTAAAAATATAACCAAGTGTAAAAAACCTTAAACCAATAAAATCTTATACTCTACCTTCAGCGAAATATCATCAATATAGACTTTACCAGTTGTTTCAGGCAAAAGGATTAAAAATACAATGATTTGATCTGCGTCACCTAAATAAGGATTCAAACTGACTTTCACTTCTTTAAAAGGGAATGTACCAAGTAAAATCCCTATTCATAACAATCACAAAGAATTATTATTCCTTCTTCAAATACCTTAAGTAAAGATAAATCAAAATTCGACCTTTCTTTCTGGCTGTTCGTTACTAGCTTTTTAATTTTAAGAATGGTATATTCATCAAATTGATTTTTAATTGCATAAAAGTGATACTCCCAAGCTTCAATGCCTGGTACTGAAAATAGTAGCTGATATGTGTTATCATCTATCCTAAATTGATCATCTTCCCTAAGTCTAGAAATTGGGTCAATTTGACCAGAAGAATGAACATTTCTTGCATCAATAATTTGATAATTACCAATTATATCTTTCGGACTAAATTTAAAAGGATTGCTAAAGTTATAAACGTGACCGTCTCCATCAAATTTCAAATTATTCAATTTACTTATGCCGACTTTGTCAAGTTTCTTGTATAAAACAACAGAATCTAAATGATTTAAGCCTTCATCTAATATCACGTAAGTTGTGTTTATGTATTTATCATTCTGGTTGTAGTAACATAAATCAGGTTTTATCACTCCATTGCAATTAGTGGTATAAAAGTAAATCTCCCCTTTATACTTTATTCTAAATAAATCAAAATAACCTGGATCTGCCTTTAGATTCAGCATATTAAAAATAAAAACTAAAGTTAGAATGCTTTTTCCAATCATGTAAAACTAATTTTATGATTACCTATTTCTAGATCAATAATCCTTAATAAACATTTAGAATTGTGGCGTATACAGTTATGCTGATGCTAGTCGATTTTATTTTATTCTGGTTTTGGACCTTTTGAAACAATAGATCTCAACAAGCTTGGAAACCAACATTGCAACCAAACAAAAACTCTACCGTGGGTTGTGAAAATGTAATTTCTTTTCCGCTTTATGATTGCCTTCACCATAACTCTCGCAGCTTTATCTGTAGGCCACATTAAATTTACTGGACGTGGGTCTAGTCGTTCTGGATGCCAAACGCCTTCATTATCAATCCTAGCAATCTCCGACACTACAAATCCAGGATGAATAGTAGTGCAACTCACACCAGTACCCATTAATTCAACCTGTAAGGTCAGGCCAATTGAATTTACAGCTGCTTTTGATGCGCCATAGGCCCCGACATTAGGATTGGGTAGATAAGCGCCTACACTACCCACCAAACCTATGCGACCTCGGTTTTGCTTCAAATGTGGCAGAGCGTATTTTACCGTCAAGGCTAATCCAGTGACATTACCTTGTAATTGTCTATTCCAATCTTTTGCTGTCAACTTATCTAAACTTCCAAAAACACCAAATCCGGCATTGGCAACAGCAACATCTAAACGTCCCCAATTTTCGATTATACTTTGAACAGCATTATCAATTGATTTTTCTTCCATAATATCAACAGGAACTGCTAATGCCTCACCACCCGAATTCTTAATCTCAAGAACAATCTCTTCTAATAATTCTTTGCGCCTGGCAGATAATGCCACTTTATATCCTAATCTTACCCACTCAAAGGCCATAGCTTTGCCAATACCTGAAGAAGCTCCTGTTATCCAAACTACGTTTTCTTTTGTATTTGTCATAATAAATTATTTTTAGTCAAACTATTAAATATTCCAGCCGATACACAACATCCAAGTATAGCTGCTGTCACCTGCCGCAGGTAGAATACAAATGTAATGAAAAAAAAGATTAATCACTACTGGTAACCCAAATTTAATTGTCTATATCACTAAGCTGGCCAATCAAATGTCTATAGCCTATCATTCTTAAGCATCTATTTATAGCTACATCAATAGATTCTCCTCTATTGCAAAAACTTCCTACAATGTATCCCGCTGGACGAGATAAGTCGTCTGCTAGACACACTCTACCTATCACGCATTGCTAAGATCGAACGCACAGTAGTAATATTGGTCAGGCATTTTTGTTTAGCTCCAATCTTTCAATCTACTGTTCTTTAAAATGAACTTTTAAAACGCCTACTATGTAGTTCGCTTCTGCATCGTCAACTCCAAGGCCAAATGAGTAAGTTTTAAATCCGTAGTCAAACTTAACTTTTCCTGATCCAAGTCCCCAAAATGCCCAACGATTTCCACCAAACAAGTTGTCATTGCCCATCTCAGTTCGAAAGTTTTTTAATGCTGATATTTCAAGTCTATTTTTTATCCCAATTCCAAATACAGACTTTTCAAAAATAATTTCATTTCTGTCTGTAATAAACTTCTCCTTTCCAAAATAGCCCCATAGTAAGATCGTTGTAATTGCAAGTCCGCCTATTGTCCAACCGATTAACCAAAAAGTCATAAATCCATCTGCCCCTGAATGACCAGTCCCTGCTGAGAAAAGAATGTCTGAAGCACTCACAAAACCAAAAAACCATCCACCCATCCAAACTGTCCCAAATAATAATGCAAACCAATTTTTCTTTGATGGAATGATTATGTTTAAGCCACCTAATGATTTTTCAATTTTAGCTTTACCGTTGTTTATCATTGTATTTAAATTTTATTTTGTACGATTAAATGATCTGTTTTTTTAATATTTCTGCCAACAGTTGAGTTTTACCTCGATTCCTATTTATTCACAAAACTGTCTTCAATGCATCTATAACAATATGTTCTCTAATTCCTTGATAATTCTATTTGTTTTCTTTTGAAACGCATCAATTTATAGGACTAATTTTCCCCGTATCAAATAATGAAAAACTTTTTAAAACATGGGGTCTTAATCCAAGCATAATCTCTTAATAGCCATCAGTATTGGTTAAGTGTTTAAAATATT
>JBGSOH010000701.1:0-5186 GCA_041739205.1 Saprospiraceae bacterium
GATCCTTTGCTACCTTTATTTTTTGGTCACTTTCGGTCTTTAACTGATTAAACGAATTTATCTGGTGACTGAACTTAATTCGTTCTTGGTCAATATTTTGTAACTCTTTCTTTATCTTTTCTATACTAGTAACATGGTCAGTCGCTTTCACTTTGGTCAATTCACTTCTGACTTTTTCTAGCTCTGTATTATGTTCAAGTTTAATTTTATTATTTTCTTCCAGAAATTCAGCTAGCTTCTCAAGATTTTGTTTCCTACCTATTTTTTTTCCTTCGAATAGTCCTACTGAACCACCTGAAATACTATATCCTGACTTTAAAAATGTACCTGTAGATGATATGATGGTCACATTTTCATTTACATCTGACAATTGTTCGATTTCGCCATCATATACAAAACAATCACCCAAGATAGCATCCAAAAGAATTTGATATTTACTTTGCACCTTAACCACATCAGCAGCTGGAATGAGTTGTTCTACATTTACTTTTGTACTCTTTCTAGGCTTTATTTTATCAAGGAGAAAAAAGTTTGCTTTACCTTTTTGCGAGTTTTTGAGTAGGGAAATACCTTGTATCGCTTCACCCATATTTTCCACCACAAAATAATTCAGATATTGCTCTAGATATAACTCAATAGGCGCTTTGTAAGCTTCCTGAACATCTAGAATATCAGATAAAATGGTCAAATCCTTACGCCAATGATCATTCAAAAACTTGATAGACTCTGGAAATCCTTCGAAATTATCAATCATACTCTTGAGTAGATCGTATTCATTTTGCTTGGAGTCGATGTTTCTATTGATCTTATTTAGTTCGTCTTGGAGTTTGTCTCTCCTACTTTCTAACTCTGATACACGTTGTTTTCGACCATTTTCAGTTTCTTGGAGCATGTTGAGCTCTGCCTCTTTACCCGTAAAAGTCGATGACAATTGTTCTACAGTAGCATTCGCCCTTAAAAACTCTTGTTCTTTGGAAAGAAGTGTGTCATTAATCCTTTGGATATCTCGTTCGTTATTCTCGATAGAGTTCTTGTGGATGGCAATATTTTTTTCAAGATCAAAAACTTGACGTTCAATCTCTTGTTTTTCTTTTTGTTTGATATCAAAACTTACCTTAGCAGCATTGTATTCAAGCTTTGTCGCATCATATACTTCCTTAGACTTCAGCAAGGTTTGTTTTAGCACTTCTTCTAAGGCTAGTTCATTCTGAAGACGAATATTTAATGCTTCTGATTCTACTAAAGTCTTCTGCAATTCACCTTCATTATCCGCAATGACTTTGATGAGTTGCTCTTTGTTTTGCTTTTTAAATCCAAGTTTTTGTGACAACAATCCTTTTTCGCCCTCACGTGTTCTAATCTGATAGACCATTTCATTGAGACGTTTTTGCTGATCACTGAGTGCTATTTCTTTGTCTGCATTGGCTTTTTTCTCTTTTTCAAGATTTGCTTGATGTTTATAAAGTATGACATCATTTTCTCTATATTGATCTTGTTCTCTTACGAGTTGATCTGATATACCCTTATATTTTTGTTTTAAGTGTTGAATAGAAAAAACGGCATGTTTGATGCTCAGTTCCTTGTATTCGGCCTTTAGGTCCAGATACTTTTGGGTACGTTTGGCTTGTTTTTCGAGAGATTTTAGGTTTCCTTCTATTTCAAAAAGTAAATCGTCTATTCTGTTTAGGTCTTCAGTTGCACTTTTGAGTTTAGACAAAGTCTCACGCTTTCGGATTTTATATTTGGAAATACCAGCAGCTTGTTCAAACATCCTACGACGAGCATTGTCTTTATCAGCAAGTATGTCGTCCACCATGCCTAACGCTATGATGGCATAAGAATTGGACCCAATTCCTGTATCTAAGAATAAAGAATTGATATCTTTAAGCCGACAGACCACATTATTTAGTCTGTACTCAGATTCTCCACTTCTATAAAGCGTTCTAGATATAGTAACTGTCTGATATTCTGTAGGTAGAATGCCTTTAGTATTCTCAAAAGTAAGCGCAACCATAGCCGTCGCTGCTTCTTTTTTTGTTTTTGTACCATTAAATATGACATCAGACATGGACTCCAGACGTAACTCTTTGCTTTTTTGTTCACCAAGTACCCATCTGATAGCATCTACGATATTGGATTTGCCCGACCCGTTAGGACCGACCACACCTATGACATCTTCATTAAAATTGAGGATGGTATCATTGGCGAAACTTTTAAATCCCTTAATCTGAAGGCTCTTTAATCTCATAAGGCGCAAAGATAATACATATTTTAACTAATAAAATCACATTCAAAGACATATATTTAACTGTAATATTTTATTAGGTGTATTGCCATTTACTACATATATAATGAGAGGAAAAATTGTTTTCAAATTGGTATATTCTTTTAAATAGAATTTGAGAAATCCATAGTTAATGATATAATGTAACTATTAAAGCATATTTGGACTGTCATTATGTTAATATTTGATAAAAAAAACATTTAACATGAAACTTTTTTTTGTAATATGATATTTAAGGTCTAATATTGCACCAAATTTTAAGAAATAATAGATTTATGTCTACACCAACGAATGTAACAACACGATATAGTGACGATGAATTGAAAGAATTCAAAGACCTTATCGATAAAAAATTAGATAAAGCCAGAGAGCAATATGCAAATCTGAAGGAGCAACTCAAAGATATTACTGAAAATAATAACGATGATTTCGCTAAGGATATCACAGACTTCTCTTCTATCCAATCTGAAGTGGAGATGCTAAACAATATGGCAAACCATCAGCGAAAGTATATTCAGGATCTTGAAAACGCATTGATTAGGATTAATAATAAATCTTATGGTATTTGTGTGGTTTCAGGTGAATTGATAGAGAAAAAGCGTTTGCTAGCTGTTCCTACCACCACCAAATCAGTAATAGCTAAGACTCAGTCTGAAATGAAGGATATTCAAGTGGTACCAAAAGACAAACAACGTGGTTTTGATGATCTAGAAGATGAAGATGATGGCAAACCAGCTAGAAAAGCTGAACCTAAAAAACCAGTTATCATCACTAAAGTAATCAAAAAACCTTCAGTAAGCAAATCGACATCGGCTGATCTTGACGATGATGATCTTGACAAAATATTCTCAGAATTGGATGTTATCAAAGAACTTGATGAAGCTGAACTTGGTATAGATGATGAAGATGATGACTCTTTCTCAGATGATGAAGATCTCGATATGATTGCAGATGACGAACCAGAAGAGTACGATGATGAAGATGATATGGAATAACAACATAATAGTCGATATCCACACATAATTAATAAAAGGCTTGATCACGCGATCAAGTCTTTTTCATTTATAAAAGATTAAATTGAAAAAATATTCACTAAAATCTCATTGAATTATAAAAAACTCCTTTTCTTTGCATCAAAATAATAATTAAATGATTTTTCAAAATACAAATTGGTGGCATATTCTAACTCTCAAATCAGGAAGTTGAGTAGCTAATCATTTTGTATTAATAGATATAAGCGGCTTATCAGATTCCTGGTAAGCCGCTTTTTTTTTAAAAAAATTGAATTTATAAAATGATAAACATACATACTCATTCCGTCAAAATGCTTTCTGATCTGACTACACCTGTGAGTTTATTTCTCAAGCTAAGGGAACATTTTCCAGAGATTTTGCTTTTAGAAAGTTCAGACTACTCAAGCAAAGAAGATAGTCAGTCATTTATTTGTTTTGACCCATTACTTACTTTAAAATATGTAAATGAGCAATATGAACTCAAAGATCATTTACATAATGAAGTAAAATCAAATATTACTGAAAATGCCACGACAGCCATTCAAATTTTATTAGATACCATAAAAACAAAAAATATCGAAAACGATCGATTTAATGGTGTTTTTGGATACACTAGTTTTGATATGGTTCAGGAATTTGAAGGTCTAAAGTTTGATTCAGGTAAACCAAATTATGGTATTCCAGCTTTGAGATATGACTTTTTTAGATACATCATTGCTTTTGATCATTTTTATGACGAATTGTATCTTATTGAAAATGAAGTAGAAGGACAAGGGAGCACTTTGGACAAAATCCTTAGTATCATCAGCCGTCAAGATCATCAGACCTACCCTTTCAGTAAAATTGGTGAAGAAAGTGGTAATATGACCGATGATTATTATCTCGATATCGTTAAAAAAGCGAAGTCTCATTGTCAGCGTGGAGATGTGTTTCAGATGGTTTTGTCTAGAAGATTTTCCCAATCATTCAGAGGTGATGAATTTAACGTCTATCGTGCATTAAGATCTGTCAATCCTAGTCCATATTTATTTTATTATGATTACAGCAGTTATCGTATTTTTGGTTCATCTCCTGAAGCTCAGATGGTAGTACATGAAGGTAAAGCAGAGATTCACCCTATCGCCGGAACATTCAGACGCACAGGAGATTACACACAAGATCAACTGTTGGCACAGAAATTACTAGACGATCCAAAAGAAAATGCAGAACACATTATGCTTGTAGATCTCGCAAGAAATGACCTAAGCAAAAATTGTATGGAAGTCACTGTCTCTAAGTATAAGGATGTGCAGTTTTTCAGTCATGTGATACATTTGGTTTCCAAGGTAGTGGGTAAAATCAAAGCAGGTATCTCTGGTTATCAGGTTTTTGCAGATACTTTTCCCGCTGGAACTTTATCAGGAGCACCAAAATACAAAGCATTGCAACTCATTGATACTTACGAACCTACAGCCCGCTCATTTTATGGTGGTGGACTCGGTATGATTAAACTCAATGGAGACTTAAATCATGCGATCATCATTCGTTCGTTTTTGAGCATGAATGGTCAGTTGCATTACCAATCCGGAGCAGGCATTGTCATAGACAGTGTACCAGAAAGTGAATTACAAGAAGTGCATAATAAGTTGGCTGCTTTGAAGAGAGCGTTGGACGTAGGGGGAAATCTGTGATCGGTGATCGGTGATCGGGTGATCTATGATCTCGTGATCGGGTAACAATATGGAAAAATTTTTGGTATTTGTAATTTAACATTAATATTATATTTAAAATTTAAAACATTGAAAATGAGACAAGAAGATTTTAACGAACAATTTAGAAACAGAACAAAAGTAAATTCTGTAAAAATTATAAATATATTATCAAAAATAAAATACTCAGACGAAAGTAGC
>JBGSOH010000034.1:0-10920 GCA_041739205.1 Saprospiraceae bacterium
TCAAAATATATTGTTTTAGTTGCTGTTATTTGGATCATTTACGTCATTTATGTGATTACTAACGAAGACATGTTTACAAGTTTTAAGAATTATTATTTGATTGGCCTTGTTATTATTTCACTTCTAATATTTATATTTTTCAAAGGATCATTAGAGAGTAAATACTTGACTGATATCACAAAGCTTCCAATATTTTATTTTTCTTTGGGGATTTTACTTTTGTTTTTTTCATCGTTGACCATATTTGCATTTCCCGATAAACTTTTAATTAACTCTGAGTCAAATTTGTACCCATTGTTGATTATTTTTTCAAATGTTTTGTTAAATTTAGGTTACTTAGGGACTGCATTATGCATGAAGAAGAATTAATGATTATAAGTGCGTTTATTTCGCCATTAGTACTTTCAGCTTTGCTGATATGGTTCTTTATTTCCTATCAGAAAAGAAAAAATGAATATGAAAATAATCAAAAAGATGCCCAACTCCGTGAGCAAGAACTCATCATCCAAAATCAATTGAACTTGGAGAATGAGCGAAATAGAATAGCGTCAGAAATGCATGATGATCTTGGTTCTGGATTGACAGTGATCAAATACCTGAGTGACAATATCGTTTCAAAAACATTTGACAACGGTATTAAGGAAGATGTAAATAAAATAGCAACATACAGCACCGTTTTGGTCAAAAATATGTCTGAGATTATTTGGGCTATGAATAGTCGATTTGATAATGTACAAGGTTTGATCAGTTATCTTCGTCGTTTCGCTTTAGAGTTTTTAGATGACAATAATATAAGTAATAGCTTTCTAGAAAATGATATCAATTATAAGATCAATATTTCTGGAGAGAAAAGGCGAAACGTATTTTTGGTTGTTAAGGAGCTTTTGAATAATAGTGTAAAATATTCTAACGCAAAAGAGATCATTATTAGCATCTCAGGACAGTCTGCTTTAGAGATCGTTATCACAGAAAAATATTCGGTAGGATTTGACCCTTTAATTATGAAAGAAAAAGGAAATGGAATCTTCAATATAGAAAAACGAATATCTAGTATTGATGGGAAAATTTCTTACAAAAAGGAAGATAATGATATGATTATCAAAATATTTTTGCATCTTTAGCCTGATATTAAAACCAACTTTAAATCCTAATGATCTATGAATACTCAAAAGATCAAAATCTCTATTATTGAAGATATCAAAGATGTGGCATTGTCCGTTCAAGCAATGATAAATAGCCAATCAGATATGGTGTGCGACCACCTTTTTTATAACGCAGAAGAAGCCATGATGTTTATTCCACACCAAGATGCAAATATTGTCATTGTAGACATAGGTTTGCCAAGGGCAAGTGGTATCGATGCAATCACAACCTTAAAAGATAAATGCCCTGATGTCCTTTTCTGTATGTTTACAGTGTATGAAGATGATGAAAAAATCTTTAGGTCATTGCAAGCAGGTGCAAATGGTTATATATTAAAAGGTGCATCAAAAGACAAAATACTAACTTCCATCCGCGAGTTAGCAGGAGGAGGTTCACCCATGAGTCCAACTATCGCAAGACGAATTATTGAGACATTTACAGAAAAAAAAGTCCAACCCACTAATAATGCATTGCCACTGACCACTAGGGAAATGGAATTGTTGCAACTACTAGCCAAGGGCATGCTTTATAAAGAAATTGCTCAGTTTTTATCTATTACCACTGGTACGGTCAAACAACATATTCATAAAATTTATGAAAAGCTTCAGGTGACCAATAAGACAGAAGCGATTAATAAGTTGCATGTGAATGGGGTCCCTTATTAAAAGATGAAGAAAAATATAGTATTAAGCAATGTCCTATTATAAATACGGAAGTAGGTCCTTACCATGCAGTTTCATTAAAAGAAAAGAAAAATAGATAAAAACATAATTGTATTTCAATAGTTGAAACATGTAAGTATGGATTTTCGGGTTTTATCCATTATTTTATCGTTTTCGTCTTTTTTTTGAAATATTAATACCATTTAATCTTATTTTTGTTTTGAATGTTAAAGTGTTAATATAAAAAAATTTTTTCACAACCAAAACAAACAAAATGACTCGTTTTAAAAATTATTTTGCGTTTCTATTATTGATTTCTTCATACATGTTATCAGCACAGACAGCAGAAGGCATCATCGAAAAATATATGGAAAACATAGGTGGTAGAGAGGCATGGTCTAAAGTTACCTCTATGAGATCAGTAGGAAATGTAAAGGCTCAAGGCATGGATTTTCCTACCGTAATGCTTTCAAAAGGTAATAAACAAAAACTTACTTTTACATTCCAAGGGAAAGAGATCGTACAGCCAGCATTTGATGGGCAAGAAGGATGGCAAACAAATTTTATGACCATGAAGGCTGAGAAAATGGAAGCTGAAGATAGTGAAATGTTGAAGGCTGAATACGCAGATTTCCCAGAGGTGTTTTTGAAATATAAAGAAAAAGGGTATACAGCTGAGCTTCAAGGAAGTGAAACGATAGAAGGTACAGATTGTTTTAAAGTTAAACTTACAAAAAAGCCCATTAAAATAGATGGTCAAGATGTGGAGAATGTATCATTTTACTTTTTTGATAAAGAAAACTACGTTCCAATATTAGTGAGATCAGAAATCAAAAAAGGTCCCGCAAAAGGAAAGTTTTCTGAGACGTATATGTCAGATTATCAGGAGGCAAATGGTGTGATTATGGCTTTTTCTATTGATCAGAAATTTGATGGTCAGGTACAGGCATCTATCAAGATGAATACCATAGAATTTAATGTGGAGATAGATGACAAAGAGTTTACCTTCCCAGAGTAATAGCTTAATTCTTCCTGTTTTTTGTATAAAAGACATAGCATCTGTAAAGAATATGTCTTGTCTTATAGTAGGTGGGTAGTACATCGATAAGCGGGGCTAATTAGGTATAACATCGGGAAGGTGAAATATTGTTAATCCATGATGCGATCCAATGTAGAAATGGTTACCGTGCATCGAAAGGCAAGAACATTTGTAAAATTTTATTGGTATTCAATTTAAAACAATCTATACTTTTTATATATGAGAGGTTTAATGGTATTTACTTTTTTAATTGGCTTGATTAGTCAATCTATCGGGCAAAAATCTATTCCCGTAAAAGGTGACGAACTGTTTGGGGCTATTAAAGCACGACAAATAGGTCCTGCGGTCATGTCTGGTAGGGTAGTGGACCTAGAGGCACATCCTAAGGATTCAAAAGTATATTATGTGGCTGCTGCGGGAGGTGGTGTTTGGAAAACGGTCAATGTTGGAGTCACATTTAATCCGATATTTGATAAACACACACAATGTATTGGTTCTGTTGCAGTGGATCCTTCTGACCCAGACAAAACGATTTGGGTGGGTACGGGTGAAACATGGACTAGAAACAGTGTGAGCATTGGAGATGGTATCTACAAATCAGACGATGGTGGCCAAAACTGGAAAAAAGTGGGTTTGGAAAAATCTGAACGTATTAGCAATATTATAGTACATCCTAAGGATTCTAAAACCATTTTTGTAGGTGTCTTGGGAGCACTTTGGGGTGATAGTCAGGAACGTGGCGTGTATAAATCTGAAGATGGCGGCAATACTTGGAATAAGGTACTTTATGTCAATGAAACTACAGGATGTGCAGATCTGATCATGGACCCAATGAATACAGATATTTTGTATGCATCATTTTGGGAGTTCAGACGTACAGGATATTCATTTAATTCAGGTGGAGTACATTCTGCATTATATAAATCTATAGATGGTGGCAAAACGTGGAATAAGATTCACAATGGTTTTCCCTCTGGCAAAATGGGAAGAATAGCGGTGGCAGTAGCGCCTTCCAAACCATCCATTGTTTATGCTGTACTCGAAACAGAAAAAGATGCTGACAAAGGACTCTACAAATCTGAAGATAGCGGTGCATCATGGAAAAAACTCAATGGTGATTTTGAACTAGTGATCAGACCTTTCTACTTTTCGAGAATAGTAGTCGATCCTAAAAATCCTGACATCATTTTGAAAGCAGGTCTCCAAGGATATATGAGCAAGGATGGCGGTAAGACTTTCAGAAGTATAGGCGGTGGCATCCATTCAGATTTTCATGACTATATTTTTGATCCTAATGAATCTAATAATATAGTTGTCGGTACAGATGGTGGCGTGTACAGGTCTAGAGACGGTGGTGTCGTGTGGGAAATGGTCAAAGGTTTGCCATTGTCGCAATTTTATCATGTGTCTGTAGATAATCAAAAGCCATACAAAGTGTACGGTGGTTTGCAAGATAACGGATCTTGGGTTGGCCCAAGTAATAAAGGAGGCGGTATTCGCAATAGTGATTGGACGTCCGTAGGATACGGTGATGGATTCAGAGTTTATCCGCATCCGAATGATCCCAATACCGTGTATTCTGAAATGCAGGGCGCTGAAAACATTTGGAGAGTCAATGTGGCAAAAAGTCAAGCTAAAACCATAAAACCATATGCCGAAGAAGGTGATCCGAAACTCAGGTTTAACTGGAATGCACCTTTATCTACCAGCTTGCATTATCCAGATAGAGTATACGTAGGTAGTCAATTTGTTCATGTTTCTGATGATAAAGGGGAGACTTGGACTAAAATGTCTCCGGACCTGACCACCAATGATCCTAAAAAACAATTGCAAGAAGCATCAGGTGGACTGAGTGCTGATAATTCTGGCGCTGAAAACCATTGTACGGTATTTACGATTAATGAATCACCCATAGATAAAAATATCATTTGGGTCGGTACAGATGATGGAAATGTTCAGGTAACTAAAGATGGAGGAAAGACATGGACCAATGTCACTTCCAAAATTACAGGTGTTCCAAAAAATACATGGGCTTATTTTATTGAACCAAGCAATTTTGATACAAATACAGCATATGTCGTTTTTGATGGTCATACTATGAGTGATTTTAAGCCATATGTGGTGAAAACCACAGACGGTGGCAATACTTGGAAATCAGTAGTTAACGAACAAATTCCAGTGTTTGCTAGGTGCATCAAAGAAGATCATCTGAATCCAGATATTTTGTATCTTGGTACGGAGATGGGATTGTACATATCTTTGGATGGAGGTAACAATTGGGCAAGATTTGACAATGATATGCCACAGGTAGCTGTTCACTATCTCACCATACAAAAAGGCGCAGATGCTTTGGTAATGGCGACACATGGTAGAGGAGTCATTATCATCGATGACCTGAAACCACTCAGGGCGATCAATGAATCATTACTAAGCAAAGACCTTGAATTTATCACCTTGGATCCTGCCGTAATCAATGAAAATGTTACTTTTCAAGAGTTTCCAGCTGTAGGCGAATATCTAGGTAATACGCCTACGACATCAGCCAGAATCGTGTATTACATGAACAAAAGACATACTTTTGGCAAAATGACGATGGAAGTTTTTGATGAAAATGGTTTAAAAGTTGCGGATCTGGCACCTGGCAAAAGCAAGGGCATCAATGAAGTCCTTTGGAATTATACCCTACCATTGCCAAAAACAGCAAAAGGCAAAACCTTCACATTCGGAGGATTTGCTGCGCCTAAAGTGCCTGCTGGCAAATACACGGTAAAGATCACCAAAGGCAAAGAAGAGTACAGTCAAGACCTAGTGCTAAAATATGACCCTAGCTCCATCCATAGCGAGGAAGATCGCAAAGTAAAGGATGAAAAAGCCATGGAACTTTATAGAATGATGGAATTTCTCGCAGATGAAGTGGACAAAATAGATCAGTTGCAAAGTACATCAGAATCTATCAAAGGAGGTTTGAAAGATAAAAAGATGCTCAAAAAACTCCAACTTAATGAATATATCAAAGAGATCGAAGATTTGCGAAAAGTTTTGGTTGTGACCACAGGTGATAATTATGTAGGTTCTGCAGAACCACAACTGAGAGAAAAAATTGCCAATCTCTATGGCCAAGTCCTAAGTTATGCAGGTAAACCTACCAATGCTCAGATTAAAAATCTCGACTTGCTCCAAGGCAAACTGAATGAAGCCAAAACGAAGATTAAAAATCTGGAGGCAAAGGCTGAAACCATCAATCAACTTTTAGAAAAAAATAAAATCGTCGGCAAAATCAGTAATGGCAAAGTAATAGGCGCATAAAAGATTTATTTAATAAGTATACAAAAGCAGTACTTTGGAAACGAGGTGCTGCTTTTTTTTTGCAATTACCTTGATTCTTTACCTTTTAGATGTAATTTCAAATGGAAATAGACGGGTGTATCTTATTTTTGCACAGAAACAAATTAAAATTCATTTTGTCACATGTATGGTCGAGGTAAAACAAAAGAAATTTTAAACTAAGTGTAATTTTGGGATTCACCCATGATTACTGTCTCAAAACAACTTACACAAAACCTTGCCGTCTTTGTCAAACAAATATCTTGGTGAATCTCCCAGAAAATAAACTTCTGAAATATACTCTATATTGCCGTTTTCGTAATTAACGACAAATGAATCATATAGAGAAGCTTCATTTCCAAGTTCCTGTTTTATACTTTTGCTTAGTATAGACCTTATGTTACTATCTGTTTCGGTTTTACCTTTTGCTAAGAGATCGCCACAATTATCATAAAGCAAAAAGTCGTAATTGACCGTTCCATCCATATAAATATAAAGTCTCTTATTATTGCAATAATTTATCACAGTAGCATATATAGTATCCGCTTCTGGAAAGGTTTTATAAGTAAAATCTACAATCTCTTTGGGTAAGTCAGCTTGCGGAATTGGTTCTTGTTCAGGCCAAGGCAATACACAATTCTTAAAAAGGTTGGTATCTTCATCTTTTTTACAAGATGTCAAAAAGACTATAAATGTTATAGCACTGATTGCCAGTGATTTAATAAAGAAATTTGAGTTTGTCATATATAAAGTTTTCATGGTATTATTTTGCTGTGGTACGGCTATGAGACGTCCTACCTCTGTTTTTCTTTGAGATTCTGCTATACCGATACGATGTCTTCGAGCCATCGCATCAGAGATTTCCCTTCCTATCTCATCTTAGGTCTTCTTCTTTTTCCACCCGGCATCATCATTTGACCTGTTTTCATACCCATACTTTGGGCAACTTTCATCTGACCACGATTGTTGATGGCAGTTTCAAATTGTTTGAACTGTTCTTTTAATGTTGGTTCTGTGATTTTCAGTCCCTTGGCTTGGTAGAAGTAATTTTTAGCACCATTCCAGTTATTTTTATTTGCTTGGATACCTGCCATTTGGAGGAGTACCATTGCTTTTTCATTATCAGAAGGAAGTTTTAGTGCAAGCGCTTCGTTAAAATAAACTTCAGCTTCAGTATTATCTTTTCTTTGAGCTGCAAGCGAACCTTTCAGAATGTAGTAGAATGCTCTATTTGTAACATAAAGATATTTAGGGAAATAGGTAAGATTTAATCTTTTTTCTGCGCCTTCAAAATCAGACACTTGAAGCAATTCTGATGCAGACTGTACAGTTCCTAGCAAGATATAACTGATCAAAAAGATAATGCCTATTATGATGAAAATCCAAGTGTAGCCTACACCAAGGACAAAGGAAAGAATAGTTCCACCAACTAAGCAGATCGCAATGATGGCAAATTTTAAGTAGATATTTATGGTAAACATATGTGTATTTTATGGATAATAAATCAATTCAGGCTGCGAAAATAACGCCTTTTTTATTACATCTGTATGTTAAGGGTATTAATTTCTTATTTTTTGTGGTGCGATTGTTTCATTGTATTACCTTTGTGATGTAGTGAATGGCCAGAAAGTAAGGATTTTAGATATGGTTTAACGAAGGTATTGATATCATTTACATGTACCATTTTTCTTTCCAACTTCACAAAATGCACAAATTCAACAACTTAACAATTATATACAGTAATGAAGGTATTTTTAGAGTCAACTTATGGTGATTTGAATTTTAAAGGAACCAATGAACGTGGACAAACTATGCAATTTTCTGGTAATAAGGAAGCTGTAAGTCCAATGGAATCAGTACTTATGGCAGCGGCTGCATGTAGCTCAATAGATGTGGAAACACTACTCAAAAAAATGCGTCAAGATGTAAAAACGATCTCTGTAGAGATAGATGGCACACGGGCAGATGCTGTACCTGCAGTATTTACTAAAATGCATTTACATTACATCATCACTGGTGATGTCAAGGAAGATAAAGCTGAAAAAGCAGTACAAATGTCGATGGAACAATATTGTTCTGTGTCACTCATGCTCGCAAAGTCGGTAGAAATTACCCATAGTTTTGAAGTGAGGGTGCCTGGATGGAGCGATGATATTTAATCATAACGAGCTGTCAGCAATCAAACAATTTCGCAAATTAGCAAGATAGAACAGATGAAATTTGAAACAAAAGCCATTCGTCTACAGACTGATAGGTCGCAACATCACGAACATAGTACGCCAATATTCGCCACGTCAAGTTTTGTGTTTGATGATGCTGAACACATGCGAGCGCTCTTTGCTAATGAAGCTGAAGGCAATATTTATTCAAGATTTACCAACCCATCTGTGCGAGAATTTGAAAACAAAATGGCAGCTCTTGAAGGTGGAGAAGATTGTATAGCTACAGCTACAGGAATGGCAGCAATTTTTGCTACTTTCGCATCATTATTGAGTAGTGGCGATCATTTACTGATGTCAAAAGCAGTTTTAGGTTCTACCTTCAAAATCAATGATGATTACCTCCGCAAATGGGGCATCACTTACGATTACATAGATCCATTAAATATGGATCAATGGACGGTTTTGATTAAACCAAATACCAAACTACTATATCTGGAAACACCTTCAAATCCTGGGCTAGACATCATAGACTTAGAAGCAACTAGTGCATTTTGCAAAAAGCACGGCATACTGCTCATTGTCGATAATTGTTTCGCTACACCATATTTACAACAACCACTTGCTTTCGGTGCAGATATTTCTATCCATTCTGCTACAAAGTACATCGATGGGCAGGGTAGGGTCATGGGAGGCGCCATCATTTCCAATAAAAAGATCATAGAACAAATATATCCATTCATGAAAAATGCAGGACCATCTATGTCGCCTTTTAATGCATGGGTGCTATCTAAAAGTCTAGAAACCTTGGCTATCAGAATGGATCGTCACTGTCAGAATGCATTACAAATAGCTACATGGTTGGAATCAAATAGTCAGGTCGCTTATGTGAATTATCCATTTCTGCCTTCTAATACACAGTATGAAATCGCCGCCAAACAAATGAAAGCTGGTGGTGGTATGATCAGTTTCGAACTCAAAGGCGGTATCGAAGCTGGACGAAAACTCATCGATGCTAGAGAAATGATCTCCTTATCTGCCAATCTCGGAGATACACGCACCATAATTACGCATCCTGCATCATCGACCCATTCCAAACTTACACCTGAAGAGCGTGCAGCCGCAGGTATAACAGATGGATTGATCAGACTATCTGTAGGTATCGAACACGTAGATGATATCATCGCTGATCTAAAATTATGATCATTTCGTAGAATTATATTTTTTCCGTTTGCAACCTATCTTATTTTTGACACGTCTATATAAAGTCAAACAAAACAATTTATGCATTACATCCATACCCTTATCCTATTATTTTCTTTTGGATATTTACAATCCCAAATCACCATCAAAGGAACTGTCAAAGACGAAACTGGACTTCCCGTAGCTTACGCTTCAGCTTCTTTGATAAGTCTGGATTCTACCTTGGTAAGAGGAAGTTTGACAGATGAAAAAGGTACTTATTTGATCGAAAATATTGGTGCTGGGTCATACAGAATACTAGCATCTTATTTAGGGTATGATAATGTGTATAGCGACATCTTCGAAATAAAGCCAGAAAATAAAACGGCAACAGTTGATATCAATTTCCTACAAAAAGGAGTCACACTAGATGAAACCGTCATCATCGCTAAAAGGCCATTTCTAGAGCAAAAATCAGATAGACTTGTCGTCAATGTAGCTAATAGTGCTGTAGCAGCCGGGGGAACAGCTATGGAAATTCTTCAAAAAGTGCCAGGCGTAGTTGTTATGCAAGATAAAGTGACTCTGGGCGGAAGCCAAAACTTGCAAATCTGGATCGATGGCAAACCTTCGCCTTACAACGATATGAATGCCGCACTAAGGGATATGCCTGGCGATCAAATAGAGAAAATAGAACTCATCACTCAACCAGGGGCGCAATACGATGCATCAGGTGGACCTATTCTCAATATAGTATTAAAACGAAATGCAGATTTAGGTTTTAAAGCGACTGCTGCAGTGACTGTTGGTGGTGGTAGATTTGATCAGGCGGATGTAGATGCAGGTCTTGAAAATTATTATAGGCTCAATCCTTCATTAAATATGACTTACCGTAATGGTAAAATTAATCTATTCGGGAATGTGTCTTACAATCAAGGGGATTATTTTACGACAATCATTGTAGATAGGTATATAGGTGATGAAGTGTATAAAAGCAAAAATATAGATCGGGTAGACTATACTTTTAAAAATTTAAGATTTGGTGCTGATTATTATGCTACTGAAAAGACGACGGTAGGCACTGTTTTTCGTACTTGGGGAAGACAAGGAGATGGCGTAGGATTCAACCGAACAAGTGTTTTTGATGCCACTGAGACAATGCTGAACAATATATTTGTCACTGAAAATATCACAGACTCCAAGAGAAGTGGATTGTATGGAAATGTATATTTAAAACATGAATTTGATCGTAAAACAGGGCATAGTTTAAATGTTGATTTTGATTACAATACTTTTAACACTAGAAATATTAACGACTTGTCGATTTATCCCGATGACAATCCATTATTCAGATCCTTGTCTCGTCAAGATGTAGATCAACCAGTAGATATCTATGTGGGAAAAGCAGATT
>JBGSOH010000063.1:0-25394 GCA_041739205.1 Saprospiraceae bacterium
TTGTGAGCCTAATTCTTTTTTGATATCCCAGAATTGGTGATCTGAATTTATGTTAAGTTCTACAAGGTTATTAGAGAATTTTCTCTTGTAAAAAGAAGAGTTATGATATGAAATAAATTTAGTTATGTCTTTCCAAACTAAATGCATCCAGTAGTAAATATGACTTGCGCCGTTGTGATCTTCGATATAACTGGGGTAGAATTTGTGTGGTGCAATATTTATTTGGCTAAATGCTTGTTTCGCATTTTCACTAATTAGTAATCCATGGGCCGAGATTGCAGCTTGACCCATTACATCACAAAGCTTAGCACCTTTAGCAAGTTTGAATTTAATATCAGGTTCAAAGTCTGGAAATTCTCGAAAAGTTAATTTGTGTACCGAACTATGTCCATTAAAATCGTAATCATCATAACTTTCTACAGCAGGGAAAGCCAAACCAGTTTCTTTAGTGCCAACAGCTGGTTTTAGTATATAATATTGATTTCCTCGCATATGTTTAAAATTTATTTTTATAAACCACGATTCAAGTCATTTATCTTAGTAGTAGGATTATTATTAATTGTATTTCTATCTGATGCTTCAATGCTACATTCATTTCTGCTTGTGCAGTATCCTATATTTCAAGAACCCATCTAAAGCTAACAGGTTTAATAATTTATGGTCATCTATCTAATGGAAAAATTTATATCCCTACATTTTCGACATTATTTTATGCGAAGATATTTCTTTTTGTTGACTTTAGGAGTATCGAATTACAAATTTAATTAAGCTATTTTTTAAAACTGTTCAGATATACAAATTTGACATTTCGATCAAGTTACCGTTAAACAAATAATCACAAGATTGATTTACCGATACCGATCCATTAATTTTCTTATAAATAATTTCACTTTTATCAGGCCATGTATATAGAAAAATAGAGTCAGATTTATTCTCCATTTCCAGCCTTGTTAAAATTTTATAAAGAGCAATCAAAAATTTATTGCTTTGTTTTAAATCTAAGCCATCTTTATAAGAAAATAATATATGCTGTTTATATACAAAATCACTCTCTAGAAAAACATAATCATCTCTGTATATCTTGTTAAAATAAGGATCATGATCCTTGACGCTGCAAGTAAACTGCAAACCATAGTATTCATCTAAAAAAGGATTAACCGACAAAGATTGAACTTGCCTATTTGTTGAATCGACACCTATTACTGTTCTGTTGAGGTGAATACCTAGATCTACAGCTAATATAATCGAAAGACTTGTTATGTCAAAGGGGTAACCATCAAAAACTATTTTAAAACTATGATTCATTATGGCTGATTATTTGAGATTTTTTTATCTTCGTGATGTATTAGTCTTAGTATGAAAAGTCACTAACTTCTCAACAGATTGTGCGGAGATAGCTGTGATTATAAAAACACAAATTAAACAGACAATAAATCTTGTGTATATGGTATGGTGGTGGATTTGCATAAGGAATATTTATATTGGTTTGTGTATATTAGGTTTTACTTTTTTCAAAAACCCACAACTCGTGCAAACTTCCATTTAAAATATATATTCTATCACCTGCCACTTTGGGGTAGCTGGCAAAAGTGCCTTCTTCTACGAAATATTGCCAATCCACTTTATCTGTTTGCAGATTGTATGCCATTAGACCACTTTTAGGCCCATAGTTCCAGTCCATTGGTGTTTTTCTAGTTCTGAATACACAGAACATGTGCTCTCCAATGATGGGTGTCTCCCTATTTATTTCCAATTCTCTTATATCCAGCCCAATAAAATACTCTGATATATCATCTACGTGTTGCTCTTTTGTGTCCAGATTTACTGTATATCTTTTATTAAGAAGATCTCTACCCGAAGAAAGTAATTTAAATCCGACAATTCGTACTCTATTTTTATCAAATACACATGAACGCATTTCATTCCACTGATGCGTGATTTTGCCAGTATGAATATCTACTTCTATCAATGTTTCATTAGTTAATAATACATAAACAGATTGAGCATAATAACCTACAAAATAAGATACTTTCGTTTCAAGTTCGGCAGAATAAGATATATAAGTGCCGAAATGTGATATATCACAATCCCACAATCTTGTCTTAGTAGGAAAATGATAGGCTGTAAATGACTTTTGTGTCTGACAAATAATAAAATATTCATCAAACATTACAACCGCGCCCCACCATACAGGGTGATCCAAGTTTAAAATGACATTCATGTCTTTGTCAATGACATCAAACCTTCTGCCATTATTATCAATAAATAACCTCAAAAGATATTTTTTATCAATACCTAATTGATCCCCATAAATTTCATAAAAAACATAACTTTCACCTTCGTTTTTTTTAACAAGAATTTCGCCCTTCATATTAAAAACGACATTATTGCTAATTATATCTGCCCCAATAAACACTCTATCATCAATGGCTTCTGGTCCATACATGGTATCACTGTCTAAAATAATATCTTGATCGTCAGTTATCAAATGTTTTTCGCGAAAGACTTCATCTTCATTATCTAACCTTTCAATTTTCAATTTTTGGATCTGACAGATCACCCCTTCTTTGCACACCTGAAATTTGATACTTGCATTTTCTATTCTTCTTATTATTTTGTACATATCTTTTTATTAAAATACTTTTTCACAATTCTTCCCAAATAAGTCCATCTACCTTTCGCTGTTCACTATCAAAGTTGATACCTATGACGTGGAAGTGGCTTGCCTTATTTCGATAAGCATCAAGGTAAGCTTTATCTTTTACTTGTAGCACGGCGGCTTCTGCTGATTTATTGAGCTTGAATTCTAAGCAATAGACATGATCTTCGTGGAGGATGATGGCATCAGCTCGTCCATCTTTTGTGTGTACTTCGCTATGGATATATACACCTAGCAGACTGAATAGCAAGTGGATAATGGCATGGTAGAAATGTTCGTTTTCTTTTTGCCAGAGTGGATATGGAATATGCGAATATGCTTTATTTATAGCTTCTTCAAGTTTTTCTGATTTTTTACTTTGCAATGCAAGAATCAAATCCTGAGGCATTGTTTGTGCTTCTTGGATACTTGTGGACATGTAGCTTTTGGCCAAATACTGTAAAAAAGCAGATTTTACTTCATAATTTGGATAATCAAGCGTAAACATATCAAACAGAGCATCGTATGATTGTAAGGTGATGTAGCCTGTCTGAAATAAAATCGGAATCGCTTCTAGATTATCGATGTCAAAACTAGAAAGAAGCAGTGAGTTTGCTTTGATGTCACCTAAGTCGTAAAACCTATTTTGTTTTGAAAGTTCTACGATAAAAGTAGGCGTACCTGTTGTAAACCAATAATTTTTATAATCACCATCCGTAAAAAAACTAAGCAGTGAAAAAGGATTGTACATCGTTTTCCCGTCTTGATGCCATTTATATCCGTTGTACCAAAGCTTTATTTTCTCATGATTATATTCTTTCAATTCTTTTTCAAAATATTGTTCCAATTCTCTTTGACTGATGCCACATAATTCGTTAAAATCACGCTTTATTGTGATGTCATGCAGATTATTCAAGTCCGAAAAAATACTCACCTGACTAAACTTACTCACACCAGTGATAAAAACGAGCTTGAGATATGGGTCGGCATCTTTTAGTATGGAGTAGAATGTCTTCATGATACCGCGATTCTCATGTGCCTTGTGGATATTTTCTTTGTCTAGATAGTCAATGATAGGTTTGTCGTATTCGTCAATGAGGATGACGACTTCTTTGTTGTATTTGGCATAAAGAGATTGAATAAGTTCCTTAAATTTTTGAGAAATCCCTATACTCTCCAAGATGATGTCATTTTCGCTAGCAATACCATCTAAAGTGATTTTCAAAGCTTCTTGGAGCCCCGTATCTCTATATCCAATATTAGAAAACGATATTCGGATGATCGGATACGCTTCAAAAGCCCACTTGTCATAAATATACAATCCATCAAAAAGCTCTTTTTCACCCTTAAATACACATTCAAAAGTACTAATAAGTAAGGACTTGCCAAATCTTCGTGGACGGGATAAAAAGTAGTATTTATAGCTCGTGATCAGCTTATGAATATACGGTGTTTTGTCCACATAGACGTAACCATTTTTTCGGATTCCCCCGAAATCCTGAAGACCTATAGGATATTTCTGTATTGCCATGATGCAAAGATAAGGAAATTTACTTTACTTTTTTAAGCGCTTTGCTGCGCATTTTATCTTACAGTTACATGGATAATTTTATTTCATCTTCACTATCGACACTATTTCATGCGAAGATATTTCTTTTCGCTGACTTGGAGTGTATAGAATTACAAAACTTGTCCAGCTTGAGCAGGATTCTTAATGTATGGGATCGAAGTCACAGACTTCGACCATCGGGTTCCGAACTACAAATAATCCCGAAGGGATGACAAGATTATAGCAAATACAAAAGATGCTAAGTAAAACCCTGAAAGGGTGACATTTTAAATGTTAAATTTGGAGTCCCGAGAGTTTTGTGTAAGGTATGTATGTTTAGTTTAAATGTTGCATACCTAACAACTCCGTAATTTCTTCAGATGTATTAATGGTTAGTACATCGCCTTTTTCGGCTTCATTTAGGCTTTTCTTAATACGAGTGACCATTTCAGCATTAAAGTACAAATTTTCATCATCTACAGGAGTCAAGACATAAGATTTATCTTTTCCTCGTTGTACTATAATCTGCTCACCCTTATCTGCTTTTTCAAAATAAAGCCGCTGGTTTTGTCTAAATTCTCTACTGCTTACTACTAACATACCTGAGTCATTTCTATTACTACTTCGTAGCTGTTTCCTTCTTTATTTCCTGAATCACTTCATAAAGATTAGTATTTGAAAGCAAATTTTTCACTTTCTCCTTTTTCTCTATTGGAATGACAGAGTCCCTGTATTTATTTAATCTTTTGTTTATCAGCAAAATAGGATCCTTTCTAAGATCCCTTTGCCTTTTGCCATCTCTTATTGACATTGTATAGGTTTTAGAAAAAATCATCTTTTGCTTATGTCAACTTACTTAAATTAAACTTACTCTTCCTCTCCTGTTATATCAGGCTCCGCAGTCAATAATCCACGTTCGTTCAGGAAGTTAAACCACTTGATTACTTTTTTCATGTCGCTGTGGAAGACCTTGTCACGATCATAATCGGGAAGAATCACTTCAAAATATTTTTGCAAATCTTTGTGTGATGCATTAGGTGATGGAATAGGAAGTTCGGCTTCTTTGTCCAGCATAGTTTGAAATACCACGCTGATCTCTGTAGTATCTATATCTGTATATAACGCCACTGTCTCCATAGGTGTGAACTGATGCTGACGTACAGAACAAAATCTCGTTTTGCCCGTATCCAAATCAGAAACTAACAATCCATTGTTTTTGGTCGCTGCCAATTTGAATAATCCTGGCAATCCACTTACAGCTACTATATTTTTGATATTCATTTTTGATCTATTTTTTAATAAGGACTGCAAAGATAGATTTTAATACAATATCATAAACCCTTAGATAGTTAAAATTTAGTTGGATTGGATTTTTTGCTTAGTAACCATCCTTTAAATCCTTTGATGTCATTGAATATATATCAAAAACAAAAACACTTTATCCACATATCAAATAGATTTTAACATTCTAAAAAGTGTACACATATCCTAAGTGAAGTCCTACAAAGTTATAAGATTGTCTGAATCTCTGCGCATCGGTAGTAAATGTAGATGGCATAAATCTTGCCCTAGCTGCTAAATAAATACGTCCTATTCTATGAAAATCCCTTCCTACATTCAGCCCACCGAAGTAGCTGATTCCGACATTGGTTCGGTATTGATTGGGTACTGCATCTACAGAAACAAATGATGTGTCAGAGACGAGTGTGCTACCACTAGCTTGCATAGAAAGATTGAGCATAACACCACCTTCTATGCCAAAAGACCACATGCCCATCTTTTTTTCGTATCCAATAGCCAAAGGAATATCATATAAACTGAAGGAATGATGCGCTACTTTTTTGCCACTCAATTTACTTTCTGTGACAATATCTCCTATGATAGTCGTGACTGTATCACCAGTTTGAGAGACGGTCACTGAGATGATACCTCTAGCAGTATCAAGTTTTGTGTAACTATAATCTAGTTGCATTTTTTCTGTCAGGCGTGCATAAGAAAGGCCCGCTTTCAGGTAAAAAGGTGATTTCTGCTTTCTAAGTTGTAGGTATAATGCAGCTTGAATGCCTTCTAATGATTTTTCATTTTTATTTCTAAGGTTGAAGACAATATTTTGCTCTCCTGTGGTGTTTTCAAGGGTTTTTAGCGGTCTGAAGTAGCCTATTTCTGGTATCAATTCGATATACCATTTATGTTTGCTAGAGAATGTAGGACAAACCACCTTATCTGTAACCACTTGCAGACGATCAAAAGTGACGTTTGCACTTAAATTTGATAAAATCGTCATTTCATTTACGGTCCTTGTCATTTCTGGTTCACTTTTGTAAATGTCAGAAGGTGTAGTTGGTTTTTCTGCAAAAGCTTCTTTAACTATTTGATTTTGAGTTGATGTAATAGTTGATTTAGAACTTTGAGTTTTACCTATTTTATACAGAGATTTTGATTTATTAACACTATTATCGTTAAACATTGTCTGAGACTTGGATGATGATGTCAATTGGTTGTTGTTCATTTGGTTAGTAGAGAAGATTTCATTCTGATTTTGAATAATTTCCAATTCTGATTGATTTGATTCACTTTTAGCTATAGATTTACTATTTTCTTTAACATCAACGATACTTTCTCTTTGTAGTTGACCTGATGAGACATACACAAGTCCACTAGCCATTAAAATAGTGCCGATGACAAAAGACCATAATATTATCCATTTTCTGTCTTTTTTCTTATTGCCATGAATTCCGTCTATCAAAGCATTGATATCATGGCCTACTTCATCTTGGCGAAGTGTATTTGCTATTTCTCTTTCGAATTTATTGTATTCCATCATCTCTATATTTTAAATGGCAATAGCTATAAAACTATTCACCACATTTTGCTTTTTTATTAATTCCACCAATTTATTCCGTGCTTTACATAGTGCTGCCCTTGATGTGCTTTCTGTAATACCGAGCATCTCAGAGATTTCTCCGTGATTAAAACCTTCGACCACATTAAGATTAAAGACAAGATATAGACTTTCTGGAAGCTTTTTTAAAAGTCCCATGATTTCTTCTACACCTAGGTCGCTGTATATATCTGGAATATTGGTTTGGCTATATTGGTCGACTGCTGACTCTTCTACAAAATATATCTGATGATACTTTTTATGTATAGTAAGTGTGCATGTGACTGCAATTCTTTTTACCCATCCTTCGAATGATCCTTTGCCTTCGAATTTATGGATATATTTAAATACATTGATAAAACATTCCTGAAGGGCATCTTTTGCTAGTTCTTTGTCTGATGTATATCTCATACATAAGGCCAAGAGCCCCGGTGCGAACTTTTGCACCAGAGCATCTTGACATGTTCGGTTTCCCTCCTTACATCCTTGTATGATATCTTGTAGACTCAAACTTTATTTCTTAATTTATTACTACTTTTTTAAACGCTATATAACATCCTGTATTCTCATCTGTGACTACCACATAATATTCTCCTTTGCCAAGAGTTTTTGCGGTGTTTTCATTTGTGAGATCAGTATTTAGATCGTTAACCTTAAATATTTTGGTCACTCCTGCTTGACAAGATATACAATCTGCTCCTGAATTGACCGAAATATTGATATAACCATCGCTACAAGTACCACATGTAGTATTTACACCAGTTGCTGTCAACCCATCGACTAATTGGGGTAAAACTACCTCTTGTGCGATCTCACATTGAATTCCACCCAAAAGTACATTAAATCTGAATGTGGTCTCGAAAATATTTACTTGTATCGGAAAATCTATGTTCCCAAAAATATTTGTGCCAGGGACAGAATAATTTCCTGATATAAACGGTGAACTAGATATGTCGTACGTATGCTTGTCACATGATGATGACGTAGATGCCACAAATAATGGACCTGCGAAATCAACACATCCCGTATTAGAACATCCATTCGCATCTGTCACAGTAATACAATAAAGGCCAGGTCCATTGGGAATGATATCAGGATTTATATCTCCCGTGGACCATAAATAAGAATATGAAGGTATACCGCCATAAGCAATAGCTGAAATAACTCCTACTGTACAATCATTACGCACGAAAACATAAGGTTTGCCACTGACTTGTTTACAAAATACCTTTTCACAATCATTCGATGTATCAGTTACTGTCACACAGTATATGGTTCCACTCTGCAATGAGTCTTGAAATTCGCCTGTAACGGTAGCCGATGTCGATAAGTTATTAGTCCATTGGTAAGTATAATTGCCACTGCCATTACTTACCTGAACCGTAAGCGTATTTTCACAATCAAATATAAAATCTGCTGTCAAATCACAATTAGACACACAAACATTTAGGTTTAGATCTAAACTAGACCCAGAGTTTACTGTAAATGTGGCACTTGTATTATTATTTTGTGTATCAAAACCAAAAACTTCATATGCGGTTTCTTCTCCGCAGAGATAAGATGTGATATCATAATTAAAACTTCCATCTTCTTTTGCTTCAAAAATAATAGTTGCATCGTTTATCTTTACTACTACAATTCCGTTTTCTACAGGAACGCCATTGCAACTGATCGTACCTTCGATAATGTCAGATGGTATATTCTGAATAATGATGTCATCTAGTATTACGTTATTTTCGAATGGTCCTGCGGTGAATGTAAAAATTTCATTTTGACATTGATAATGACTAATGGTAAAAGTAAGTACATTACCTTTTGGCATCTTACCACAAAACTCTCCATTGCTATTTGTATATCCATAGCCGACACCTAAACCCTCTGCTTCCACTTTGACGCCAATATTGACTACTGGACTTCCATTTTGATACAGCACTTTACCACATACATTGATTAAAGGGAAAGGAGCATCACAGTTCCAAAAGCTAAAATGGCTAACTTCTGCAACATACACATCATTCTCTAAAGTAGCAAATCCTTCTTCTTTCCACCAGCCTTTGTCTTCATCAAATGACCAAAGCTGGATCTGTGCTGGTTTGGCAGTAGTAACAACTGGAAATTCAATTCTAGCCTTTTTGCCTGGTTTCAGGTTTAATTCATTACCATCATTGTCACGTAACTCAATAGCTACCATACCTAGCGTACCAAGAATGACGGTATTTCCATTGGCTGCATCTGCTATCAATCCACCTGGCATAATATTTCCTAATTCACGATCATTGGGATTTAGGTATTTGGCAGTGACATTTACTTTTCCATCGTGGGATAGACCATCTGCTTTACCAATAGCATCAGCTGGAAAAACGATTTTCCCACCACCAGTAATAGCTATAGAACCACCAGTATTACTAACGAAAGATTTGCCTGACTCTAGTGCCAAAAGTTTAATGTATGCGTAATTGGTGGCGTCGGTATTTGGGTAAACCATATCAGAACCAAGTATATAGCCATTTTTATATACTTTTATAAAAGTACCTTGTTTGTCCATTTTGGTATTTTTAAAGATAAAAACACCGTGTTGGTTCGTTTTTGTCTGACCACTATATGTCATAACTATGGCATCTGATACAGGTAAGTTATTCTCGTCATAGACGTACCCGATGATATCACTTTGGATTTCTTCAATAACTTCGGCGGTAAATTTTTCTGATATATTATCTTTGTTAGTTGAAAATTCATCCTTGTGACATGACATCAAAAGTATGAAAAAGATGATGAAAATAAAATTTATGATTCGCATGATAAAGACGCTTTTATGGAATATTAACTAAGATTTACTCTTTTGTACAAAAGTAATATCTATAAGAATGCGAAAATACGATAAACGCTCCTAAAGACTGAAAAAAAATGTTGTTTTCGCTTTTTATAAAGAAAATGGATGATTTAATTTTCTCTCGACTGATGGATGGAGTTATTACTATTAAAATCTTAATGAAGGTGTAGAGCTATAGTAACACAGAAAAGCGAGACGCTTTTACTAATAAAAGCCTTGCAAGGACGCTAAGCTTTACGAAGTCGAGTGGTGGTTAGATGTCCCAAAATACTAAATCAAAACTGAGAATGCTATAACTTATAAAAACAAAAAAGGAGAGAACATTACGTCTCCCCTTTTTTATAAAATGCTTTACTACGACTGCAATCATGCAACCTGCAAATTTACTATTATTTCTGTACCATTACTTTTTTAGTAGCTACACCTTCATTCGTGTGGATCAAAGCACTGTAAGCTCCTGCAGGTACATTACTTAGGTCAAGTTTAAGTCTTGAATCAAGTACATTATTATATGATTTGTTAGCTACAACTTTACCATCCATACCTACTAATTCTACTCTTACTTCGTTAGACACATTCTCTAATGTGATATCGATGTATAATTCATTAGCAGCAGGGTTAGGGAAAGTAGTCACTTCGATATTTGATTTGATGTCAAATGTAGAACTTGCCCCTCCCACTTGGAAATCTAAATATGCAGTTGCAAATGCACCGAAAGTACTGTTACCGATGATTTGATATTGTCTACTTCTAATGTCTTCGTATGAACCATCGACCCCATCAAGATTCCAATATGTTCCAGTTACTCGATTGATTCCAAGTGTATCAAATGCAAAGTTTGTAGCAAAAGGATAAACTGATCTATCATAGGCATCATTGCCTGCTCCGCTATGTTGTAAGAAAGTGTACCTAGGTGCAGACCCATCAAATGGTGCCGTATGCGCAGTGACAAAATAAGAAGTATTATCTTCAAGTTCTACTCTTACATCACTAGGTCCACCTTCTGAATCTGGAGCAAAAACTGGTACCGTAAAACTTCTCAAGTCAACGATGCTTTCATCATCTGTAAAAATTGCACCAGTTCCTACTAATTCTCTTAGTCCTGGATTTGATATACCATCTACTTCATTTAATTTATAGACATCAACAAAGATAGCACCTGCATTTCCTCCAGTCACTTGATCTACAGTATTAGCAAGTCCTAAAGTCACACCTTGGGCAATAAAGTTTTGCCCTCCTTTCACAACATAATAAGCATTACCTACTGAATAATAGTTACTAACGTCTACAACCCAACTGTCTCTGATGTCTTCTAGGTATACTAATCCTCTATCATCTTCAGATAAAAGGTTACCAAATGTATTTTCTGAAACATAAAATTCAAAATCTGCTACGTTGTTACCGTTATTTCCCGCGGGCTCGTCTGATGATGACAAAATATAAGATCCTGTGTATTTACCAACCTCACCTGGTGGAGTAAAAGTACTAGAAAAAGGAACATTTTCTACTAAAGTTGCTCCTGCAACTGTACCATAATCGTTTTCCAACGTAGCTAACAATGCACCAGCTTCGTCTCTAATTTCAACTTTCAAAACAGTATTTCCTGCTTCAGTATTACCAATGTTTTCTATATCTGCAAGGAAAACCATCTCAGAAACTTGGTCTTTTGGTACTTTTACAGTAGGTGCTACAGCAAAAAAGCTTTTATTTATTCTTACATCAATAATCTCCTTATCACTAAAGATCACATCATCCAATACAAAAGTATAAAAATCGGAATTATTAACTGTAAATCTTACTCTACAGTTTTCCTTATTTGCAAATTGTGGGACAGGATACGTTACTATCTCAGAATTTGCATTTGTATTTATTGCATTTTCTGTTGCAATAATGGTAGGAGTAGACCAGTTACTACCATCAAAAAATGAAATTTGAGCATTACCGTTCAATCTATTATGAAACATTGTAAACTGTAATGAGACATTATTTTTTCCTCTACAATCGATAGGTGGAGAGATAAGGCTTGACGTATATCTTGCATATGGTTGCACAAACATTGGGTTATCAACTGTCTGAAGCGCTTCTATATCCATAACCGCTGCGCCATTACATTGGGTCACAGAATTGACATTGCTATTACCTGTAAATGGTCTTGCTGTTCTCGGCCAACCTGTTTCAGAATGGTACCAAGTAACTTTTGAATTTAATGCTGTATCTAGATTTTCTATTGTCCAATCATTTAAACCACCATCAAAATCACCTTGTCCTGGTAAATTACCCCAAAACACAGCACTATCATAAGTTGCCTCACATTCTACTGGCTTGTTAAATAGATCAACTGTAACACCACCACTTAATATCGACATTCTAATAGTTTGACAATCAGCAAAAGACATCAAATAGGTATTAATATTTAAAGAAAGACCTTGAAGACCACCTGCTAAAACATTTGCATTAGTAGAACCCGCAGCTGTATTGCAGATAACGACCGCAATAGCTCCTGCTTTCACAGCATTGTCTGATTTAATACCTATTCCACAAAGATTTCTATCAATGAATGCAATCTTTCCAGTCAAGTCATTTGTGATTGTCTCACAACCATCATTAAAAGGAGCCGTTTCGTCGACGGCAAATATCGCCTCACCACTTATAGGGGTAGAAACGAGAGCTCCCCAATTAAATCTTTGGACGCTGTACTCTCCAGCAATTACAATAGGGGCAGTAATTTTTAGGGTATTCACTTGAGCCACCACACTGAATGACACAAATCCTAAAACCACTAACATTAAATTTTTTGTAAAAAATCTACGCATAATAAAAATTTTAAATTTGGTTTATATTAATAAAAATCCATTTGCAGGACGTAAAATTAGACATAATTGTTGAATTAAAATGTCTTTAAGGATACAATTTTACGTTTTGACTCGTTTTTTTTGCTTTATTCTTTTTAGTATATTAAATAAACAAAATATGTTTTTCTAGTAATTTTGGTATTATATTCTGCTAGTCACATTACAATAGATATCAAATAAATTTAAAGAGACAATAATGTATAAAAATCAGAATTATATTCTAAATGTAAAAAATTATACCTTTTTTCAGTTAAAAGTATAAGTTTTTAGTTCGTCTTCAAGATTTTTTCGATCTATGGATACTACACCTGGTTTTTCGCATACTTGTCCACCAGCTGTATTTGCAATCTTTGCTATCTGAGGTAAAGGCACATTTTTTATATAACATAAACATAAGACACTGATCACAGTATCACCTGCACCACACACATCCGCAATATTTCTTGGTGTTGTACTATATTTTTCAGATTGATGGCTATCATTCACATAAATCCCTTCGCTACCTAGGGTGATAAATGTTATTTTATGAGATAACCTAAGACGCAATTGCTGATCAATGAAGTCAAAATCCAAAACATTTAGACCCAATGCTTTTAGAATTTCCTTTTTATTTGGTTTGAAGATGGTGCAGTTTTTATACTCAAAAAAGTTCTTTTCTTTAGGATCTACGAAAGTTGGGATGGTATGTTGATTGCATAATTCGATGATAGACTGGATATTTTCAGAAGTCAAAAGTCCTTTGTTGTAATCTTGCAAAATTACTCCATTAATAGAACTCGAATCAATCAAGGATTTACAAATATCCACCATGGATTTTGCATGTTCATTACTAATATCAGCTATGTCTTCATGATCTATACGGAGTAGATGTTGGTTATTGGACATGACTCTAGTTTTCAAGGTCGTTTTTCTTGCAGAAATGGTTTGATACTGGAAAGTCAAATTTGGAATTTCACCCATCATCCTAACCAACAGATCTCCTTCAGTATCGTCTCCAATAATTGATAATACAGTCACTTTGGCACCAAGGGCGCACAAATTTAGTGCAACATTAGCTGCACCGCCCAGTCTATTATCTATTTGTTCCAAAGCTACGATAGGTACAGGCGCTTCTGGCGAAATCCTTTTAACGCTGCCAGAAATATATCTATCTATCATGACATCACCAATGACCAAAATGTGTAAATCACTAAAATCAGGTAATTGATCATCAACGGCTTGCATCGTCTAAGTTTTTATAATTATGCATAATATAAGTATCTAGCGCGTCAATTATATCATCCGTTGCGCCTTTGTTTTTGTGAAAATATTGTGAAAGTCCGTCAGAAATAGCTTGACAGGCTGAATGATCATGCTCTAAGGAATGAATCTTCTCGGTCATTTCTAAAGATTTATTTACAGTGAAAGCAAGCTCCTTATTAGTAAGGTATAGTGCTTCATTAAACTTTTTGAAATTTGGTCCGAAGAAAACGGGTAATTTAAATACAGCTGGCTCAAGAATATTGTGGATGCCATTCTGAAAACCACCACCAACAAAAGCATATTTGGCTATCTGATATAAACCACCTAACATACCTATATTATCAATGATCATAACCTTGTGATGCCATTCACAATCAGAATATAAGTCAGTAGAGATATTAATGGCAGATCTAATCTTTTGAATATTTGACATTGAAATATCATGAGGTGCCAAAATATGCATCATATCAGGAAACTTCTGAATGCAGTCAGAAACCACAAACATATCCGTCATCCAAACACTGCCATAAACAATCGTAGTCATTGACGTACAATAATTCATAATATTTTCAGGAATCTCGGCTGACTTAGATCTTTGTATCACTCTATCTACACGTGTATCACCAGAAATAGTGTGGTTGATAATATTATGCTGTGCAAGAATGCGAGAAGAATTCTCATCTTGCACAAAGATTTGTTGATATTTTGCTAGTATAGACAAAAATGATCTAAACAATGGTAAAAAAAAGTAATTTCCTGAACGAAAGACTGCTGAGACTAGAAAAACATTAATACCCTTTTGTGTAAGAACATTTAATAAATTCCACCAAAATTCATATTTGACAAAAATGACCATTGATGGGTCAATGAGTTGGATCAGCTTTTTATTATTGGAAGGTAGGTCACTTGGTAAATAGATGACTGCATCTACCCTATCGTAGTGCTTCATAATTTCATATCCCGATGGAGAATAAAAACTCAATATAATAGGTATTTGGGGATATTTCAACTTCATTTTTTCTATCAATGGTCTGCCTTGTTCAAACTCACCCAAAGACGCACAATGTATCCAACATGCCTTTTTGTGGTTTTGAGAAAACGTTTCTAAAATACTCCAAGTCTGCTTTCTACCAAAGTACATTGACGCCAATTTAGAACTAAATAATCTGCCAAGGTAGATGTAAACATTACCAAGGTGGATGGCTAAAGTGTAGAAAAAAAACAAAAAATATGACATTAAATATGAAATATCTGAATCAATAGAAACACAAAAGTGATACTTTTTGACCAAAGGACACTATTTAGTCTCTAAATTTTTACATTCTATTATAATTACTCTATGGTCTAATACAAAATAAGACGACAGTTAGGCAACACACCGAAATGAATTTCGGTGACCAATAAAAAAAAGCCTTCCAAAAATTACTTCAGAAGGCTTTTTTATAATTTATTTGATTATGATTTTATAAGAACGGCGCAATTACTAATGCTACCACTGACATCAATTTCAATAATATATTAAGTGATGGTCCTGAAGTATCCTTAAATGGATCACCTACTGTATCACCTACTACAGTTGCTTTATGAGGTTCAGAACCTTTGTAATACATTTTACCTTGGATCTCTACACCTTCTTCAAACATTTTTTTAGCATTATCCCAAGCTCCACCTGCATTAGACTGGAAGATAGCCATCAAAACGCCACAAGATGTAACGCCGGCTAATAATCCACCTAACATCTCTGGTCCTGCATCACTTCCAAATAATTTTGGTCCAAAACCAATAACTACAGGTGAAATTACAGCTAAAATACCTGGAACAACCATCTCTCTAATAGAAGCTTTGGTTGAGATCTCTACGCATTTGCCATATTCTGCCTTGCCATCTGCAGCATCAAAAATTGCTTGATCAGCTGCTGACCATGTTTTGTGGTCACTGCCATCATTCTTTTTCATGACTGCAAGTGCAGCTTTCAATTCTGGAATATCAGCAAATTGTCTTCTTACTTCAGTGATCATGTCCATAGCTGCTCTACCTACCGCATTCATTGAAAGTGCAGAGAATAAAAATGGAAGCATCGCTCCTATCAATAAACCACCCATCACTTGTGGGTCAGCTACATTAATAGCATCTAATTTTGTTATCGACATATAAGCTGCAAATAAAGCTAAAGCCGTTAGAGCCGCAGATCCAATAGCAAAACCTTTACCAATCGCCGCTGTCGTATTACCTACTGCATCCAATTTGTCTGTTTTTTGTCTGACATCTTTAGGAAGATCAGCCATCTCAGCAATGCCACCTGCATTATCAGCTATCGGGCCATAAGCATCCACTGCAAGTTGGATACCTAAGTTTGACAACATACCTACCGCTGCAATCGCAATTCCATAAAGACCAGCAAACTGGTGAGCACCTATAATAGCTGCCGCCAATACTAAAATTGGAAGTGCTGTAGATTGCATACCTACACCTAGACCTGCAATAATGTTTGTTGCAGCTCCTGTCAGTGATTGATTTACAATAGATTTAACTGGTTTTGTACCTGTACCTGTATAAAATTCTGTAATGATACCAATTGCCAAACCTGCTACCAATCCAATAATCACCGCATAAAACACACCCATAGAAGAATATTCAAATCCTTTCGCATCTGTCCATGTTGCTGGAAGCATCCATTGTACGATAAAAAATGTAGCTGCAAGCATTAAAGCTGCTGCGATTAACTCACCTCTATTCAGTGCTTTTTGTGGATCGCCACCTTCAGCCACTTTTACAAAAAATGTTCCTAAAATAGATGTAAGAATCCCAACACCAGAAAGTACCAAAGGTAATAAGATCGCATTTAAGCCATTAAAATCATTAGTATTTTCAAAACCGCCTACCCCTACAAATACAGCACCGAGTACCATAGTACCAATGATAGCACCCACATAAGACTCAAAAAGGTCAGCACCCATACCGGCTACGTCACCTACATTATCACCTACGTTATCTGCAATAGTAGCTGGGTTAAGTGGGTGATCTTCTGGGATACCTGCTTCTACTTTACCTACTAAGTCTGCTCCTACATCCGCAGCTTTGGTATAAATACCACCACCTACTCTCGCAAAAAGTGCTATAGAAGATGCTCCGAATGAAAAACCTGTAAGTACTGTGATAACTTTATTGATATCTCCTGCCCACATATTATTAAATAAGGCAAATAGAAGTCCAAGACCAAGTAACCCTAGTCCTACCACACCCATTCCCATCACAGACCCACCAGCAAAAGCAACTTCAAGGGCTTTTCCTAAGCTAGTTCTTGCAGCATTTGTGGTACGGACGTTGGCCTTTGTCGCTACTTTCATACCAATAAATCCAGCTAATGCTGAGCAAAAAGCGCCAATGATAAAAGATACACCTACTAAAGGTGATGATGCATCACTCATGCCTCCTATTCCCATAAGGACTGCAACAACTAACACAAAAATAGCCAATACTTTGTATTCAGCTTTTAAAAATGCCATCGCACCATCAGAGATACTCTTGGCAATACGTGTCATTTTTTCTGTTCCTACTTCCTGCTTTGTTACCCATGCACTTTTCCAAAAAGTAAATAGGAGTGCAAAAACACCAAAAACAGGGATTAAATAGATCAAACTTTGTCCCATAATTTGTTGATTATTCGTTAATAATTATTAAATCGTTGTTAATTAAGAGCGCAAAAGTACATTTTCTATATTATATTACAAAAAATAGTAAAAAGACTTTACCAATAAATATTTGCATCTTAGATTAATGTACCAATTATTTCATAACTAAACTGACTAAAATATTAATTACCTTTACGCCTTTATGAAACGAGAGTTCACGATAAATATCATATTGCTGGTCATCATTAATTTATTGATAAAACCTGCTTATATCTTTGGAGTAGATGCCCGAATACAGAATTTAGTGGGTATTGAATCTTATGGAATGTATTTTGACTACTTTAATTTTGTTTTTTTATTTCAATTTTTAAATGACCCCGGACTGCAAAATTGGAATGCGCAGCATGTACCAAAAAACAGAGAGCAAGTAGGCACTAATTTAAGAAATCTACTTAGCATTAAATTAATATTTGGTTTATTATTTATTAGCATAACGATAATTTCTTCCTTTTTTGTGGGCTATGACAATCAGATGATGATACTTTTTTTATGTTTGAATATGATATTAAGTACATTATTTATATTTTTAAGAGGGACAATTGCAGGATTAGGACATTATAGAATTGATAGCTTTCTCTCGGTTTTGGATAAAGCACTTATGATTATAATATTAGGCTATTTGGCTTGGATTTCTTCTTACCAAACTCGTTTCGAAATATCGGCCCTTATTTATGGACAAGGTTTGGCTTACTTATTAGCTTGTATAGTTGCAGGTGTTTTTCTATTTAAAAATGTAAGTTGGAAATCTAATGTATTTACTTTTAAATATCTACTTGATGTCCTAAAATGGAGTGCACCTTATGTTTTGATTCTTATATTTATGACTTCATACAATAGACTCGATGGTGTGATGCTTGGCAGAATGATAGATGACAATAGTTATCAAGCGGGCATATATGCAACCGCTTACAGGTTTTATGATGCAGCTAACATGATAGGCTATTTATTTGCAGCTTTACTCTTACCGATGTTTGCTGCGAATATGAATGATCATAAAACTTTACATATTCTGAAGGAAATTGGTTTGAGATTTGTAGTTTTAAGTGCTGCCATGATTGTATTGAGTATTGTATTTTATGGAGAAAACATGTTAGCCATTTTATTTGATGAGTTCACACCAGAATTTGTGGTAGTCCTTAGATTATTAATTTTGAGTTATTTTATGGTTGCTGTTGCATATATATATGGTACATTGCTTGTAGCTTGTGGAAAAGTAAGATATCTCAATTATCTATTTGGCATTGGGTTATTATTGAATATCGTTTTGAATTTATTTTTAATACCTAATTATATGGCTATAGGTGCTGCTATAGCTACACTTGTAACACAAACTTTTGTGTTGGCAGGTCAAATTTTCCTTGTTAAAAAAGAAATAAAGATTGGTACATCCATACATGAAATTTTGAAGATTTTCGCATTTGGAGCCTTAAGCACAGTACTTTTTTATATTTTAAATATATCATTAGCTTTACATTGGATGATAGTCCTTAGCATTAGTATATTAATTTGTTTACTTTTGTCGTTTATTTTAAAAATAGTAGACAAGCAGGAAATTTTCCAACTCTTAAAGAGTGGAAAATGACCTACAAATTTGAATTTATTTAATAGTTAAGATGTTTTATGGACAACGAATATAACTTATCTGATTTATTGTCACAATTACTTAAGTGGAAGAAACAACTCATTAGGGCAGTTGCCATCATATTCACAATAAGTGTTATAGGTAGTTTGCTTATGCCAAATTATTATCAGGCGGAGACTACTTTTTATGCAGCCAGTCCCGACCTAGCTAAACCCATTCCCATTGGTGATGATGAGAAAGATGTGCGTATTTATGGAGATGATAATGATCTTGATAGGTTATTTACTATCGCTTCTTCTTACGATGTTTTGTTCTTTTTGATAGATTCTTTTGATTTATATACTCATTATGACATAGATAAAGACAATTCAAAAGCAAAATTTAAGGTAAAGGAAGAACTATTGGCCAATTATAAAACAATTAAAACCAAGTACGGGGCATTGTTGCTCATAGTAGAAGATAAGGATCCTGCTATGTCTGCGAAAATTGCCAATGCTGCCAGAGAAAAAATAGAACAATTAGCTCAAAACATAGTCAAAGAAAGTCAAGGCAAACTCATATCAAATTATGATGCCAATCTAATCAAAAAACAAGTGCTCAGTGACTCTTTGGGTAAAGCATTATTGAGACTAAAAGAAACAGCAGGAATTTTTGACTCAAGAAGCCAATCGGGTATTTATACAAATTTACTTGCTGAAGCTACTTCAGACCTCGAAGATGCAAATGGTAAAGTCAGTTTTTACAAAAAATATCCTGCCTATAGAGACTCGGTCATCAGATATATGGCGGTAGCTATGGGCGCCCAAGGCAAAATCCAAAAAGCTACTAAAGAGCTTGAAAGATATGCACCAGTCATCTCGGAAGTAAGACAAATGGAGCAAGAACAAGGTAGATTACACGATCAGATAAGTTTAGACAAGGAAAGACTTAAACAACTGAGTGCTACTTATAATGCTCCGTTTTCAGCCTTACATATAGTAGAAAAGGCAGATACTCCGGTCCAAAAATCAAGACCAAAAAGATCTATCATTGTGCTCTTAACTACCATGATAGGTTTTATGTTGAGCTGTCTAGCCGTCTTTGTTTTAGAAAATATAAATAGACCTGCATTACAGAAAAATGCGTAGTATGTCTAATGAGTCAATAATATTAGGGATACACAACCATAAGATTTTCAAAAGTTTCTTAGGTCTCTTGGTGTTATGTACACTCGTTTCGCTATACACTGAAAGCTACCTACCTTATCTTTTACCAGCTGGGATGATAGGCATTGGGCTGATTTATGATGATTATAGAAGATTATTTTACTTAATATTTGCTGTTTTACCTTTTTCAGTAGAAATGTATTTTGAAGGAGCAGGGCTAGGTACTGATTTACCTTCAGAACCGTTGATGATTCTTTTAACTGGGATTACAATAGGTACGCTTTTTACAAGAAAATTTTCTTTAAAATCCCATTATGTAAAGCATCCTATCTTTTTAATGATCCTTCTGCATGTGTTTTGGATTTTTGTCACGACGGTTAATTCTTCATTCTTGCTAATTTCCATAAAGTTGTTCTTGGCCAAATTGTGGTATATCTTGCCATTTTTTGTGTTACCGTTGATTTTTGTTAGATACAATTATGATTTAGAGAAAGCATATAGGATTTTGTATAAATTTCTTTTCGTTGCCATTCTAATCGTGATTATAAGACATGCACTTCTAGATTTTAGCTTCGCCGCTAGTTATGAAGTTGTCCGCCCATTTTTTAGGAACCATGTCAATTATGCAGCCATATCTGTAGTTTGCCTTCCTTTCGTTTGGGCTTTTATGAGAATAAATAGCTTGAGGAAAGCATCAAATAAACTAATGATTTTTGTTTTTCTAACCTTCATAACAGGCATATATTTTAGCTATACTAGGGCTGCCATACTCTCTATGGTCATTGCTATTGGTGCTTGGTATATTATTAGTTTTAGAAAAGTAAAACATGCGCTCTTTGTCAGTTCATTTATAGCATTAGTGGGCATCATATATTTATCATGGGATAATAAATACATGGATTTTGCGCCAAATTTTGAACGAACGATCACACATACTGAGTTTGACAATCTTATAGAGGCTACTTACAAACTAGAAGATATATCGTCTATGGAGCGTGTATATAGATGGATGGCAGGAATAGAAATGATTAAAGATCGTTTTTGGTTTGGATTTGGGCCAGGTACTTTTTATTCAAATTATAAAGCCTATTCAATTTCGCGATTCCAAACTTATGTAAGTGACAACCCCGATCAATCTGGGATACACAATTATTTTCTGATGACATGGGTAGAGCAGGGTTTTATTGGTTTCATCTTATTTATTGCATTGTGTTTTATCTTATTGATAGAAGGCGAACGGGTATATCATATTTGTACAGATAGGGAAGACAAGTATATTGTCATGGCGGCCACCTTGGGATTTATCATCATTTTTGCCATGTGTTTAATCAATGATTTGATAGAGACAGACAAAGTAGGTCCATTCTTTTTCTTCAATGCTGCAATCATCATGTTTTTTTCATGGAAATATTCAAATACGCCAAAAAGTAACAATTAATGACAACTAACATCATTATTTTCAATTCTACAGAAAAAATCAGCAACCTTTATTCAAGCTTCATGGTTCAAGTTGGTAATTAAATAAAAAAAATAGGTGTCTACACATACAGATCAAGACATTAAGTCCGTACTGGAAAATCTGAAACTTTCCAAAATTTTTCTACCGACAATCATCGGTATTGGTGTAGTCATATGGCTGATGAGTAGACAGCTTGATGTAGCAGAACTTGCAAAACTAGATAAAAATGCACATACCATCTTCTGGATCTTAATGGCTGTCCTTATGTATGTGCTCAGACATTTATTCTATGCCTGGAGATTAAGAATTGCAACAGGATATGCATTTTCATGGCTTAAAGCGATTCAACTAATTGTTATTTGGGAATTTTCAACAGCCGTATCTCCTACAAGCGTCGGTGGTGCAGGTGTTGCATTTTTCCTATTAGCACAAGAGAAACTATCTGGCGCAAAATCTATATCCGTCGTCCTATATACTATGGTGATAGATACGATGTTTTTTGTATGTGCGTTGATAATACTATATTTATCCATAGGTCCCATCATGATTAGACCTGGTATGGTTGTATTTAGCGACATAGACGGATACGGTATTACTTTTTTGACTGTATTGGGAGTGATGGCTTTATATGGATCTGTTTTTTTCTATGGTCTATTCATTAATCCAGTAGCTATAAAAAGGTTGTTAATTGTGGTAAGTAGGTTTCCTTTGCTCAAAAGATTTAGAACAGAATTGCGCAATACCGCTTATGACGTGGTGACATCAGCCAAAGAAATACAACAAAAACCAGCTAGTTTTTTCTTAAAAACATTTGGTTGTACTATGGGAGCTTGGACGGTGAGATTTCTAGCTATCAATTGTCTTATCATTGCATTTGTTGCAGACTTTGATTCCACTCCATATGACAACTTTATAATTTTTGCGCGGTCTATAGCGATGCACACAATAGAAGCATTTAGTCCTACACCTGGAGCTGCTGGAGTAGCTGAGTTTTTATTTGGTGGTTTTTTTACGGATTATATTCCTATTGGTCTTGCCGCATTAATTGCTTTAGTTTGGAGATTAATAGGTTATTACTCTTATCTAATAGCAGGCGTCATTATAATACCAAATTGGTTTGTAACCCTTCGTGAGCGAAAAAGACTAGAAAAAGAAGGGATCGTTAAAGGACTTTAGACTAAAAATCCATACCTATACTTAAATAGAATTTGGGCTTTTGTACTTCTCTTGTTTCTATGCCCCATGCATAATCTCCTTTGATAAAATAACCAAGGAATTGGGTTCTCAAACCTAATCCATAGCCCATAACAAGAGGATCTCTGAAGTATTCTATCTCCAAGTTTATCAATGGTGGACTAGTAACTGTAACACTATTTAAAGGATTCTCAGGACCGAAAGGTGATGTACCATGCCAAGCAAGTCCAGCGTCGTAAAAACCTACAAGCTGCATATTTCTAAAGAAGGTAGATCCTCTATTTTTTCCCAACAAATATTGAAAAAAAGGAATCCTTAACTCGGTATTTGTCAATACATACGTGCCTCCATTTCTAATATTATTGTTGAAACCACGCAACTGAAATGCATTAGCTTTGTAGGCAAAGTCAGCATCATCAGGCACAGGTATACTATTATCAAACTTAGGCAACAGCCAGTTTTCCATCCCTCCAAGATAATATAGCATTTTTTGAGATCCAATTGATGTTGCTCCAGCTGCTCTAATGGCAAGCACTGATTTATTTAACACGGGTATATAATGCCGTGCGTCAAAACCAATAATACTTGTAAACCCTAGTGAAGGATCAAAGCTAAAACCATCTATAACTTGCATATCAAATTGATTGATAGCCTCGACATATACTTTGTACCTTGTGCCATGTTTTATATTCATAGCTGCATCGTAGGTATTATCGAATATATATTCAAGTCTCAAACTAACCCTTTTTTCATTGACAGCTGGAGATAGAAAAGAGCTATTTTCTGTGCTAAGCTGCAAAAATCTATCTAAACGCAATGATCCCGTCGCTCTGATGCTACGATAGATATCAAAAGGATATTTCATTTGATAAAGACCTAGAAGCGTTGTTTTTTTAGATCGGGTAAGAAAATTGTTATTAGGATTTTGGTCATTATTATATTTATTTGACTTTCTATACAAAGCAATCCTCTTGTCAATTCTAGATTTCTTATTATCAAACACCAAAAAATACTCTGACCCCATAAATGTCGTGGGAATTCTGACGCCACCTTCTACTGAATAATCTTCAAATAAGTCTTCAATATTTGCCTTAAATAGAATGCCTAATGGTGTTGTAAGCAATTGTTGCCTATCGCCAGTGTAACTTTCTAAACCTTCAAACAAAATATCATTGTCCATTTTGGTGGTAATGTTATTAAGGGCAAAACGTTTATTTGCTGTATAAGCTCTTGTGTTGTTATAGGGTTCTACCCTTTTGGTGATTTCTGTATTTTGTCTAATATTAATATTCAAGACTGAAGGTGTATCAGTACTCGATTTACTTCTTACGGGCTCAATATTTTGTGGGTCGGGAAAATTACTTTGGAATAAAAATCCTGATTCTATTACCTTGGGTTTCGGCAGTTCTAGAGTCACGGCAGGTGTCTGTACAATTAGTGGATTCCCTTCATTACCACCACGTGTTTGGGTTCTAGTTGGTGTGACCTTCGTATTGACATCTTTATTTTCTATAAAAAACTTATACATACCATCCTTGTAGTAGGTTGTGGCATAAGTGTTTTGATTAAGTATGCTATGATGTCTTATGATGTTTCTATCAAGATTAGATAGTGGATATGAAATATTTTTTTCAATATCATAGACATGTGTATTGTTGATACCTGAAGCATCGGCTAAATAAGCAATATGATTATCATCCATTAGGTATGGAAACATCTCACTCGTAAAGGTTGTATTTGTAATTCTCTCCATTTTTTTCTCATCAAATGGTAAAAAGAAAATATCAAAATTGTTTACAGGTAATATGGTATCAAGTCGAAGGTCTAAAAGAGTATCCACTGCGCGATTAGAACTAAAAAGCATACCTTTCTTACCCTTGTAAGTAATATATTCAGCATGGAGATCATCATAATAATCATTAGTTAGCCTGAAATAATTTCGATTCTTTGATTTGTAATGATACAAGTCCGAAAAACCATCCAAACTAGCTGAAAATACATAATCCAAATCATCCATATAACTCATCGAATAGATTCTCTGAAAATCTGTAGGGATAAGTTGTTCCATTTTTTCATCTTTAGCAATATTGTATTTCATGAGTTTTATTACATCTCTATGTTCGTACAATATACTAACTTCCTGTTTTGTAGGATGCCATGCCAATATTGGATAGTTATAATCAGTCTCTTGGAATACATTTTTATATCCATATTTTAATATCCGTTTTTCTTTGCCCGTGGTCAAATCTCGGATTACAACTCTTAGCTTACCTTGATCATTATAAGAATACAACAATTTGCTTCCATCAGGGCTCAATTTGATATTACTA
>JBGSOH010000066.1:0-5559 GCA_041739205.1 Saprospiraceae bacterium
GACCATTTTGGCACCGTCTTTTATGATACCACCATGTTCTGATCTTTTGCCCACCATAAAACCCGTCACATCATGCAAAAACACCAGTGGAATCTTTTTTTGATTACAATTCATAATAAACCGAGTAGCTTTATCTGCTGAATCAGAATATATCACTCCTCCAAACTGCATTTCTTTGGCAGCATTTTTAACGACCATTCTTTGATTTGCTACAATACCTACTGACCATCCATCGATACGAGCATAAGCACAAATAATAGTTTTACCATAATCCTCTTTATATTGAAGCAATTCTGAGTCATCTACCAACCTTTTCAGTATCTCTATGGTGTCATAAGGTTTCGTTGAGTTTTCTGGAAAAAGACCTAGAATTTCATTACTATCAAATTTTGGCTCTTTAGCTGTTACCCTATCAAATCCAGCTTTCTGACCGTGACCTTGTTTGGAAATCAAATTCCTTATGGTATCCAAACATGTTTTGTCGTCAGGCATCTTGTAATCTGTTACACCCGATATTTCGCAATGTGTCGAAGCACCACCTAGCGTCTCTTGATCCACATCTTCGCCGATAGCGGCTTTTACAAGATATGGACCTGCCAAAAATATGGAGCCTGTACCTTCTACGATCAATGCTTCATCAGACATAATGGGCAAATAAGCACCACCAGCTACACAGCTACCCATGATGGCCGCTATCTGTGGAATACCCATGGATGACATCTTTGCATTGTTTCTAAACATACGTCCGAAATGTTCCTTATCGGGAAAAATCTCATCTTGCATCGGTAGGTAAACACCAGCACTATCTACTAAATAAATGATAGGGATATGGTTTTCCATGGCTATTTCTTGCGCTCTCAGGTTTTTTTTTCCTGTGATAGGAAACCATGCACCTGCCTTTACAGTGGCATCATTTGCGACGATCATAACCATACGCCCTGCTACTTTACCAAGCCCCGTAACTACACCACCAGCTGGACAACCTCCATGTTCTTTGTACATGTCGTAACCTGCAAAAGCTCCAACTTCAAAAAATGAACTGTCTTTATCTATCAAGTAATCTATTCTTTCTCGAGCAGACATCTTGCCTTCTTGGTGTAGTTTTTCAATCCGTTCTTTACCACCACCTAAATGTATTTTATCCAATTTATGCAGGAAATTTGCAATGGTAAGTTGGTGAGTATCTTCGTTTTTATTAAATTCTAAATCTATTTTGCTCATAACTGTGACTACTTCTGAAGGGTAAATATACAAATCTTTCTTTGGTAAGAAAAAGCTTACAAACAAAAACTAGAATTTTGGTAAGATGTTTTGAAAATTATTAAGAATCAAGTCCGGTTTACTAGCCGTGAGTCCGCTCCAAAAAGTCCTTCGTACAAATAATTGAATAATTGTGTTTTCTATTGAATTGATAATCAAACGTTTCCCTTTAGGGTCAGGGTAAAAAACGTTTGATTATCAATCTATTTGTATTTTCGGAGGAGCCCCAACCATTAAGGGGTTAAGAGAAGTTAAGTCTTTTTTTGGGAAAATATTACGGCATCACAAATTTGTATGGATAAGCGCCAGGATATTTTTTATAGATTCCTTCAAATAGAATCTCTTTATTACTTTGTGACTCTAAATATTCTATCAATGCAGTTACAGATGTCACTTCCTTATCATTTACCCTAGTGATGACATAGCCAGGTTCCATTTTGGTATTCCCAATGATACTTCCCATTTTTACAGAGACAACAACGACACCATTAGGGGCAAATACAGATTTTTCATAGCTGTCCATATCGCGAAGTTCAAACCCTAATTCCTTCAATATCCCATCTTCTCTCACTGCTACTAGCTCCGTAGAGTTTATTTGGTTTTTTAGCTTTGCTTTTGTAGATATTACTTCACCTGCCCTAACGTACATTACTTCTATCACATCACCTGGTCTATAAGCAGCTACTTGTTCCATAAATTCTGCAGTGTTCTTTGTTTTTGTACCATTGATACTAATCACAACGTCTTCATTTCGGAGTTTTGCATCTGCTGCACTTCCGCTCTTAAATACAGATGCCAAATATACACCAGAAACTTCGGGAAGGTCGAGACGTTTCGCCATTTCATTATCGACATTTTCGATCTCAATTCCTAAAAAGCCACGTTGGACGACGCCAAACTCTTTAAGGTCAGCAATGACTTTTCTAGTAAGATTGGCAGGTATGGCAAAAGAAAAACCTTCATATCTTCCTGTATTACTAAGGATAGCAGAACAAATCCCAACCAAATCTCCCCTTGTATTAATCAGAGCTCCACCACTATTTCCAGGATTAATGGCAGCATCTGTCTGGATGAATGATTCTATTCCTTGGTTTTCTAGCAAATTGATATTTCTAGCTTTGGCGCTAACTATACCCGCAGTTACAGTAGATTGAAGTCTGAATGGGTTACCTATAGCCATAACCCACTCTCCTATTTGGAGAGAATCAGAATTGCCAAAGACAAGATAGTCCATGTTTTGCACTTCTACTTTTAGCAAAGCCAAATCAGTACTTGGGTCAGTGCCAACAAGATTGGCCACAAAGACCCTATTATCGCTAAATAGAACTTCTATATTTTTTGCACCAGCCACCACATGATGATTGGTTACAATGTATCCGTCTTGGCTAATGATGACACCAGAACCAGAATTCATAGCCGTATTATTCTGATCTGTCTGGTTGGCATCAGATTTAATAAAGACGACTGCTTTACAACTTTCTCGAGCAGCAACTACAAAATCAGTGGGTGTAGTAGACCTGTAAGCATGCTGAAAGCGATCGGAAAATTGGATATCACTTTCTGCCACACCGATAGCTTTATTGACTTGATCATTGTACCAGTGATTATATGGATTGATATAATAATGATATACGGTGATAAATCCAAAGGAAATCAACACCGAAAAACAACAGCCATAAAGAAAGTATTTCAGATTTTTATTCACTTTATATATTAAAGAATAATAAAATATAATGCAAATATATAGTATTTTTTGAGACATTTGCATATTAAGATTCACTTTTGCTTTTCTCTAACAATTTATTTTTGACTCCACATATAAATAATAATTGGTAAAAAGCTGACAAACTTTACCTTTGAGACTTTGTTGTATTCAGATCAAAAGATAATAAATGTTGCTTACTTTCCAGAAATATCAAGGTACGGGAAATGATTTTGTCATGATAGATCAACGTACACATAAGTATATTGACCATAATGACCAAAAACTAATAGCCTTTTTATGCGATAGGAGATTTGGAATCGGCGCAGATGGACTCATACTGTTAGAACCGTCTGAAATTTATGATTTCAAAATGGTATATTTCAACGCAGATGGTCGCCAAAGTACCATGTGTGGAAATGGCGGAAGATGTATTGTACATTTTGCGTGGTCACTAGGTGTTTGCGGTGAAGAAACGAGTTTCGAAGCCATTGATGGTTTGCACAAAGGAAAAATATTAGGTAAAGACTCAGTAAGCATTCAAATGTCTGATGTGCAACACATTACTATTAAACCAGACCGAACTTATGTATTAAATACTGGATCACCACATTATGTAAAACTGCTGGACCACCTTCCAGAAAACATCAAATCATCAGGTGCAGAAATCAGGTATAGTGAAGACTACAAACAAGAAGGCATCAATGTAAACTTTGTCAAAATAAAGCAACACAACATAGAAGTTGCTACTTATGAGCGTGGTGTGGAAGACGAAACGCTCTCGTGTGGAACAGGAGTCACTGCTGCTGCCATTGCCACATACTTAGATAAACAAGACAACAATAACCTTGTAAATATTCAAACAAAAGGAGGACAATTATCCGTAAGTTTTGAACAAGATGGAGATACTTTTAAAAATATTTGGTTAACCGGACCTGCTACTAAAGTTTTTGATGGGGAGATAGATATTTAATGTAGTAGGACGGTTAAAGTTGATTGTTTAAGGTCGAATGCTCTAGATTGAATGTTTAAGCTTGAATGTTTAAGATTCAAGGTTCTCCCATAAGATTTCTTCCACTGACTTCTTCTCTTTGGAGAAATTGATGCCGATGGCAATAAGCTTTTTGCCTTCATGTATATAGGGTGTTAGGTACGCTTTTTCTTTTATTTGGTTAATGGCATCAGCAGCTGATTTATCGAGTTTGATCTCTATTGCATATATCTTATCAGCAAAATGAATGATACAATCAATACGACCATCAGACGTCAATACTTCACTTTGTACATAAACACCCAATAGTTTGAAGGTAAGATGAAGAATTGCATGAAAAAAGGCTTCGTTTTCATTTTGCCAGATGGTATAAGGTAGTGATTTAAATAGCGTATTAATGATTGATTTTACTTCTTCAAAATTCTCGTTATGCAATGCTCTCTCCATTTTTGTTGCTAAAACTACGCCAGTGGTGCTTTCATTATTTATATATGCATTAGCTAGCAACTCTAAATAAGACTTTCTTACCTCATGATTTGGGTAATCGAGCACACAGTAATCTCTATCTTCATCATAAGATTTGAGCGTAAGGTAACCTGTTTGGAACATTAATGGCAAAAGCTGCAGATGCTCTAGATCATAGCTCGATAAAAAATTCATGGAAGATTCTGATTCTTCAAAATTATATAATCTTTTGTCCCTAGTAAGATTTATTAAAAATGTCGGCGTACCACTTTCAAACCAATAATTTCTATATTGATCCGATGAGAAAAAATTGATCAACGAAAATGGATTATAGATCCACGTTTTCATGTCCCAAGTGTAGCCATTATACCACTCTTTGATCTTAACTTTGTCTTGTATCTTTAGCTCTTCTACAAAATTGGATTCTAGTTCGGTTTGGGTGATGCCACATATGGCTGCATATCGATGATCTACGGTGAGATCTGCAAGATTATTAAGGTCAGAAAAAATACTTACTTTGGTAAACTTAGAGATGCCTGTGATAAATAACATTTTGAGATGAGGGTCAGCTTCTTTGAGAATAGAATAAAAGTTTTTCATAATATTTCTATGCTCTAATGCTTGTGCCGTATCGACTCCTAGATAATGAATAATAGGTTTGTCATATTCATCGATAAGAACGACAACTTTACCATGTGATGCTGATACTTTTTGAATCAACACTCTGAACATTTGATCGATATAACTTGTCTCAAATGTTACGCCAAAGTCATTTCCATATTTTATCAATTCTTGTCTTATGGATTCATCTAATCCCATAGATTGGAAACCAATTTCTGCAAATGAGATCCTAATCACAGGGTATTTTACTTTCCAATCCCACTTATCCTCTACATAAAGGCCTTTGAATAAATGTTTTTTCCCTTCAAATAATGCTTGCATCGTAGTGGTGAGCATAGTCTTTCCGAATCTCCGTGGACGTGACAAAAAGTAATAGCCACCACCTTGTATTAGTTCAAAGATGTATTTAGTTTTATCTACGTAGACAAAATTTCCTGTTATGATTTTTTCAAAATCTTGTAAGCCAACTGGGTATTTACGCATCAAAAACTTATTTTGGTTGGACAAAGATATAGTATTT
>JBGSOH010000679.1:0-4026 GCA_041739205.1 Saprospiraceae bacterium
CCTTTGTTGGCCATTCGTTGTTCATATGTTTCAGGCTATCTTCCTGATACAAAAAAGCATGGGTACTCGTGCGCAGACCGATGATAGGCTTACCAGATTCGACATAGTCCGTGATATATTTCAATTCATCAGGTGGCAATGCTCTGAACCTGGCAAACATGACCATTAAGTCTGCATCTTTGAGTTTTTCCAGGCCTGCAATATGTCGTGTATTATTGGGATCGATATAACCTGCGGAGTCCACAGAAAAACAAAATGATATCTTCGCACCCGTTTCTCTTTCTAATATTTTGGCAATCATAGGAAACGACTCTTCAGACCTATACTCTTCTTCACCTGAGACAAAGACAATATGCTTGGATTTAAAATCTAATTTGCGACTACAAGAAGACGCCAAAAATAAAATACCCAAAACAAAGATGCACTGAGCCAACCATCTTATATTATTTGTCATGTGGATGTGATTTTAAAAGTTCTTCTGATGTATAAAATCCTTTTTTGTCTTTGATCTCTGCTCTTACTTTGGCTACTTCACTTGCTGTGACAAAGCCCGTATTATTTCCAAAACTATTGCGAATATAGGACAATACAGCTGCTACTTCTTCGTCATTGAGCATACCTTGGTACGGTGTCATAGGTACTTGTCCTGGATAATTGACACCTTTGACTTTCATGGGGCCATAGACGCCTTTTAGAGTGATTTTGATGAGTCTTTCGGTACTTTGATTTACCCATTCTGACCTGGATAATGGTGGAAAACCAGATGATTGTAAGCCAAAACCATTTTTTTGGTGGCAAGTACTACAAAAACCTTCACGTTCGTATATTTCTTTTCCTTTTTTATAGATCAACTTTTGGTCTGCTGTAAAATTGGGATTTTCGCTTACGGCATCTTCTATTTTTGGTTTGAATGTTCCCGTGACATAAGCATACGCTCTTTCGAATGGGGCTTTGATCCAAGTGTCCATGGGTTTAGTTTTGGCAATATCCAGAATACTTAGTGCTTCTTTTTTGGGCAACCAACTCGCAGCCACGATCGCTTCTAATCTTACTCTGCCATGTTCATCCCCAGCAGATTTTTGAAGAAGTGAGACCTGATCTTTTACTTGGTGTCCTGTATATCTAAGGACTCTAACCGCAGCAGCCCTGACCCTAAAATCGGCAGATGCAAGAAGTTGTTTGAGCAAAGTCTGATCCACCTTATTCATACCCCAAGTCACCCAAAGTGCTTCCAAAAGATGATGCTCATACCTTGGTGCATTTTTGTCCAATTTTCCAGTCCATGATTTGATAGCCGACAATACATCTTCTGTCTTTCTACTTCTCAGTTCACGTTTTGTACGGTACCTTGTGCGATAATCAGTTGATTTGAGATTTTCTAACAACTCTGAAATACTAGCGCCATGAACTTTGGCTACATTGACCAATGGACGTGATGGATAGGTGACTCGATATATCCTTCCGTGTACATGATCACGTAGTGGGTCACGTGCGTTGTGCTGCATGTGTCCGATGAGCATATTGTGCCAGTCAGCAATATATAACGACCCATCGGGTGCAAACTCAAGATCTACAGGTCTAAAATTAGGGTCACTACTTTGGATCAGATCTTGACGGAAAGTACTTTTGTATCCTGAACTGTCATCCGTCAGTTGATGTTGTTTGGTGCCTAAAAATCCGATAACGTTATTGATCAGAAAGTCTCCTTGCATCTCATCTGGAAAATGCGAACTGTAGACATACTCTAGCCCTGACGTAGGACGCACCATGTGTTTTTCTTCTACAAGCGTGGCAGAGATAGGCGACTCCATGCCATACATAGGTTTGATAGATCCGGGCATCATCCATCTTACGTCGGGTCCGGATGTTTCGGCAAAAATAGTTTGTCCCCATTCGTCAAAAGCGATGCCCCAGGGATTTGGAATCGGTAGCTGTGCCGTCCTTTCTAGGTGATTTCTATTGGGATTATATCTGAAAAATCCACCATTGGTCGCATTGACAGGTCCATAAGAAGTTTCTACGTTCGTATGCAAAAACACGCCTTCTGCCATATAAATCGCACCCGATGGGTCGGCACAAAAAGCACTTATCGCATGGTGTGTGTCGTGATCGTCAAATCCACTCAAAATTACTTCTACTTTATCTGCTTTGTCATCACCTTCAGTATCTGTATAGAGTTTGAGATGTGGACTTTGGGTGACATAAACGCCTTCGGGTGCAAATTCAAATCCAATCGGCAATTGCAATTTATCTGCAAACACCGTTTGTTTGTCAGCCTTGCCATCACCATTCGTATCTTCCAGAATAATGAGTTTGTCATCAGGTCGGCTATCTCCGGGTTTGTAATGCGGATAAGATGGCATCGTAGCTACCCAAAGCCTGCCTTTATTATCAAAAGCAATCTGCACAGGATTGGCCAAATCAGGAAATTCTTTTTCTGAAGCAAACATTTCTACTTTAAATCCAGTCGCCATTTTCATGGTAGCCAAAGCGTCATCACCATACAGATATTTGCCTTCACCTGAAGTGTAATTGGTTTGTACTTCGGGCAATATTTTAGTCTTTTGGTCTGCCTGAGCTAGATCATAAGGTTGATTGGTGGCAGCTTCCCAGATGGCAGTATCTCGAATGGCCGTCATTTGTCTTATTTTTTCCAATTCCGCTGGATAATTGTCTGGTCCGAATGGATCAAATCGACGTCCATACACATGCACACCATTAGGTATTTTGATATCATTGTGCCACATCCAGTTTTTCTCTTTCACAGCGTCAGCTACTTTTTGTTTATCTACGGAAGCGTTTATTTTTTGTGTACCAAATATTTTGTCAGACAATAAAACAGCCAACTTTTGATATCCAACATCATTGAGCTGTGAGCCATCTATGGTTAGTTCTTCTCCACTGCTAAACCACGACTGCGTCTCGCCAAAGACATCAATAAAAGGCACTTTCTGTTCATCACATACCGTTTTCATGGCTGCTGTGTAAAGTTGTAAGTTTTGATTGATTTCTTTTCCATCAGGCAGAGCTCGAGTCTCCGATAAATCCTGAAAAGCAATCGGAGACACCATCACCAATTGTGGTGCGCCGACTCCATTATACATCTGACCTTTGGTGTGGGCGATAAAGGCACTGAGTTCTTCACTAAAATTGGCCAATCCATCAGCTCCTGAAAAGGACTCGTTGTACCCAAAAAATGCCAAAACAATATCTGCCTTATGATTGGTCAGCCACTCATCAGGAGAAGCAAAATGTCCTTCACTGTGAGATGGCAATTGTTTGTCAGGATGATACGTCTGTGCACCAGGGAATGCCCAAGGATCAAATCTGCCCGGATGCGGACGGAAACCTGCTGTATTGCCAGGGTCACACATATTGCGTATATATAGATTGTGCTCAGGGTATCGCATGTATAGCTCCGTCTCGAAGTGGTCATACTCCATCATTCTAGAGCATAAGTTATTGCCTATGAGCGCAATATGTGTATTTGGTTGCAAGTCTATTTTCTGCCCATCATTACAACTTGTAATCAATAAAAAGGACAAACAAAAAAGTAAGTATTGGACAAAATTGGCTTTAAATAACTCCATACGGTTGGTTTTGCAAAATTAAAGCTCAAATATGGGGAAAATTATTGAGATAGAATATTTAAAATATTTTTGTCTTAATTTTAAAAAAAAAACTAGTTTTTATTCTCTGTAAAAAGATAGCTTTGTGAAATTATAATAATTGATAAATATGTAACATGGGTAACGATAATCCAAGACTTGTATTAAATTTTCTAGCCATCTTAGTTATTATAAGTTGTTTTTTGATTGTTTTAAAAGATTATGGTAGAATTAATGAATCTTACTATAATTTAAGTGCTGATGATCTGAAATGGAGAATTCGGCTAAATCTTTTTTTAAGGTGCTGGCAAATTCTGTAACTTTGCGTCATGGCATCGAGAACACCCAAACCAAGTACGGATGAAGTTTTAGGAAAACTTGCATCGATTATAGTACCGAAGGATTATTTATCTAATTT
>JBGSOH010000148.1:0-3915 GCA_041739205.1 Saprospiraceae bacterium
ATCAGTAGACTCAATCTGTACCGCTGCACTTTTTTGAATTAAACCTTTCCCAAAAATGGATTGACCATAAACACTTAACCCATCCTGTGGTGGGGCAAAGGTTAGTTCGTTTCCAATGGTCACACCACCATTAGTACCAAAAGTTGCAGCTACATTTTTACCCCCAGGGGCAACTCTTAGCTCACCTGGTTGTTGCCCATATTGGACCCACATTTCTGTAAAATGTTTTTGTTCATCTATGCCATCCTCTGCTATTCTTAACCTATTATTACCTCTAGAAAGCAAAATGGGTGTGTAAAGTCTACTTTTTTGACTTACTATTCTAGTAAAAGGAGCATAAGTTCCTGTTGCGCCTGAATAAGATGAAACTATATTAAATGCATCAGGTTTTTCAATACCATTAATCCTTGGATTTTCACTATTTATCACATTATAAACATTCTTACTGATTCCAACTTCAAAATTACTAATCCAATTAACTGCATTACAATTTGACTTCATAATAATTGAGTGGTCAACCAAATAAAATTTACATCCTACCACATTAATAATATCATGATTATCAACTTGTACTCCTACAACTTTTCGATTAGCTAGAGTTTTGTGATAACCAATAATCAGTGAATTTGTTAAGGTTACCATCCCTTTATTGCCATTTCCTTCCCCAAAATTTTGCGAATTCACATCAATAATAGGAATAACTCCACTATTAATTGATTCATTTGGAACATTTTCTGTGTAAAGATTATCTATATGAACAGTATTATATTGTTCTATCTTGATTGCACTGTTGTCTGTCATCTCTATGGTACAATTTTTCAGCCATAATGAATTGCAGGATTTGTGTTCAACGAAAATACCATGTGTTGCCCCGTTTATATTAAAATGTTCAATTTCTGTTGTAGTACTAATACTACCTTTGGTTTTCTTTACATACAACCCATATTTTTTTACTTTTTCGACCCTTACATTTGAAACTTTGCAAAATATAGCATTGGAAATTTCAATTCCATTATCTAAAATACTATTACCTGAGATCATTACATCTTTCATAACATTCCCCGATGCCCCTTCCATATCAATTGCAGTTCTGCAATTAGACAAAGCAGAGAATCTAATTCCTTCAATTTTGGCACTCACATAATTCATCTGCGAACCTGGAAATCGCTTAAATTGAATTGCTGGTTTTGTGCTATTATTAAGATCTATAAATATGGTATTACTCCTGAAATTGCCATCGTTAGATGCAGTAAAGTCACCTCTCAATGTAACATTTTCATAAATTTCTACAGTGTTTTTTAAGGTTATATTTTGGTCTATAAATATCGTACCTGAAGTGCTTTTATTCTCATTGTTTTCACTTCTCCCGTTCGAAATATTTTTACCATCGATTCTTACAAAATGTATAAAATCTATTGCTCTTTGCAATGTTATGTCATCATTTTCATTTCCTTTTTTAAACCAACTTAATTTATATGAATCTCCTGGCTGAAGAATGGCAAAATTATCTCCCTTTTTTATAACCGCGACACCATCTTCTTTGGCATTATTATAACCCTTAATTGGTGAATTTTTCTCTGCATAAGGAGGATTGCTTTCATTTTGTAAAATTTCATATTCATTGTTTTTAGGCAAATCTTTCTTTACAGTCGGTTGCTGCATTATTTCTGCTTTTGCAATCTTTTTACTACAACTTACTATAACTAAACAAAACAATACCGAAACTATGGATATAAAATTAAATTTTATCATTCTACAATTTAATAACTTTGATTAAAAACTAATTTATTTTGACTTCGTCTAAAAGCAAAAAAACTTTTTACCCATTGGCAAAATAGTTTTGTATAATTGCTGATTAGCTCAACAAAAAATCCGTCAAAAGTTAAACATATTTTTGGAATTGCTTTTGCAGGTTTTGGTTTCGCATTATCTTGTGATTCATGATAATTTACATCTACACAAACGACACTTTTGGACTATCCCAAGCTCAGCAAAGACGCTAAGCTTAACGAGATCTTACAAGCAAAATTTACATCTACTCTACTAAAGAGAAAAGGTTTTTTTGGGTTTGCGTCACTTAAGTGTTTCTTTGCGACGCTTAAGTGTTTCTTTGCAACGCTTAAGTGTTTCTTTGCGACGCTTAAGTGTTTCTTTGCAACGCTTAAGTGTTCTTTCTATAATACTGAATTGTTATCTTCTGGCAACATTCCAAGTTACCGATAGGCTGTCTTATCTAGGGTTGCACACAGTACTGAATCGGTAATTTCAGGTATACTTACAAGTTACCGATAGGCTGTCTTGAAGCCAGACCATCGGGGATTGCCTCTGCACCACATTATTTGTTGATAGTTTAATCATGGACAAAAGTGGACAAATGGGACAAAAGTGGACAAAATGGACATTTTGGGACAAAAGTGGACAAATGGGTCAAAATGGGACAAAACTGGACAAAATGGACATTTTGGGACAAAAGTGGACAAATGTAGACAAATGGGACAAAACTGGACAAATGGGACACTGCCTCTTGACAATAACTATATTCCGTCTGTACATTTGGGCATTATTTAAGCATTTAAAAAATTCCAATTATGCCTAAGTTAAATAGCTTGCTCAGATTTAAAAGTAAAAGTGGCGATATCAGCGAGTCAGAATTATTGATAATCATTTTAGGACAAAAGAGTCATTTTAGGACAAAACGGTCATTTTGAGACAAATGCGTCATTTTAGGACAAATGCGCCATTTTGAGACAGTCTCTATTGACAGGTTCAAAATGTGCCTTTACATTTGGGCATTATTTGAAACATATTATTTTTTTTTATTATCTAAAATAAGTAACCATGAACGTGTACATTGTTTAAAACTCATTGAATCTTCCCCGTGAGTATAAAGAAGTGGGAGGAAATCATTTTTTACTTTTTAAATTTAATTTTTAATGAGACGATCAAGAACGTCCAAAAGTCTTGCAATTTCAAGACGTCGTTTGGAAAAATTCAAAGGTATCAATCCTGCTCCTAATTTAGCTTCAGGAATTACCATCAGTGATTTTGAAGCCAAAATTGAGGAAGTGGCAGAAACAGAAGCATCTTACAATACTTCTCTTTCAGCATCAGACACAATATTGACAGTGCTGAAAACAAAAGAGAGGGAGTTGAGAGATATGCGCGAGCGTATGCTTACAGCTGTTGCCTTTCTTTATGGCAAAGATACACCACAGTATGTAGCTGCAGGTGGTATTCGTAAAAGTGAGCGGAAGAGAGCCCTGCCGAGGAATATCTCTTCTGCCCCTAATACTAATACTGGAAACGAAATGCCCAACTAAACTATTTGCGCTTCGTAAGAAGACAAATGGGAGTTTAGTGAAAACGTTTACTGCGTCCTACGCTGCTAAACTTGTCTAGATTCGTTTCCTATTGCTGAGTGAACCTCCACTGTTGAGCTATCGCTGCAATGGTGGGGGTTCTTTTTTATTGAACTGCGGATGCCGCTAAAGCTGCACACGTTTGTTAAATTGTTGATTTGCGGAACTGCTTGAAAATTGCTGATGCCGCTAAAGCTGCACACGTTTGCTAAACTGTTGATTTGCGGAACTGCTTTAGCAGCAAGAGCTTCGCATTATGTTGGTTTTTGTAAAAATGGGTATCAAGAACAAAAAAACTCAATAAAATGAAGTTGAAGTTTATTTAATTTTTTAGCACTCATTATAAATCGTTTTTGAAAATGTATGACTAAAGACTAAATTGTCATTTATATTTTCATACATATAAGAAAATATTGCTTGCAGATGATAAGGCTTTAAACTAGGATAATTTTCATATACTTGGATTTCAGTCCATCCAGATGCCAAAAGTTGCATAACAAATTCAACTGAAATTCTAGTCCCTTTAATACAAGGCTTGCCCAATAATATGTTACTA
>JBGSOH010000150.1:0-8541 GCA_041739205.1 Saprospiraceae bacterium
ATTGTCATTGGTAGCCAATTGGTATGATTTTCCATCAATGGAGAATTTACCTTTTGCAATCCTATTTCCATATCTACCAATAATTGCACCGAAGTAAGGATTGTTTTTTTCATACAAAGCCACACTGTCATAACCCAAAACTACATCAGCTATCACACCAGATTTGTCAGGAACCAACACGGAGACAATGATACCGCCAAAGTCCGTAATGGAAACTTTTACGCCATTTTTATTGGTAAGTGTGTACAAACTGCTCATTGTTCCATCAGACAATTGTCCAAAATCGGTTTTTATGATTCCACTTTTTTGTGATTCAGATACTTGAGTACTTTCGGTTTTTTCTTTACATCCATTCATCATGATTAAGCATACGATTATTAGAATTAGGGGAATTTTATTATTCATGTTATTTGCCATTAAAGTAAACCATTACAAAAACTACGATTATCAATATGAATATGGAAGAAGCGATGTCCACCCAACCATAACTATTTTTATTTTCACTAATCTGAGTAGGTGACAAAGTGCTGTAAGTAAGTCCTGCCACTTTTTCTGCGGTTGGTGCAGGATAAAACATACTAACAATAATAGCAATTGCCAAACTTACAACTAAAGAAATGACACCAAAATGAAGGAAGTTCATCATACCTAAATTGTAGAAAAAGCCTTCGGATATGGTTCCGTTTTTAGAAAACACTTCTAAGGCTATTCGAATTCCGCCAAGTATAAACCCAACCACTAAAGTTGCATAAGCGCCATTGCTATTGATCCTAGGAATAAAAATACCTAGCAAAAACACTACCGTAATAGGGGGCGCTATATAAGCTTGTACAGACTGTAAATATTCATAAAGCACACCAGAAATATTTGCCATAATTGGAATCCAAACAATACCTGCGATCACCACTACCACAGTAGCTATTCGTCCTATGTTGACCAATTTTTTTTCTGGCGTATCGGGATATTTTTTCCTGTAAATGTCGATGGTAAATAGCGTAGAGCAAGAATTAAATACCGATGCGAGTGAACTCATCAAAGCAGCTAATAATCCAGCGGCTACCAATCCACGCATACCGCTAGGCAAAATTGCTGTCATCAAAGTAGCAAAAGCTTCGTCAGATTTTTCCCAATGAAGTTCACCACGTTGTTTCAAAACCAAGGCGATGACTCCAGGAATTAGGAATAAAAACACAGGCATTAATTTCAGCAAAGCACCAAAAATAGTACCACGGCGACCATCTTTAAGATCTTTGGCAGCAAGTGCTCTTTGCACGATATATTGATCGGTACACCAATACCAAATACCTACGACCGTACTCGTAATAAATAAGGAAGGCCATGGGAATTCAGGATCAGATGCAGATCTCCACATATTAAAAAACTGAGGTGTCAATTCTGTTCTCATGCTTTCCCATCCACCTACAGCATCCAATCCCATGACTGTCAACGTCGCAGCACCCACTACCAATACAACTGCTTGCAAGGCTTCTGTATATACCACTGCACGCATGCCACCCAAAACGGTGTAAAGTCCTGTCAAAATAACGGTTGCCAATGCCCCTGTCCAGAACTCGATACCTAAAAGTGAGGCGACAACGATACCACCTGCATAAATAGTTACGGAGACTTTGGTAATGATATAGGCTATCAAAGAAATGATAGATAAAAATCTTCTTGATCGAGCATCAAATCTTTTTTCCAAAAATTCGGGCATGGTAAATACACCACTTCGTGCATAAAAAGGAAGGAAGACCCAACCCATCATCAAGACCAACCAAGCATGCAACTCATAAATGATTAATGGAAATTTTCCTGCTGCGCCCGTTCCTGCTAGTCCTACCACATGTTCGGAACCTATATTGGACGCAAAAATGGATGCACCGACTACAAACCAACCGATATTCCTACCAGCGAGGAAGTAATCTTCTGTATTTTCTGTTTTTTGCAGGATGACCCAAATAGCCAAACCGAATAAAATAGCGAAATAAATGCATATCGCTATCCAATCATAAGTGTCTAAAAGTTGCATGTGGTTTTGATTTTGAAGATGATGTTAATTTAGATTTTGCCTTTATGTTTGTCCGTAATAAGAATTAGGTCCATGTTTTCGCTCAAAATGTTTTCGGATGAGCGCATCTTTGAGCCTTGGTACTTGTGAATTGATTTGCGTAGCGATATATGCCATCTGTGCGCATTGTTCTAACACTGCACTATTATGTACGGCTTTTGCTGCATTTTTGCCCCATGTAAAAGGCGCATGACTACCTACCAATATCATTTCTACATCCCGATAGTCCAATCCTTTTTCACTCAAACAATCTATGATTTGAGAACCTGTATTATGTTCGTAATTGCCTTGGATATATTCGTCTTTCATCGGTGGCGCACAAGGAATATCGACCGTAAGGTAATCAGCATGCGTCGTACCTAAAATGGGAATGTCCATCAAGGATTGGGCCCAAGCAGTAGCATACGTTGAGTGTGTATGCGCAATACCGCCAATATCATCCCAAGTTTTATATAATAGCGCATGTGTATTTGTATCTGACGATGGACGCATTGATCCTTCGATTACAACACCATCAAAATCACAAATGACGATATCTTCCACCTTCAAAACATTATAAGGTACACCACTTGGTTTTATGGCAAACACACCATGATTTCTATCCACACAACTGACATTCCCAAACGTAAATAGTACCAGATTGAGTTCGGGAAGCAACATATTGGCGTTGTAACATTCTAGTTTTAAAGATTGGAATTGGCTCATCGGTAATAGGTTTCGTTGATTTTTAGGGTTTGCTTTAAGCTTTGGATATCTGTGTATTCATCAATCATAATCGTCTCGATATCCAACATTTCGCCAAAGTCTGCCATCAATTCAGCGCTAAGATTTTGTGAATACACAGTGTGATGCGCACCACCGGAAAGCAACCAAGCTTCCAGGCCGATTTCCATATTTGGTAATGGTTTCCACAAAGCTCGAGCAGTAGGTAGCAGTGGGAAATCTTGGGTTACTTTCAGTCCATCTACTTTTTGAATGATTAATCTGAATCTATGACCAAGATCCACCAGCGATACATTGATAGCAGGACCTTCTTTAGCGTCAAAAACCAAACGAACAGGATCAGCTTTTCCACCTATGCCTAAAGGATGTACTTCACATTGGATATTTTCATCTGCAATAGAAGGACAAATCTCGAGCATGTGACTACCTAATACCATCTCATGATGTGGCTCAAAATGATAGGTATAATCTTCCATAAAAGAATTACCACCTGGCAGTCCAAAAGCCATTCTTTTCATCACTTGAAGCAATGCAGATGTCTTCCAATCACCTTCAGCACCAAATCCATATCCATCTGCCATCAACCTTTGAGAAGCTATTCCCGGCAATTGTGACAAACCATGAAGATCTTCAAACGTATTGGTATAAGCATGACATCCATGCGCAATAAGAAATGATTTTATTCCTGATTCTATTCGGGCAGCTTCGAGTAATGCGCTTCGTTTTTGTCCGTTGTTCAGTAAAGAAGTAGCTAAAAAATATTTTTCTTCATACACACCAATTAAATCCAAAATTTCTTCGTCAGAAACGGCTTGAATGTATGAAACCAAATCCCCTACTCCATATGTATTGACAGAAAAACCAAATTGCATTTCAGCAGCTACTTTGTCACCTTCTGTCACGGAAACATAACGCATATTATCGCCAAATCTAGCAACTTTTAAATTTTGAATAGCGTCTTTTCCAATACACAATCTCATCCAATCTTGGAGTTTCGAAATGACACTTTCTGATTGGTAATGACCTACTACAATTTTGCGATGTATCTTCATTCTAGTCAAGATATGGGCAAATTCACGGTCTCCATGTGCCGATTGGTTGAGATTCATGAAGTCCATATCGATACTATCAAAAGGAATATCTCGATTGAACTGAGTATGCAAATGAAGTAAGGGCACTTGAAGATTTTTTAAACCTGAAATCCACATCTTAGCTGGTGAAAAAGTATGCATCCATGTGATAATGCCAATACAATTTTTATTATAGTTTGCTTCTCTGCACAAACCACTTATTTCTTCTGTGGACTTAGCTGTTGGCTTTAATACTATCTGAATAGGCAGACCTTTTTCATTGAAGTAAGATACAATCTGTGCTGAATTTTCAGCGACTTTTTTTAGTGTTTCATCACCATAAAGTGTTTGACTACCAGTGATGAACCATATTTCGTAAAGTGGATTTTTTTGAACCATATTAAATTGAATGTTTGCCTATTTTGATATATTTTTGGTATAAAGTATTATAAATACTGGCTTGAGTCTCTCTTGGTGAATATACTTTTTCCACAGGTGATGACATCATTTTCTGAGCGGTTTGCACATTAGGATATACAGCGCTAGCAACTGCTGCATTTATTGCTGCGCCGAGTGCACAAGCTTGGTCAGATTTCACCACCTTTATAGGCATATTTAGTACATCACTTAGGGTTTGCATTACGTAAGGCGATTTTTTTGCTACTCCTCCGATGGCAACCACTTGTTTTATGACAATGCCTTGTGTTACAAATCGCTCCAAAATAGCGCGAGATCCAAATGCAGTAGCTTCCACAATCATTTTAAAAATCTGGACAGCATCCACACTGAGATCGAGACCTGTGAAAGTAGCTTTGAGCGTGTGATCTACATCAGGCGTACGTCTTCCATTAATCCAATCTGTAGCCACAGGATCAGAAGTTTTTATTTCGATTAAAGAAGCTTTTTCAGATAAATAAGGAATCAATTTTTCTTGATAATTTAAAGCGGCTTCTTCACCCAAGATGTCTTTGACAGGTTGTAGCATTAGATTTTGCCACCATGCATAATAATCGCCATAAGCCGACTGACCAGCTTCCATTCCAATCATTCCTGCAATGATAGATCCATCCACTTGTCCGCAAATACCCTTGACAATAGTATTATTTCCAATCTCAGGATCGACGATAACCATGTCGCAAGTAGAAGTACCCATCACACGAACAAAATCATAGGGCTGAATATTGGCACCTACAGCACCCATGTGACAATCAAAAGCACCAACACCAACTTTGACATCATGCGAAAGACCATATTTGTCTGCTAATTTAGGATCTATATTTCCAATAGATATATCAGAAGTGTACGTTTCAGTAAACATTCGATCTCTCAGTCCTGCTAATAAAGGATCCAACGTTGTAAAAAAAGCTTCTTCGGGAAGTCCATCAAATTCAGCATGCCATAAAGCTTTGTGGCCTGCTGCACATCTTGATCTTTTAAGTTGTGTTGGATCTACATTTCCAGATAAAAACGCTGAAATCCAGTCACAATGTTCTACCCATGAGTAAGCAGAAGACCTTACTTTTTCGTCTTTTCTGATGATATGCAAAATTTTGGCCCATAACCATTCAGAAGAGTATTCTCCACCTACATATTTGGTAAAATCAATATGCCAATTGTGGGCCAACTCATTGATTTCTAAAGCTTCTTGATTGGCAGTATGGTCTTTCCACAAGACAAACATGGCATTAGGATTTTCACTAAATTCGTCCAACAGTGCTAGTGGAGTTCCTGATCTATCAACGGCAATCGGTGTAGAACCTGTGGTATCGACAGAAATACCTACAATATTTTTTCTGACATCTTCATTTAGTTGACCAAGAGACTGAACCAAAACTTCATCCATGGCTTCTAAATAATCCAAAGGATGTTGACGATATTGGGATAAAGAAGGTTCACAATAAAGTCCATCTTTCCATCTTTTGTAATATGAAACAGCCGTAGCGACTTCCTTACCATCCAATGTCGATACCACTAATGCACGTACTGAATCTGTTCCAAAATCAAGCCCGATGGTGTATTTGTTCATTGGTTTAAAATGTATCGGTTAAAAATCTATTTTTAGCTCAAAAGGCGAAGCTGGTAATCCTTCTTCATTAAAGAAATTGACGCCTTCTGGATTGTCAGCCCAAGCATATCTTGCATATTTTGGAGTAATTATCTCATCACTTTGCAAAACGATGGACTTGCCTTTGATGACAGCTACTGCTTTTGCAAATATTTTATCTTCACCAGCTAATTCAAAATATTTTAATGAATCGACTTTTTGAATGCCATTCTGAACATAATCAAACTCTAAAGTCACTTTGTTTTTATTGACTTTGTACTTTTTTACCTTAGGACCAGAAACGATAATATCCTTTTTGGCATATTGATTTTTTAAAGCATACAGAGCCAATCTTTCGCCCACATCTTTTTTATTTAATGGATGAATATCGTTCCATTCGCCAATATCTATAGTCACTGCCATACCAGTGTTTGGTATTTTAAGCATGTCTAATTGTTGTAGTCTAAGTGCTGCCCAATTGCTTTCCATAGGCATTTCTTTAGCATGCATATAGTTCGCCAATTGGACAAAATAAAATGGTAATTCTTGATTATTCCAACCTGTTCGCCAATTATTGATGAGTTCATTCATTAAGTCATAATATTCATCAGGTTTGCCTGCATTGGATTCTCCTTGATACCACAACATGCCCTTGATCTGATAGTGGAAAAGTGGATGAATCATAGCATTGTACAAACCAAGTGGTTTCCATTGAATAAATACATGTGGTTCGATTTTGACCACTTCACATCCTACTCTATAAAGCCAATCTCCTTCGAGATTGATCTTGCTTTTATCTTTAAATACCAGCTCATAAGGTTTATCTTTTACAAAGCCACCACGACCATTTTCGTCAATGACTCTGATGGTAATTTCATTTAACCCTTCTTTTAAAAGTGAAGCTGGAATGTCGTATTTTCTTGGTGGATATTGGTACGAAGTCGTTCCTACAAATTGTCCGTTAATATACACAGAATCTGCATCAACAATACATCCTAAATATAGCCTAGCTGTCTGACCTACCTGTTTTTTATTAACTTCAAAAGTCTTGTGCATCCAAATTGCTCCAGGTTTCATATTTGGATCAAAACTACTCCATAACGATGGCATTGATGCTGTTTTCCATGAAGTACGATCCATATTAGTTTGTTGCCATTGGTTTTTTAAACCTTCATCACTTTCGTTCAACTTTAAGTACCAATTTACATATCTATTTTCGTTGTAGTTTTTAATGCTGTCTACATATTTTCCATCTCTAAATTGGTAAGCAATTTCAAGATATTCTGGAAACTTTTTTAAACCTTCTTCACTCATCCAAGATTGAGCAGGAGACCCACCCAATGCACTATTGATCAAACCAATTGGAATCTTTTCGTTTTCATGTATCTTGGCTGCAAAAAAGTAGGCAACACCAGAAAAGTCTTTGATCGTTTTTGGACTCACTTCTATCCATGCGCCTTCTGAAAAGTCTTCTTTTTCTGAACTAAAATCATATGTTCTTGGCACTTTAAACTGCCTAATCATCGCGTTTCTGGCACTACGATACACTTCAGGATAATAATCTTTTAGTCTTTCCATAGGCAATTCCATATTTGACTGTCCACTACAAATCCACACATCGCCAAAAAGCACATTTTTGACCATGATTTGATTACTTCCTTTTATAATGATATTATATGGCCCTCCTGCGATTTGAGCGGGTAGCATCACTGACCAAACACTATCATTTTGTGTGACTGTATCATATTCTTTTCCTAAAAATCTAACCAAAACCTTTTCATCAGGACGAGCAAATCCCCAAATTTTTATAGGTTGATCTCTTTGAAGCACCATACCATCACTGATGTATTTTGGCAATCTTATCTGACCAAAATTGACATTTATGATAATAAAAATAGAGAAAAATGTAACTATGAATTGCTTCATTAAAAAGGGGCTATTTATTAAATTAAAAACATAAATATTGTAATGCAACAAACATCTGATTCGCAAACAAAAAAGCAAGAAGCTTAAAGTAACCCAAGCTAAGCCAAGACGCTAAGCTAATCAAAAGTTTCTGTCACGATTTTTGCTTCATTTAGACAAAAATAGCGCTAAAAACTAGCCTTTACATCATTGTAACGATGGGTAAAAACAATCGTTACAAACATTTCGGCCCTACGGGGCTATGTCCTAATACAAAAAACAAATCTCAAAACTCATCACTTATATCTTATCACTCATATCTCATATCTAATCACTCATCTCTCATCACTCAAATCTCATCTCTCCCATCTCCTCACTTATACATATTTTTAGTTTCCCCACAAAACAACACATTAGGCATGTTTTTAAAGGCAATAAAATCTGCTTCGCTCACATGACCTTTGTGCGCTGCGTAGTGGTGTTTGGGATTGTCATTGCGCCAGACCAAAACGTAGGATATACCACGGGATACCTCATTGGCCATGATGCCTTTGAGTAGTTTGGTCGTCCACCAGTCTGCTTGTGGTATCGCTTCAAATCCTGTCTCTGTGATGGCATAAGGTTTGTTTTTGGATCGTGCTATTTCACCAAGCATGACCAATCTTCTTGTCAGATCTTCTATCTTTCCATTCAGACCTACCTCGTGGTAATCATCGATGCCCAATAGATCC
>JBGSOH010000684.1:0-6039 GCA_041739205.1 Saprospiraceae bacterium
AAATATCATTCCTACTTCGACTTCATTCAGACTTCCTGACGGTAAGGAAGTGACTATTGAGACTGGTAAACTTGCCACTCAAGCACACGGCTCTGTAGTAGTTCGTGTAGAAGATACTATGATCTTGGCTACAGTAGTAGCAAGTCCTGAAGCAAAACCAGACCAGTCTTTTTTTCCATTGTCAGTAGACTATCAAGAAAGGTTTGCAGCAGCAGGAAAGATTCCTGGGAATTTTTTCAGGAGAGAAACAAGACTTTCCGATTATGAAATTTTGATATCAAGGCTTGTGGATAGAGCAGTTCGTCCATTATTCCCAGATACATTTTTGAACGAGACTCAGATCATTATCAATTTGATTTCTGCGGATTCTAAAAATATGCCTGATGCATATGCAGCACTTGCAGCCTCGGCAGCTTTGGCTGTTTCTGATATCCCTTTTGATGGACCAATATCAGAAGTGAGAGTTGCAAAAATAGGTGGGAAATACGTTGTAAACCCAGAAAGAGACCAATTAGCAACTGCTGATTTAGATCTAATTGTTGCTGCTACTATTAAAGACGTAATGATGGTAGAAGGTGAAGCAAATGAGTGCCAGGAACACGAAATCATTGAAGCAATCAAAATAGCACACGAAGCAATTATTGTTCAATGTAATGCTCAGCTACAACTTGCACAGTTAGTAGGCGAAAAAGCTACTATAAAGAGAGAAGTAATTGTTCCAGAAGTAGATGCGGAACTTAAAGAAATGATTTCAGCACTTGCTAAAGATAAAGTTTATGAAATATCTGCATCAGCTTTGGATAAACATGCGAGAAAAGATAAATTTAAGGAAGTCGGTAAATATGTCAAAGAAACCATTTTGGAGCAAAAAGGGGAAGAGTATTTGACAGAAAAAGCAATTTTGATCTCAGAATACTACGACAAACTTAAGAAAAATGTCATTAGACAGATGGTTCTAGATTCAGGTGTCCGTCTTGATGGCAGAAAACTTGATGAAGTCAGACCTATTTGGTGTGAGGTGGATTATCTTCCAGCAGCACACGGAAGTGCAATCTTTAATAGAGGAGAAACGCAATCATTGACTTCAATGACTTTGGGTACTAAGTTGGATCAGATGTTGATAGACAATGCTTTAGATCATTACAATGAGAAATTTATACTTCATTATAACTTCCCAGGTCTATCTGTAGGTGAAGTAAAACCTAACAGAGGTCCAGGTAGGAGAGAAGTAGGGCACGCTAACTTGGCAGGTAGATCTTTAAGGAAAGTATTACCTAAAGAAATGCCTTATACCATTAGAATTGTATCAGATATTCTAGAGTCTAATGGTAGTTCTTCCATGGCTACAGTTTGTGCGGGTTCATTATCGCTTATGGATGGTGGTATAAAAATTTCAGCTCCTGTATCGGGAATTGCCATGGGTATGATTGCAGAAGGTGGTAGAGTGGCTATTTTGTCTGATATTCTTGGTGATGAAGATGCACTAGGAGATATGGATTTCAAAGTAACTGGTACAACCAAAGGTATTACTGGTTGTCAGATGGATATAAAAGTAGATGGATTACCATATGAAACTTTGGAGAAAGCCCTTGCGCAAGCGAGAGAAGGTAGACTTCATATCTTGGGAGAAATGGATAAGGTGATAAGCGCACCTAAAGATGATCTCAAACCACATGCACCTAGAATGGTTGAAATCATTATTGATAAAACATTTATCGGAGCTGTAATAGGACCTGGTGGAAAAATAATCCAAGAGCTTCAAGCCAAAACTGGTACTATTATTAATATCGAGGAAGTGGGTGATAAAGGTGTTGTTACTATTGCAAGTACAAATGCGGACGGGCTTAATGCAGCTAGAGCGGCTATTGCTAAGATTACTTTCACACCAAGTGTAGGTGAAGTTTATGAAGCAGAAGTTGAATCATTGATGCCTTATGGTGCTTTTGTAAAGTTCTTTGGTCAAAGTGGATTACTTCACGTGTCTGAGTTGTCTCATGCTAGGGTAGAAGATGTAAGTACAGTATTGAAAGTAGGAGAAAAAATCCAAGTCAAAATTATTGGAACTGATCCGAAAACTGGAAAGTTGAGATTGTCAAGAAAAGCATTATTAGATAATCCTAAGGGGAATTAATATATTGTAGAAGTTGTCCTAACCGGCACTTTACAAAATAGAAACTTGAATCCCGATGATATTGATTTATTGTCGGGATTCTTTTATTTTACGCACATTCGAAATATTGAAAAGTTAGCAATGTTTCAAATAAACTATGAAATTGCATCTAGTTACTCCACTTTGGTACAAATACAAACTTCCTTATTTCGTCTAGGGCCTTTGTAATATATATCAATTGTCTTGGTATGTCTTTTTCCCATGATATCCATTACCCTATATACGCCTTCCCACCTGCAATCAGAAAGTCTTATTTTTGAATGTAAAGGATATTTTTCCAACAAATCAGGCGAAATAGCAAGGAATTTTCCCTTTATTTTGGTGGTTCTATAACCGGTTGCAGTTCTTCCATTGATCTTGTATGTTAATACATCTACTGTGTCTTGTGATGTTTCTATCTCTTGGCTTTTTAGAATCATTGGGGCAAAAATAATCAAGCCCAGACACGTTATAAATTTAAAGCTTTTCATATCATGTTGTAAGTTTTCATTTTAGATCAATCATGCAAACAGTGTTCCTGTCACACTTGGTGGTACTTTGCCTATGTGCTTATAAGCTTTTGCTGTAGCTTCTCGTCCTCTTGGTGTACGTTGTAGATAGCCTTCCATAATTAAGAACGGTTCGTGTACTTCTTCGATCGTTCCTGCTTCTTCGCCTACTGCGGTAGCAATGGTGCTAATCCCTACAGGACCACCTTTGAATTTTTCAATAATAGCTGTCAAAATTCTATTATCCATTTCGTCTAGTCCACTTTCATCCACATTAAGTGCATCTAAACCAAACCGAGCTATTTCTTTATCAATACTACCATTTCCTTTAATTTGGGCAAAATCTCTGATTCTTCTCAGCAAAGCATTGGCGATACGTGGAGTCCCTCTGCTTCTTCTCGCTATTTCATTGGCACCATCTTCATCGATATGGACATTTAGTATTTCTGAACTTCTGAAAATGATCTTTTTTAAGGTAGGAACATCATAATAATCTAATAAAAACGATATACCAAATCTAGCTCGCATTGGTGCTGTCAAAAGTCCCATTCTAGTAGTAGCGCCTACCAGTGTAAATGGGTTTAAGTTGATCTGAATACTCCTTGCATTTGGTCCAGAATCTATCATTATATCAATACGATAATCTTCCATGGCGGAATATAGGTATTCTTCTACGACGTTATTCAAACGATGGATTTCGTCTATAAAAAGCACGTCTCCTTCTTCTAGACCAGTTAACAAACCTGCTAAATCACCAGGTTTCTCTAAAACAGGGCCTGAAGTAATCTTGAGATTTGTGGCAAGCTCATTTGCTATGATAAATGAAAGAGTTGTTTTACCTAGTCCTGGTGGACCATGGAGTAAGACGTGATCAAGAGCTTCTTCACGCATTTTTGCTGCCTGAATGAAAATGTTAAGATTTTCGACTATTTTGGGTTGACCACTAAAATCATCTAAGCCTTTGGGTCTAAGTGCTTTTTCGACTTGTTTGTCTTCCGGCTTAAAGTGGGCTTGGGTTGGGTCTAGATTTTCATTCATTTTTTTTCCTAATCTAATCTAATCTATTAGGCTGAAAATGAAGTACCACAACCACAAGTTTCTTTGGCATTTGGATTTGAGAAAGTAAATCCTCTATTATTTAATCCGTCTACCCAATCAATCTCCATCCCTAATAAGTAGATAGCATGGGATTTTTCCATGAAGACTTTAAAACCATCTATTTCATGAATTTCGTCCTTTTCTTTTTGGACATCAAAGCCGAGTACATAACTGAAACCTGAACATCCACCGCCTTTTACGCCAATACGAAGTCCATGCTCAGAAGTGAGATTTTGTTCATCGTGAATGCGTTTCAGTTGATTCAAAGCGCCTTCTGTTAAAGTAATCGGTTGTATTTTGGTCAAAGTATCTGTTGACATTATATATTATGGTTTAGATTATGATAAAGCAAAATTAAGCAAGTTTCACCAAATAAATGAATTATGCCATACATTTGACACAATTAACGCAATTTTTTATAAAATTGTTCATTCTATTTAAATTAGACTAACTATAAATAATTTGAAACAAGGAGTAAATAATTATTTCGCATAAAATTGATTTTTCATTAACAATAAATATAAAACTTTGCTTCCGCATAATTAGTGGAACTTTTATTCCTAATCCACATTTATAACGAATTAAATAAGTGGTAACTTGGGTAAAATTGGACATAATATTTTATGCTTTTACTACCTATGAATCTGTTTTCTAATGAGATATTTATTTTCTCTAAGAAATTATTATATGCAAAAATAAATGTATTTAGAATATTGATTTGCAGGTATTTATGGTTGAATTGAATGCAAAAACATGGTCGTAAATACCATCGATTTACACTGGTTTGGAATAAAAAAATACATTGTAGTATAAAAAACTTGGCAGTATATTTGCAATTGTAGGACTTGAGTTGCCAATTTGATGAACCAGTTTAATTTTTGTAAAATATTATATAGTTATATTGATTTATTAATATTTAATTGGAAAATAATTGTTATTTTGCAGTCTGTTCGTTTTGAACGTTTTATGAGTGTTTTGTTGTAATAAATTTTAAAATATTAGATTCGTGGAAAGTTTTTTGGAAATATTAAAGTATTCAATTCCTGCATTAATTGTCTTTGCAACAGTTTTTTATTTATTCAGGAATTTTTTGAACCAGCAATATCAATTGGAAGACCTTAAATTTGGACAAAGTCAATCAAAAGACATATTGCCACTTAAATTACAAGCTTACGAAAGATTGATGATGCTTTGTGAGCGCATTTCTTTAGACAACCTTACTTACAGGATGGTGAATCCAGAAATGGGTGTAAAAGAATTACGCAATAGTATGTTGATAGCAATCCAACAAGAGTATGAACATAATATTACTCAGCAAGTTTATGTGAGTGAAAATCTGTGGAAGATCATTAAACTTGCCAAAGATCAAATGCAAAACATCATATCAAGAGCTGATGGCAATAATAATTTTGAATTTCTTCAAAACATTACTAAAATTATGGAAGAGTCAAAAACAGACCCAGCTGCCTATGCAAAATCAGCAGTTAAAAATGAAGCTCAGTTATTAGTTTAATTCAATCACCACCAATGCATTCATACCAATACTATATCATTTTAATATCTTTTCTATTTCTAACTACATCATGTGCAAAAGTTAATCATGTTGCCGATGTAAATAGCAGAAATTATCGGATTGAAAAGGCATCTTTTCCAGTAGACACTAAAGTAGCTGCCATGATTGAGCCATACAAGGCAAAATTGGACGAAACAATGAATGATGTTATTGGATATAATGATGTAGAATTAACCAAAGGAAAGCCAAACTCAGGTTTGACAAATTGGTTTTCAGATGTTCTCTTAGAAGAGTCTCAAAAATTGGTGACAGAAAAAGTAGATTTTGCCATTCAGAACTATGGCGGTATTCGAATACCCGTTTTGGCTCAAGGTAATGTTACTGTAGGCAAAATATATGAATTGATGCCTTTTGATAACTTGATGTATATTCAAGAACTTCCAGGTAGTGTTGTTCTTCAATTATTTGATAGAATAGCAGAGTCAGGAGGGTGGCCAATTAGTCATTCAGTAAGTATGGATATAGCCTATGGGAAGGCAAAAAATATATTTATAAATGGTATAGCTTTGGATACTGACAAAATGTATGTTGCTGCAATACCTGATTATATTGCGAATGGTGGAGACAATATGATCTTTCTCAAGGGTGTTAAGACAACAAACACAAATGCTTTGATCAGAGATTTGTTGATTAACAATATCAGGTTTCATACTTCTCAAGGCAGAAATATAAAGTCTAATCCTTCACCAAGGATAAAAGATTAAGTCTCC
>JBGSOH010000160.1:0-7380 GCA_041739205.1 Saprospiraceae bacterium
TAAATTGAAAGATGAATTTTATAACAAATAAATTGCAGAGTATGGTATGTGATATAATGAAAGCTTGGCTATATCTAGTGTGGAAATCTATATTCTGACCATATTTTGGGTATTTTCAATTTAGCTTGTACATATCTAGGAAATTTAGGGCTAGTTATGGGGTCATATTGTGGCTGGATTTGTTGATTTTTTGTTAAAACTGATGGATATATTGGATAAATAGGCTGATTCTTGCTTACTTTTGTTTATACTTTTTCAGAAATATTAACAATGTATTTGATTTGCATTTACACCAAACAAATACTATAACAAAAACTATCTACGGACAACTTTAAATGCTAAATTCCTTCCGTGACCTTGCATTATGGCTAAATTTATCCACGACAAAGCGAATTTTTCTAAAAGTTCTACTTTGTCAGACTTACCAAAATCTATACAAGAACCAAAACCACAATCTAATGCAAGCTGCTTAGCGACAGATTTTGCTTTTTCGCTATCGCCTGCCATAAACATATCAATTGGTTCACTATTGTAAACTGGATTAAGCATATTTTCAAAACCTGTGGTATTAAAGCATTTTACAATTTCTGCATTGCTTTTGTCTGCCAAAGCGTGATAAACTGTGTTGTATGGTTCAGGACTTTTCAGTACCGCATTGGTAGCATCTATAATTATTTTGTCTGAAACATCGCCCATTTGTTCCAAAATGTCAAAAATAGCAGTAGGAGGTGTGGCTATCAAAATAACTTCTGATTTAGTAACTGCTTCATTTATGGAATAAACACTTGTATTTTCATTTTTCAAAAGTTCTTGACCTTTAAAATGTGTTACATCTTGAACACCCAAAGTTATGGTGTGTCCTTTTTTTGACCAATTGGTAGCCAATGTACCGCCTACATTACCAGTGCCGATTATTGCTATATTCATTTGTTATTTATTTTTAGTTGTTAATATAAAAAGCCATTTTGGGGTTCTAATTTTCCGGGTAAATTTTCGCCCAACATTTCTTTTAAATCTCGTTCTATTGTATTGCAGAGTGCAGTCATTGGAATATCTGATATTTCATTTTCAAAAGGATTTTCGTTGATTTCGCCTACTCTATTCATAACAGCAAAAACAGAACTGATCATAAAACTGACGGGAATTATCAAAAATTCTAAATTCATTTTTACAAAATCACTAATCAAACAAATAGGTAATACAAAGATAAAAACATATAAGAAAAGTTTGGTAAAATATTGATAATTCATTGGCAATGGTGTGTTTTTGATACGTTCGCAAGCTCCTTGCCAATTACTGAATGTTGCCAAATTGGGTTCCATACTGATATTATCAAAAGCTCCCAACATTTCTTTTTGCATGGCTTCTTTAATTCTCAAACCTTGATGGTACATCAAAACATTTGGACGATTTTGCTTTTGTTTAATTATTTCAAATTCATTTTCAGACAATAAATGTTGAAATTCATCCAAATTGTTTTGCCTTCTCAAATGCAAACGCAAACTATGTGCAAACGCAATTTGTCTGTCAATCATTTCTTTTTTGAAATTGTCTGCAACTTTATTATCAACCTTTGCTATCGCAACTGCGTTATCAGCATTGGCAATAATTTGCCTTGCAAAAATTCGACTGTTGTTGATAATTCCGCCCCATATGGTTCGTGCTTCCCACCAACGAGCATAGCTACTTTGATTTCTAAATGCAATAAAAATAGCCAATGCCGAGCCTAAAATTCCAGCAATTGAAAAAGGCAAGGCAATATCAATGACTTTAAGTTTATGCAATAAAAAAACAGCAATTGCTACCAATAGTGTAGTCAACGTTTCAAAACGAATATTCCAAAACACTTTTCGTAAATCAAAATTTCTTTTTATAATCATACTGTGATCTATTTTTTAAATTGATACGCAATACCAAAAGTCATCATTCTATCGGTTTGTTTTATTTTCTCCGTCACTACTTGTTCGTAATTAAAAATGTATTGCACATTTACGCTCAATCCTTTCCAAATAGGCATTTCTACACCTGCATCTACTTGCACTCTATTGTTTGGGACAGCTTCTAATGCAGGTTGCCAATACGCATTATAAAAAAGTCGTAATGTGCTTTTCGCCATTTTGTGATTGCCTGAAACATAAGCTGTTCCTCGCCACAAGACAATATCTTTATCGCCATTGTAATGTCCTTGATTGAATTGATTGGCAGAAAACCGTGTTTTTTCTTTTACAACTGATGCGGATAATTTAACGGAATTATTTTCTGTTTTAACTACTTGATACGTAACGCCAATACCTCCAAAAAAACGGTAATCTATTTTTCTACGAAAATTGATTTGTGCAAAAAACATCGCAAAAGGATAAATTATTAGTTGTGGTTTGTAGTATAAATAATTTCTGCTATTAATATCGTTATCGGCTTTGAAACTATCAAATTGCTGAAGTAAACTATTGTTCTGACTTTTAAAAACCAATGATTTGTTGCCATTAGCAACATAATCAAGCTTTCCTCGAACTACCAATAAATCAATATTTCCTTTTTGCCACGAACCTGATGCAGATGCACGCATTTGAAATTTCAGTGTATCGCTTTCGTTTAATTGAGCCATAGCAACGCTTCCCAAATGAAGCATCGCTATTACTACAATAAGTTTATTTTTCATTTGACAACAAGCCAATTTTATTGCCTTCACTATCAATAATTATAGCAGAAAAACCAAACTTTCCTAAATCCATAAATGGTACTATCACTTTTCCACCTGCATTTTCAACTTTTGAAACGGCATCTGATATTTTTCCAAAAGCGTTTAGATAAATATTTCCACCTTCTGTTGTAGGTTTCAAATCATCACGAACTACAATTGACCCTCCAACAGCTTCGCCAGTACTGAATGGTACATTGAATAAAATTAAATCCCCATTTCCAAATGTCCCCTTTATAACATTATTATTAAGAATAGTAGAATAGAAAATAAAAGCTCTTTCTAAATCTATTGCAGGTATTTCAAACCAATTTATAGCATTCATAATTTTATTTATTTAATTGGTTTACCAATAATTCCGCAGCGGCAGTACCCGAATTTTGTTGCTGTCCTGTGATTAAATTTCGGTCAGAAATAGCATAAGAACTAAATGGGGCGGCTACTTTAAAAGTTGTTCCTTCCAATTTTTTAGCTTCGGTTTCAATTCTGTATGGTTGAATTTTCATGCCTACAGCTTGGTCTGCAAGTTCTTCTTCGGCATCTGCAAAACCTGTCCAAGTTTTCCCTTTTACCAATAATTCGCCATTTGACCTTTTGGCTTCTAATAATAAAGTAGTCGAATGACAAACTGCTGAACTTGGCTTTCCAGCTTCATAAAAAGCCACAAATAATTTTTCCAAATCCTTGTTACCTTTAAAAGTGTACATTGGCCCTTGTCCACCCACCAAGAAGATAGCATCATAGTTATTGGCATCTACATCTGTCAATTTTTTAGTATTTTCAAGCATTGCATTAAATTCAGGCTTTTGCATATAACCTAGAGAAATGACATCGTGGGCGGAATAACCACTCGCATCTGTTGGATTGGAATAACCGTCCATCTCTAATTTTCCACCTTCGGTAGAAACCAATTCTACTTCATAACCTGCCTCTTGAAAAACTCTCAAAGGATGTGTTAATTCAGCCGCCCAAAAGCCAATAGGCCATCCTGTTTGTTTGCTTACACTTGGTGAACTTGCTACCATTAAAATTTTACCTTTTGTAGGTGCACCATGAAAATGCACATAGCTGATTACTTCTGTTACCATTTTTTTGAATTTAATTTGTTATATGATTTTTTATTTATGCCGACAATCCAAAATCAGTAAGGACAGCCATCGATAAAGTTAAAATTGACATGACGATATTTTGATAATTTGATTAATTTTTATGGTGCAAATATCAAGACTATATCTACCTTTGCCAATAGTTTAACCTAAAAGTGCGATACAGACTTTTTGGTTAGTATTAACAAAATCAATAATTACAGACGATGCCAGATTTTAAATACAACGGAAAAATTTATTACAACCCAGTTCAATTGGTAATGGAACAAATAGGCGGAACATGGAAAGCACCCATTTTATGGCGACTAAAAGACCAAACAATGAGATATGGCGAATTACGTAAAGACATTCCTCATATTTCTGACAAAATGCTGACAACACAATTAAGACAATTGGAAGAAGACGGCTACATCAACCGAGAAGTATTTGCAGTAGTACCACCCAAAACGGAATATAGTTTGACAGAACAAGGAAAAGAAATCATAGAGTTAATAACAACTATAAGAAATTATGGACTAAAAATGATAGAAAAACAAGGACTGAAATAATAACAGCAGATAATGAAGGCTATGATTTCACAAACCAAATCTATTAGGGATACTACTCATACCACTGTGCATGATGGGTCTCGTAAACGAAATAGACATATTCAACACAATTTCTTTTTCTGAAAAGCTGGCGTTATATTGGATTAGTTTTTATATTTGTGTTTAAAAGATAAAAGAACATCGTGAATAAATGCAACACTAGCGTTTAATAACGTATGTCATTAAATAACTATCTTATTTTGATATATTGACATATGAATTGTGAATCAATAAGTTGTAATGCGATTTTAATAAATGGAGTGTTGTATAACATGAAATTAGATTCCAGAGAAAATAAATAATAAATAAAAGATTCGTTAAATTATGATGTTACAAGAATTTTGGGGGTCAACAAAAGAAAATAATCAAGTCACAAGTACAGGTTTTTATTGCGAGTTATTTCTAAGAACTTCATAGCGTATGCAACGTTTACGTTCAACAGTCGCCTTTTAACTTAAAAAGAAAATGAAACGAAAGATGAATAAAATTCTTACCACACTTACAGGTTGGAATATTATCATTTTTGTAACAATGCTACCCTCTTGTTCCACAAGACACTCGCTAATTTCAGACAAAAACAATTCCATTTCAAACTGGATGAAAAATGAGCATGTACCAACTGTGGGTATATGTATAATTGAAAACGCAAAAATTCAGCAAGTCAAAATGTTTGGCAACATTGAAAACCATTCTCCCGCACCCATAAATACTATTTTTAACATAGCATCTTTGACTAAGCCTTTACTATCGATGACAACTTTAAAATTAGTTAGTAATGGACAATGGCAACTGGATGAACCACTGTTTCATTATTGGACTGACCCCGAAGTTATAAACGATACTTTACATAATAAATTAACAACCCGCCATGTACTTAGCCACCAGTCTGGTTTACCTAATTGGAGAGGACATGAACCAAATGGAAAATTGTCCTTTGCATTTGAGCCAGGTTCGCAATGGAAATACTCGGGTGAAGGGTTTGAATTTCTTAGAAAGTCATTGGAAAGCAAATTCAATTCTCCAATTGAAAGAATAGTTGACTCTTTATTGTTTAGACCTTTGGACATGAAAGATACTCGATTTTATTGGGATAAAACGATGGATACAACCCTTTATGCTGATAGGTATAATACAGATGGAAAACCTTATGAACGAGAAAAATGGTATTCGGCTAATGCATCAAACTTGGTACTTACAACAATTGAAGATTATGGGAAATTCGGTGTTGCAATTCTTAAAGAAAAATATTTATCCAATGAAGTACAAAATGAAATGATTCAAAAACAAACCTTGCTTAAAAATGGGAATGAAGTTGGTTTAGGCTGGTTCTTGATAAAAAATTTGCATAACGGAGAAAATGTGATGTATCATTCTGGGAGTAATCGTGGGCAAAACACCAAGATTTTTCTATTACCAAAGTCAAAAAAAGGAATAATAATTTTCACTAATGGCGAGAATGGAAATAAAGTATGTGAGAAAATTATTTCCGAATATTCTGAATCAGGCAAAGAAATATTAGACAAACTTAAATAAACTAAACGCTAATAGTCTTGTCCTTTTGCCTTCCGTTAACAACTAAGCGTTCATTTATGACAAACATGACAGGCTGTGTTCAGTGGAAAACTTGTCTCGCTTTGCGAGATGTGACGAACACTGAACTGAATCTTCTGTAAAGGAGTCGAATGTTTTGGTTTATACTTTGATCCTGCTTACATTCATTTTCAGTAAAGTTACCACCCAATTGAATTACCTTTTATATTTGTCTTTGAAAGGTAGTAACACTAGTGTAAACAAACGTAACTTAAGTGATTAAGATACAAAGTCATTTTTTATAGTTGTGCGTCATACGAGTAAAAACATCTGTAATATCAAAAAGGAGAAACATGGACAAACAAATTCAGGATTTAATAAAAAAAGCATATTCAGCTTTTAACGATCGGAATATAGATGCCGCACTTTCGACATTCCATGCGGAAGTAGAATGGCCAAAAGCATTTGAAGGTGGTTATGTAAGTGGACATGATGATGTGCGAAAATATTGGACAAGACAGTGGACGGAAATAAATCCCAATGTGGAACCGATCGGATTTATTGAACGACCAAATGGTACGTTTGAGATAACGGTTCTACAAAAAGTAAAAGACTTGGAAGGCAATTTATTATTTGATGGGATTGTAAAACATATTATCACAATACAAGACAATTTATTTCGAAGAATGGATATTGAAATTGAATAGACCCAAAAAGTACTTAAGCACAATCTAGTAATTGGCTCTACACACCTAAGCTAATGTGGAGGCCTCTCCTTTAAATATTAATAGAATACCAATAGCCAATATTCGTCGGTAGTGATACCTTCAATATCACGTGATTTTTTTTACTCCCATTCGATACTCCTCACTTTCTTTTCCGGAAAAGCTACCACAATATTGGATTTGCTTTATATTTGTTCTTTAAAGGCAGTAACACAAGTGTAAGGAAACTTAATATAAGTGCTTAATAAAAGTTTCAATGTTTGTGTTGCTTATTTTTAAAGTTAGTATTTAAACGAATATAATCAATGAACATTTTCAAAAAAACATATCAGACAAATCAAACGGACAATGAACTTATCCAACAAATTTTGGACGGAGAGAAAACCGCTTTGACAATTCTTGTAGAAAGACACCAACTATTTATTTATAATCTTGCTTGGAAACTAACAGGAAGTATTTCAGATGCTGAATACTTGACACAAGAAACTTTAATAAAAATTATTTCCAATTTAAGCACCTTTAAGCAAGAAAGCTCTTTCACTACTTGGGCTTACAGAATTGCAAAAAATCATTTTCTCAATAACCAATCAAAGCCCCATCATATTTTTGCCTCCAATTTTGAAGAATTAGAGATGCGTTTGGATCTTGCACCCAATATCGATTTGACAGAGGATGAAATTTTGGAAAATGAAGAAACAATTCGTGAAGTAAGGCTACAATGTTTATCAGGAATG
>JBGSOH010000171.1:0-5028 GCA_041739205.1 Saprospiraceae bacterium
CAGTAAATGATGGATATGAAATATTTCTAAATATAGTTGAAAACATTGATTGTAGAGAGCTTAGCACAGGATTCGAAAAAGTTCAAAATGAATGTTTTACAAGTTTCTGTAAGATCAGAAAAAGTAACTATAAATGGGAAGCAGTAGAATACTGCGAATCTGATTGTGATCCATATGATTATGATCAAAATTATGAGAATGTGGAATCTTTGCCAATGTGCCCTGATTGCATCCCTGGTAATGATCCAAATATATGCAATGTTGATTTTTATTTAGACAAAAGGATAAGTGGCACAGCATTTATTACATTTACATCATTAGCTTATGACTTGGGACTTGCAAGCCTTCAATTTTTTGATGGAAATGAACTTGTATTTACATATCCAGATCTATTTGATATTAAAAAGGGAACTTCAGGGCCATGGGCACTAGAATTATTACCTGATGATCTCCCTTTTGGAAACTATACCACTAAATTAGTATTTGATGATGATGTTTGTGATCCAATAGTAAAAACTTGGTCTGGTATAGTTGGAGGTGGTGGGACAACACAATATCAAGTACCTGTTTGTTCTGACATTTTGACTGATTTAATTTTTAATACAACAGAAAACAAATTTGTTTCGTTTTGGCCAAAAAAAGACTCAGCTAATTCGTTTATAAAGAGTTTTAAGTTCAAAAAAATAGAAGATGAATCTGATATAGAGCCATTCTTAACTATTTCCTTTGAAAATGGTGATATAAATAATATACAATTAGATAATGAGAATATGCATTATGTGCTCGGAAGGAAAATTGACGGTTTAGCCAATTATCAAAAAATTGGATTAGACGGTACTGTTCAATGGTCAAAAGATCTCCCAAATCTTGATGTAAAAACAATGTCCGATGGTGATACTGGAGATCACAATATCATAGCATTTGACTCAACCCTTCTTAAGTACATTTCATTGCCAATTAGTAAGGATGGTATATTAGGTCCAATTATTCCATTGCCATTACAAAATGTACCTTACAAGCTTATCCATCAAAGTGGTCAGAAAATTGTAGCACTTGAAGATAACGGAACACTCACATTCGCAACGACTGGTGGAAGTATTAATAAAAATGTTCCAATAGGTGTTACCATTAAAGACATGAAAACAATTGCAAATGGTAATGTCTTGATGGCAGGAGAATACATGGGTGTTGTGACAGTTGGTGGCAAAACTTATAATTCTGCTGGATATAGAAATGCTATTTTCCTTCAATACGACTTATCTGGAAATCTTGTGAGATGTCAATCTATGCAAAATTATCGTGATGAAAATGTAAAAGGTATTGCAACAAAAGGAAGTGAAGAAGTAGCTTATCATGGTCACTATACTGAAATGGTGTATTCTAATATAGATACTACTCAAAATGAAATAGATTCTTGTATTTTTGTCCATATTGTTCCTTTAGGTGGTGGAAGTTGTGATTTTGATATACCAGTTTTGGATTTGGATGAAATCAATTGTGACCTTTCATGGGGTAATCCAACTCAAGACAGCATGGTGATAAATCTACAGCAATTGGTAGATAGTGTGTGGATCACCGTACCTAATGCAGCTTCTCCCTTTACACCAGCAAATGATGGTTCTTATCGATTGGTTTTGAGTATGTCTGGTTGTAGTGACTTTATTTCTGAAGTGGTAGAAGTTGAATGTTCAGAAGATGAAGCTTGTAATGAAGACCCAGTTGACATCACGTACAGTGAGACTGAAAATAAGTTTTTGTATTTCTACAAAACTGATGGAAGTGGGCAACTGATTAAATCAGAGTGGATATCTCCTGTGACTTATATGATGGTAGACTCATTTATTACATGGTCATGTGAGAATATAAAGATTAAAGATATCTTTGTAGATGATCAGCTAGATGTTTATGTGATAGGTCATGATGTTAATGAAATTACTCGAACACGTATTATCAAATACAGATGGAGTACCAAACAAATTATATGGAGCCAGTGGCGTGAAAAGTTTGTATATTATTCTATAACATTATCATCTAATGGCATCTGGAATTTAGCAGGATATGATACAGAATTGCAAAGATGGTATATATATGGCTATAATAGACTAAATGGGACTCTTGAAACATCAGTACCAATAAATTATAATTTCTCTAAAGGTGTATATGAAGGCATGAGTTTTTATAATCAGAATGTTTTTGCATTTTATTCAGTTGGAACAACTGGCACAACCATAAATTACAAAGGGACTTCAGCCACATGGATAGCTCCACTACCACCAGTCATAAATGTAAGAGAAGTTACCATTTTGCATAATGGACATACTGTTGTAGGTGGCGATTTTATGGGTACATTTACGATAAATAATGTTATTTATCAAACACAACATCAAGCAAGAGGACTCTGCTTTATTGAATATGATATCTTAGGAAATGTCATTAATGTACAAATTATTGGAAGCTCTAAACATTTTGTACTTAAATCATTTACGACTGATGGATATTACAAATTTGCATACACTGGATACACCATCGAAAACCTTAACATTGGCGAAAATGTGTTGCTTGACTTAGAATTACTGGCTAATCATCCTGATGCTTGTGCACTTGTAGGTGGTGGGTCTTTATCTGAATCTCAACTGAGAAACGCCATACAAGTACATCCTGAAAGCGTGGTGAAGTTTTATCCAAATCCGTTTACTAAAGGGATTAACCTAGATATAGACTCTCCACAAAAAGATGTGGTAAGCATCGTGGTCATCAATTCGATCGGATCTGTTATGTTTACAAGTAAGGTAGATGTGGAAGCTGGTCAGAATGTCAAATATCTGAATGAATTTGAACAACTGCCTTCTGGCGTTTATACCGTAAAACTGAAATCAGACTTGATGGATCATACAACTCGTGTGATCAGGATAGAGTGATCTAGATAAAGGCAGGAAAGATAGGCAGCTGGAAGCTGCCACCACATTGGGGAAGTTGGTACTTTGGTATTGGCTTCCCCAATGTATTTATGCATATCCCATTTGTTCAGAAATATATTTTTGTCTCTTTTAAGGTAAGATGCTAATCAAAACATTTTTTGTGAAGGTGAAATTATATCATTACATTCCATCTTTTTTACCAATAATTTATGTAATTATTTATTCAGGTTGATTTAAAAATGAAATAGAATTGCTTGCCAGTACTAGCTAAGTTTATTCAAAACACTACCTCTTGGTGAGTAAAGTTATGTAAGTCAATCTGGAATAGATATTTCTTCAAATTTTAGATTTTAATTCCGACATTTGCGCTGAAACAGAGTAAAGGATTGCAGTTGATTTTAAAATATCCTATTTCCTAGCTACAAATTATAATTATCTCAAAAAATTAACCAACTATCATTGTCTAATTTATTACTTTTACACCAAACAAAAGTAATAATTCATGATACTGACATCTCTACTTCATAAGTTAAGTTCTCCATTATTTACATTTATCGTTTTGATATCTTTTAGTAGTTCAATAATGTCACAGGATACAACTTGGGTACAAACTTTTGATTACCAATCAAAAACCAGAGACACCATGATTTTATTTCCACAAGGTGATCACAACCAATACGAAAAGATCATTATGTATTACAGCATGAGATGTAAAAATGGATTGATATCTACAGGTGCAGATAGAAATCGTGGCTGTGGCGAATGGGATTTCAGTTGTAATACCAATGTAATAGACTCGTCAGGCATTGATTCTTTACAAGCATTGCATCCAAATTATGTCATAAATGGTATTACTGAAGATTACTTCTTTTACACCACAAAACCGACATTCACTTATTATGAATACGAGCAGACAAATGTAAATATCACTTCATCTACAAACAAAACATATTTTCCTGTATCCCCTGCCACGCAGTCAACTGATATTCTTTACAACAATAACAATGCACAAAAAACCTATTATCTCATTAAAGCTTCTGATGTCTCAGGACTGACTCAAGGGGCAATAGCAGGCTTAAGATTTGACGTTGTGAACCCAGGTAATTTAGGGTTTATGAAAATAAAAATAGCTAGAACAAATGCAACTGACATAAATACAGAAGCATTACAGAATATAACTTTCGACCAAGTATTGAACAGAGAAGTTTCATTCCCTTCAGCAGGTACCAATGATGTTATTTTTCATAAGTCTTTTGCATGGAATGGATCCGACAACTTCATTATTGAAATTTCACACACTTCGGGCGATGAACAATTATTAAATTTTACCTTAAAAGGAAGTTCAAGTCCTGCATTTGATGGATGGACAAATAGCAAAAAAGATAGTTATATAGAATTTAACACCCAAGCATCCCTAGAAATTCCTACGACATCGATGTCCAATATCAAAAGTCAAATCACCGTCGCTTTTTGGTCTAAAGGGAATGAGAATGTATTGCCCGCAAACAACTCCATTTTTCATGCTGTAGATAATAGCAATAATAGACAACTCAATGTACATTTACCTTGGTCAGATGGTCGGGTTTATTGGGACTGCGGCAATGATGATTCGGGTTATGATAGAATAGACAAACCAGCCTTAGTTTCCAATTATGAAGGATCATGGCAACACTGGACTTTTACAAAAAATACGGGTACAGGTAGCATGAAAATATATCTGAATGGTGTTCTGTGGCATTCCGCAAATGGAAAAAACAAACCAATAGATATCAAAAAATTTAATATTGGCTCTGACAATAATTTAAATGTACCTTATTATGGCGGCATAGATGATTTTACAGTTTGGGACAAAGAGTTGACAGCAGCTGAAATCAAGGCTATCATGTATCAATCTGCACAAACACTAGGCAATCTTTCTCCAAATCTAGTGGCGTATTACAATTTAAATGATGGTGAAAACCAAACAGTAACAGATAAATCACCCTACGGAGCTTCTGCCACTATCAATGGCAATCCTCAATGGCAATCATTCAGAGGCGCAGATGTTTTTAAAGGATTAGAGCCAATAACTTCTAGACCAAATATGGCCTTCATTAAAGGTAATTTTTCA
>JBGSOH010000183.1:0-1651 GCA_041739205.1 Saprospiraceae bacterium
CATTGATTTTGCACAAAAAAATACCAAAAGGATTCACTTGTTGGGATTAGTTTCTGATGGTGGTGTACATTCGCATATAGATCATTTGATTGGTTTGTGTGAAATTCTGAAAAACTATCACGTAGAAGTATATATCCATGCTATCCTTGATGGTCGTGACACTGATCCAAAATCTGGTAAAGCATTTCTACAGTCAGTCATTAATGTCATAGAAAACTCTAATATTAAGATTGCAACAGTTGTAGGTAGGTACTACGCCATGGATAGAGATAAAAGATGGGAACGTGTAAAAATCGCTTATGATTTAATGACAAAAGGTGTAGGTCATATTTCAGAAAATATCCTTAACGATATTCAGGAAAGTTATGACAAAGATGTCACGGATGAATTTTTACTACCTTTATATAATGGATTTCTTCCCAATAATGATGGTTGTATAAAGTCAGATGATGTGGTGATTTTTTACAACTTCAGAACAGATCGACCGAGGGAACTTACTGAAGTACTTACACAAAAGGATTTTCCAGATTATGACATGAAAAAATTACCGCTTTACTTTGTAACATTTGCCAATTATGATCAAACATTCGAAAACATGCATGTCGTTTTTGAAAAGGACAACCTTGAACATACGCTAGGTCAAACAATAAGTGAAGCTGGACTTACTCAGGTGAGAATCGCTGAAACAGAAAAATATCCGCATGTCACTTTTTTCTTTAATGGAGGTAGAGAAGACCGTTTCGAAGGCGAAGATAGAATCATGGTACCATCTGCTAAAGTAGCAACCTATGACCTTCAACCAGAAATGAGTGCTATCGAAATTACCGATCAACTCATTGAATATATTCATGCCAAAAAGCCCAATTTCATTTGTCTTAATTATGCCAATACAGATATGGTGGGTCATACAGGTGTGTTCAGTGCAGCTGTGAAGGCGACAGAAACGGTAGATACATGTTTGGGTAGATTGCTTGATACCTTAACTGATTATAATTACAAGTCGATCATAATTGCTGACCATGGGAATTCAGATTTACTAGTCAATCCTGATGGCAGTCCTAATACAGCGCACACGACCAATCCTGTACCTGTGATATTTGTAGGAAATGATGTGTCAAAAGAAAAATATTCCATTAAAGATGGCAAATTAGGAGACCTTGCGCCTACTATATTGAATATAATGGGTATCATTCCGCCATTTGATATGACTGGCAATAACATTATCTCTAAAACAGAATAAGCTTGTCGGTTTTAAATTAATGAATAGATAAAATTGGTAAAAGAATGTAAAAAGTAAACTGGCTTTACTTATCTTTACCGAAATATTTATTGAATAGATAGCCATGGATAAAGATATTTTGAAGCCCACTCAAGAAGGAATTTCACTAAAACGAAGTTATCATTCAGAAGATATCTCTGATAGTAAACACATTGGTTTTCAAGCAGGTGTACCACCATATCTAAGAGGCCCTTATAGTACCATGTATTTAACATCTCCGTGGACGATAAGGCAATATGCTGGTTTTTCTACAGCACAAGAGAGTAATGCATTTTATAGAAGAAACCTTGCAGCAGGACAAAAAGGATTATCTGTTGCTTTTGATCTTGCGACACATCGGGGCTACGATTCAGACCATCCTAGGGTCACAGG
>JBGSOH010000187.1:0-10783 GCA_041739205.1 Saprospiraceae bacterium
CCAGATTGATCAGATCAAATATTCTTTTGCGATGGAATATGAGATATACCTAAAATCTATTGTAAAGCTTCATCAAAATACACTGGTCAAGTTTATGCAATATCTAAGTCGAGTACTTGATTATGGTGTAAAATATGATTACTTAGTCAAAAATGTATTGTCATCTTATAAGGCGCATACTAAAGAGACAAAAAAGGAATATCTCACCGCTGAAGAGTTGCAGCGAATTGCAGAAAAGGAACTGAGTATTCCTAGATTAAGTGAAGTTCGTGATTGTTTTGTATTCTGTTGTTACACAGGCTATGCTTATTTGGATGCTTCATTACTTACTCCAGATCATATTGTCACAGGTATCAATGGTAAGAAATGGATTTTTACTTCCAGGCAGAAAACTGATAATGTAAGTAATGTACCGCTTTTAGAACCAGCTTTAAAAATAATAGAGAAATATCAAGACGATCCGATTTGTTTAAGTAAAAATAGGATTTTACCTATGAAAAGCAATCAAAGGTTAAATGCTTATCTGAAAGAATTGGCAGATATATGTGGCATTACAAAACCTTTGACCACGCACATTGCCAGGCATACATTTGCGACTACTGTTCTATTGACAAATGGTGTGAGTCTCGAAGCTACAAGCAAAATGCTAGGTCACAAAAGCATAAAGACCACCCAGATTTATGGTAAGATTGTAGAAAGTAGAGTTGGAGCTGAGATGGACCAACTGAGTGAGAAACTTTTTTCTCCAAAGAATGAAGACTCAAAAAAGGCACAATAAGGTTTTAAATTTATTCAAAAAAAAGGCAGTACTGGTGACATACTGCCTTTTTTAGTTGTATAGATTAGTAATTGTTAAAATCAAGAATAATATACTTTGGTGCGAAAATTATTCGTTATTTGTTTTTGATTGATTGTAAGTTTTACCCTAAACCTGTTAAGTGAAGATTGATATAGCCTATGCTTTTAAAAGAGCTACATTCCGTTATAAATGCCTTCGAGGTATTCTGCAATGATGTAGGGCATACGTCTTTATTAAGTCTGGAAACGATTAAGCAAAGGAAAAATTTCATTGTATCACAAATATCCAAGATGGTTGAGCTGGAAAACACATTTCCCTTTCAATCTGAAGCAGAAGAGATCAATTATTACCGTAATGAAAGACCAAAATTATTTCAGTATGGTATATATTACGAAAGGTTGCTGGATCTTGAGTCTGAAAAACCAATTGGTAAAGAGCGGAAATATTACAAGGAACTTGAAACCAGTCTGCATGACGATTCTAAGACCATTGTGGAAGAATTAAAGTACTATCGTTTGGATAGTGCGGAAAAAGATAATATATGGTTTGTCAAAAAATCGGAAAAATGTAATATTTTTGCCGTAATCAAAGCACTTTATATGTTGCAAAAATATTTGGATAATAAATTGGACAGTAGGCAAATAGAAGATAAGATTGCCGATTTTAGGAAATTAGAGTGGACAGGATTGCAGATTGAGTATGTGGAGGAGCTAACAAGTTGGAAAGAGACAAAAGTGATCAATAATGGTGATGTTACATTGAAGGAATTACATGAGCGATTTCAATTATTCTTTGAAGTGAATATTACTGATTTTGATGGTACTTCGCATGATATAATGGAACGTCAGGACCCTGCAAGATTTTGTAATAAGAAAGCGAAAGCTCTCCAAGACAAACAAAAAAGACACCGCAATAAGCCCTAATGCCATTCCCCCTTGGTAAACAATAAGTGCTCTAATTCACGACTGAAATTACATCTTCTACTTTCAAACCCATGTATTCACAAAATTCTAATACCGTAACGGGTTGATGATCTTTCTTGCCATAGTAGGTTTTGATCTTATTTAATAAGAGCCAGGAAGTCCGGTAGTTCTTACCAGTGATGGCAGAAACATCTTTAGGGTATATAATCAGTCTTGAAAATTTGCTCATACTACATTCTATTTGCCAAAATTGATGATAGTACTGTCATACACTATCCATACACTATCTATACACTATCCATACATCATCCATACACCATCTCGCCAGGACGGGTCAGATTGATTTTTTGCTATGAGGGTTTTATGTGAGGGTGTAATTTCTCGAGTATTTATATCTCAGATGGTGGTAAAAACACTTTGTGTAAGTGGTTTGAATTTCAATTGCTGTACAAAAGTATGTATTTTGTGGGAAATAATGGTTAATTAATCCTTAAATAGATATGTTATTATTTGATATTATATGTCATTTAAGGTAATTTATGATAGTGATGGTCGAAATAGTGGCGTAAAGTGGGAAATGTGCCTATATCTTTGTCGTATTATTTAACTTTTTAAATTGTGGCATTATGGCTAAACAAGGTGGATTATTGAAGGTGGTGGGAAAGCTTGATGACCTATCCTTTTACAAAAGTGCTGATGGTTTTTTGGTAAGGACCAAAGGTGGTGTCTCTGGAGATAGGATCGCGAATGATCCTACGTTTCAGAGGACGAGGGAGAATGGCGCTGAATTCGGAATGTCAGCGAGTGCAGGGAAGCTGTTGAGAACAGCATTAAGAAATCTGATGATGACCGCCAGTGACAACCGGGTGGTTTCGAGATTGACCAGATTGATGACGGATGTGAAAAATCTGGATGCGGCCAATGACCGAGGTGAAAGACATGTCCATGAAGGCTTTGACCTTCCTGAAGGTAAAGCTGTGCTGAAGGGATTCAACTTCAACAATCGTGCGATTTTGAGTGGTATTTTGTTCAAGACTTTTGCTTTGAACACGACTACTGGCGCACTGGATATCCTTGGTGTGGTACCAATGATGGACTTGGTGAAGGCTCCAGGATCGACGCATGTGACGTTTAAGGCTGGATGGTCAAAGATGGATTTTCAGTTGGGAGAGTTCGAGACGCTGATCAGCAACTCTGTGAACATCCCGATCAACAACACGTCTGTGGACATCAATCTGACGCATGCAGCTCCGCCAGCTTTGGCGACTGGTATTCATGTGTTCACACTTCAGATTGAGTTTTATCAGGAAGTGAATGGTACGCAGTATTCTCTCAAGAATGGTGGGTATAATTCATTGGCAGTTATCGATGTAATCTAAGGATTTTAGATGGTAATTGAGCTTCAAAGGTTGTATCGGGATGGCTGGACAGATGGGGAGATTCTGATCAATGGTGTCTTGCTGTGTCGGAGTATTGAATTGAGATGGGCCAATAATGAGCGAAATATCTCGTGTGTGCCAGAAGGAGTTTATCCAGTGGCCATCATTCAACATCCGAAATTCGGTGAATGCCTGCAGATAAATGGGGTGAAAGGCAGATCAGGTATCCTGGTACATGTGGCCAATGATGCTCAGAAGGAACTCCGGGGCTGTATAGCTCCGGTGGTTTCTTCGGGTGGGAATGGGAAAGGGCAACATTCAAGATTAGCATTGAACTATATCATTGAAAATTTGCGAATTGGTGATGAGAAGGAATATTTTATTGACATTAAAAGTAAAAAGTGATGAGTGAAATCATGGATAGGGCGAAGGCACCAACGCCCAAATTTTTTAGGGTGTTGCGAAATATTGGATTGATCATGGCAGGTGTGGGTACGGTATTGTTGACGGCACCTGTATCGCTTCCAGCTGCTGTGGTCACTTTTGGTGGGTACCTGGTGACAGCTGGCGGTGTGGCCACTGCTGTGAGTCAGATCACCAATATGGGTGATGATGCCATCGGCGAAAAAAAGGAAGGAGGGTCTGATGGGGATGGGAATTCATCATAGTGATCAGGCGATGGGAACGCTCGGTGGTACCTTGATCGCATTCATTGGCATCGTAGATGGCAGTGATATCATCAAGACTGGTATCCTGGCATGTGTGGGAGCGATGGTCAGTTTTGGCGTGTCAAAGGGATTGCATAAGATATTTCCCGGGAATGTGGAGCTTCCCTTCAAAAAGGAAAAGAGCCGTAAAGATTCAGGCAGGATGCCTGGAGATACCGCATCAGAGCGTGGACGCTCTGACGAACAGAATAGAGATTGAGTTTTAGTTTGATTTGTTTTGCATGGGTTGGGCTCCGGACGCTGGTTCGGGGCCTTTTTTCGTTTATTTAGATTGCAATTTGAAATTGCAATGCCATTAGGCTGCAATTCCATAAAGATATTCTGCCATTAAAAAATAGATAGCCCTAATCACTGACCAAGGCTACCTAATGGACTACCTAAAGCTGCTCTGATGCAAACCTGATGGTGGTAGTACGCTCATCCAGATGGGTAGTGACGATGACCACTGTCTCTGGTGGACAAATAGTAGGAGAAATGAAGAATCTCGAAGTCAACTGACCTGTATCCATCAAAGCTGCTAATACATTATCAAATCTCATGGCTCTGGAAATGATCCCAAAATCTGTAGCTACATGACACTCTAGGACATGATCTAAAAAAGGCTGTAAACCTGATGATGACAATAATGCAGCTCTAATACCAGGACTGAAAACAATGGTACCAAGCTCAAATGAAAGCTCAGGAAGGCGATGTGTATATCTCATACGTATAAAATTAAATAGGTGAAATAAAAAATAGTCCGGAGCACAATACCCAGGACTAGTAATGATGATGGACTAATACTCTGATGGAAAGATAACTGTAGTGTACTCCCTACTAGACTCTGTAATAATCCAAATCTTACTATCTAAACCGTACAATCCTGCAGGAATATGATAAACTGAAAAAATACGACTACCATCTACTAAGGCAGCATCATTACGACTAGCATCATCACTACAACAATCTCCCCAATTACAAGCTAAATGGCGAGCAATACATGAACGAACAAACTCCCCAAAAGGAATATGCTCACAACTAGCATCAAAAACTGTGGCACTAGTAAATAACGAACCATAATCAAAACGACGAACTGAAGCAACTACTGTACTCATAATAATAGGAATATAAAAATGAAAAACTAAGTGTATAGCCAACTAGACCATACTAACGGATACCTGACAGCGTGAGGGAATGAATAAGTGTATGGTGGAGAACGTAGTGGACCATACACGTTTCAGTTCCCGTAGCTAACTTTGTATCTGTTTTGTGTGGTAGAAAAGCGGGCGGGCTTACAACTGCAGCTTAATGGAATGGGGAATTGCTAATTTGGTGTATTTGCAGAATTGCTGACTATTTGATCAAGTGCTTATTTGATTGGGAATAGTAACTTTGATTTTTGGGTATTGTATGTTAGTCTTTGGTAGTTTAATGTTGAGTAGCTATTTGAAGATTTTTGCTGGACCAGTGGTGTCCCCAAAACATGACATATCATAAATAAAACCGATAAGCAGCAAAAATGCGGGCAGGCGGCTTTGTCAAGATTTTCGGTGTAAAATATACAGGAACTAAGCAATGCACTGAACCCAAGCCATATTTTGCACCGAAACCTGCAAGGCTCGATCTTTACAAAGCTAGGGAAAGGATTATCTTTGCTGGTCGGTTTTTATTTATTTTTATTTCGAGCATAATGTTCAAATGTTAAAACATGGAAAATGTGATATGCAATGGTGTGCAGTTATAAGACGCTTGGCGATTTCGAAACACTAAACTAGCTGCCATAACTAAACTTGCAACGAAATACAAAGCTCAATTTAACCAATGAACAACCAATTTCTTGTAGGTGCTGTTGCCTGTAGTGGTTTCTGTCCATATCAGTAGTCAAGTGTAAATATTTTTGGTGTCTCGCTGTGTGGTAAAGGGTTTGCGTCTGCAATTTTTATGAGTGATGAAAATGCAAATGCTTCTCCTAACACCAAAGCTTGTTGTTGTTTAAGGCTTGTCAATAAGTCAATTTGGCTTTTGTCGTCATATTCTATTGTGTTTCTGATAAATTCTAAATCTCTGCTGTTTGTTATTTTGTGAACTATCAAAGAATTGCATTGAGAAATTACTGTGTTTGAAACTTCCGAAGGTCGTTGAGTTGAAACCATAAGATTTACGCCAAACTTTCGTCCTTCTCTTGCTAATTTGTCAATGTAATAGTTGTTGATTTGGTCGGTTGATGTTGTTGAAATATATCGGTGAGCTTCTTCTAGGACTAAGAGTATATTTTCCTTTTGTCTATTGGCTGGTGTTGATTTGTAATTAAAAATACTTTTACTAATCATATAAACTAACAAAGCTAAAATGTCATTTGGCACTCTAAGAGATAGAATTAAAACGGTCTCGGTTTTAGAATTTAAAAAATCTTCTATTGAATTTCCTTGCTTTGTAAACACCGCTTTAAACCTTTCATCAGCGGAAAAATGTTTGATACGTTTGATGACGTGTTTTAAAAAGCCAATTGTAAATGTATCGTCTATCAGTCTGTTATTTCTATCAAGAATTTTCGGAACGGCATCAACAATTGCTCCTTCTAAAGTCGAAAAATCATAATAAATAGCAAGGTCAGCGTTTGGTGAATTTTTCAATTTACAAACTGCCTCCTTTAAATATGGTATTACATTAGGTGAATCTTCTTTTAATAATTCTGTTAGTTCGTAAAAACTTAAATCTTTATGGGATAATTCTAAATCGGAATAATCTTTTAATACAACCCAATCAGGTTTTGTCGAAACACCTTTAACTAATGAATTAAAAATTTCAGAATACTCTTCGTTGGAATCAATTATTATCGTTTTTAAGTGTTTGTTTGTTGCGTTTAGTAATCGCCCTTTTTCAAAGTAAACACCCTGCAAGATTGATGTAACTGTGCAAGACTTTCCACTTCCTGTGTTTCCAAATACGGCACAATGCTTACCAAACAATATATTTGGGTCAGCGTTTATATTTACTTGGTTAAAATATATGTCGCTACCAACTTGCAAAGTTGCCGAATCTGCTTTGATTGTTGAATTATAAATGGATTCAAGTTGTTTTTCTTCAACTGTGAAAACATCAGAATCTAACGTAGGGAAATAGTCAACGCCTCTTTTAAATGTATTGTTGATTGGGTTGAAAGTTCCTATTAGTCTAATTTTAGAAATTATCACATTTGCTTTTGGAGCAAACAAAACCTCTCTTTCTTTTGAAGGTTCTAATTGCTCAAAGATAATTCCAATAGCATTTTGTGAGTTGAAAAGAGGAATTGAAACATAGCTGTTCAACATACCTACAATGTGTAAGCCATTGCCTGATGAAATGGGTTTAGAAAAAATATCCTTGTCGTGTATTATTTCTAAATACCTATTTGTAATGCGATAAACTGCTCCAATTTTAAATGCCATTGCTTTTACTTTGTTAGTTCTTTAAGGGTGTCAATAATTGTTTCCTTTGGTGGGATAAAGGAATTTAGTGGGATTAAATGTTTTACAATATTTGTAAAATCTCCAACTAATGCACCTTCAAATATTATTATTCGATTATCGCTTACACTTCTGCTTTTTAGTGTCTGCAAAAACAATGGGCTTTTATCGTCAATTAAGCCGTAGGAATGAATAATGAGTGTAAGATTTGGATTGTATAGACCTGTTCTAATTATGTCGTTTATGTGTTCGTCTATAAATGAGTAGCCAATTGCAACCAATGTGTTTTGGGTTTCGGTCAAGCATTTTGAAAAGTTTCTAAACAGTTCACTATATGGCAAATCAAGCGAGTATGACTTTTTAGTTTGAATTGGATAAATCATAAGTGAATCAAAAGAGAAATCTGATTTTTTTGAAGTGTCAGAAACTTGAATTTCTTTTAGATTATACAAGTCATTTATACTTTCAGCGTATTGCCAAGAGATACTTCCGTGAAGTTTGTAAATGTTCAAATAGGTCGCAATGCGCTTGCCTTTATCGCCTGAATCTTGTTTGATGTATGTTTCGTTATGAAATGTGTCAGGGTCAAACTTTCTCATATGCACACCTCTAAATCCGTTGTTATAGCTTACTCCAATTTTTTCGCAAGCGTTTTCAAATGCAAGGTCATAGTTTGGTGTAAAAATCTTTGGTCGGTTTAGCGTTTCCTTTCGGCTGATTATTTTGTTGATGAACAATTCGTGAGTGCTCAATTTGCCCATAACATAATCAATAGGAAACGGAACGTATTTATCTACAAATATTTTTAACGCTTTATCTAGATATCCCTTGATGATTGTGGCAGAAGCCATATCATCTTTGTTATTTAAGTAGTATAAATGCTCTTGATTTATTTTATCAAATTTCTTCTCAAGCAACTCGTCCGATTGAAAAAACTTTATGAGTTGTCCTATGTATTCATTAGGGTCTTTAATCGCTTTTAATTCTGTCAATATTTCATCAAAAGGATTTTCATCTTTGTTAATTGTCTTACCGCCAATTGCAACCGATGTCCCAGAACCACACAAGAAATTCAAGTTTTCGTTCAGATAATACTTGGCAAGTTTGCTTAGAGGAATTTTTTCTTCGTCCCTAAAATATTCGAGCAAAGCCTTTTGATAAGCAAAGTCATCACCTTGCGTTCTTTCAAATTCTAAAGTCGAATCAAGTGTCCTGCCGTCTATTGTTATTTTATTTATCATAAAATTATTATTATTGTTTGTTATTTCGTTTCATTCTCGATTAAAATACGAAAGTTTGTTACTATGATTTATTTTTAAAAGGATAATATAGGTTTGTAAATACTTCACGAAATGACATATCGGGGTAAAGATATGGGTTCTTTTGTTAATGGTAGTTGTTTTTGGCCATAGGAAACTAAAAGTCAAATGTTTAAGCTTATAATTCTGAAATTGCAACTGAAAACAGACCACTAGAAGTGGTGAAAACAGGGAGTGAATTTTCTCCGATGCCTTTAGGCTCGGTTAAGGAGTTTGTGAGCTACGAACACTGGGAGTCAGGTTATACAGCCCTGAGCCTGACCATGCCATAAAAAACATACCACCAGAGGTGGTAATATAAGGAAGAAGATTTTAGTGGCGGCGGTGCAGATAGTGCATACAGGAGTAATGTGAGGTACGAATGTGGCTGTAGGTACTAGATGCACCCACATGGCCGCCACCAAAACAAATAAAATGAGCTGCGGTAGATGTGCCATGCATACTCATGATGTAAATGTAATGCTCCTGCAAGGATACATGATGTGGATGCGATGGCACAGATACAGGCAGCAGCGAAAATACTGCCAGCCATAGCCGCCAGAATGTAAGCTGATATACACATAGTATCTAACATAATGACAAGGAATATGGCACATATAGTGTAACGGTACTTGTCTAAATGGTAGATACTATGTAACTGCGTCAAAGCCACTTAGCGGGAAGGCAAAGATAGCGTTCATGGGCATAGTGTACAATTGGGCAAGGATTAGGAGTTGAGCGTACTCTATGAACATGAAGCGCTATGAGTTAAGGAAGTGGCTGGAACATTCTGGTCTATGGCTGAGACAGTATGCCATATAACCTGTGAAAGGGCGAACGCAGCGGACTGAAAGGAGCAAGCGGCCGACAAATAAAGAAGTGCTTTGCACACAGCTTATGAAGTTAGGCTTTGAGTATAGGGCAAAATAGAATTTATATTAGACATACAAAAATGATCTAAACAAAAATAAATTGTAGTTTTCAAATAATATTATGAATAAATAAATAGAAATTAGATGAGATATTTTACCTTTACGATTCCGTTCTCCGACGGGTTGGGAGTCTGCTCCATTTTTCGCGAAATGGGCTAAGGTAGGCTCTCTTTTTATTTTTGTTTGAATAATGCGGATATAAAAAAAGCCCCCATCACTGAGAGCTACTAAAAAATACTGAACTAAAATGGTAACCTGCTAATGAAAAACCTGTACCCAAAACACTGAATACATACTAAATCATAAGGTAACTTACCAAACTCTAAACTCACTGAAGTAGAAGTCACTCTAGAAAATACTAGCCACCAGCCGAAGTACTGTCTTGTAACCCAAATGATGCATTAGAAAATCTATTGCGTATCGAAATTGCTTCAAAATAAGTCGCTATGCTTGATTTCCTTCAGTCACCGTAGCGCTGCTATGTTTCCTTCACGAAATCACTTCTTTTATTGCACTTTCAATCTTCATAACGAAGTTCTAACACATCATTTGGGGTGATATATCTCGTATCATGGTGCCGTGACCACAGGGTGGAGCTGACTAAAAGAAGGAATATGATCACGAAATACTACCCGAACGGTGTGGAGATTTCTGTCATATCGCGCAGCAGTCCTTCTTGTGTCAGAAGCATTCCCTGTACCTTTGCTACATGATACGTGATATATTTTAACCTACATATTTATGGAAACGGGACCCCAAAAGACCTTCATAATGCATTGGTATCGTAGGAACAGACTGAAACGAATAAAAGGTATGGAATGGAGTAATGGTAGCTATGATTGTAGAATAAGCTAAATGTAGAGGTGTTATTGCAAATTGAATTTGCAATGCCGGTAAGCCAGTAAATCATAGCTGCTTACGGAATGGAATAGGGGTAGGGTTGAGTGGAATGGCGTGACGGAGATACTTATGCTAAAACGTAATCTTTCTCGGTGGTGTATGACGGAAGCTCTCTGAGTGGATGAATGAATGGAATGCAACGGGAACGGAAGGCACTGGAGTGGGAGTGTAATAAAATGAGTGAAGGAAGGAAGAGTGCTGGAGGATTGGGGGGATTTCACTATATCTAATGAGCTATGAAATGGCTTCTTTTAGCTGATCTGTTATTAGATTGATTTTGGTGGCTATTAAGAATTGGTGTCTTTTATGGATATAGAGTTCTGTGATGATGCCTATAAGGTGGTAGTTATATTCGTTTGTTTCGTCGTTTTTTGTGATGGAAATGTGCCAAAGACCGCT
>JBGSOH010000190.1:0-13739 GCA_041739205.1 Saprospiraceae bacterium
GGTTTGGTAATGGTCAAAAATCCAAAAGTTGGCTGGATTAGTATCCAAAAATGAAGTTATTTCACAATCAATGCCTTTAAAAAACTGCAATAAAATTATATTTCGCCATAACAAATAAGACAAAACAGATTATCAAAACAACCAGTAAAAACGCTTCATACAAAATTAAATTTCAAATTACGCCCTAAGCCTAAAATGCAAATTGCATAAATGATCGAAGATTAAAAAAATAAATTAAAAAATGCTTCTTGAAATATAGGATAATTCAAACCATTATTCAATATTTGCAATCGATCTTAAATAAATATATTAGATAACCATTAAATAAAATCATTTGTCATGAAGAAGATAGGAATCTTATTTGGTAAGGAAGATACGTTTCCACAAGCGTTTATCGACAGAGTCAATTCCAAAAAAGTAAAAGGAATCATAGCTGAAGCGGTCCAAATAGATGTCGTAGAACAGGCTGACCCTACAGAATATGCAGTAATTATAGATAGAATATCCCAAGATGTTCCTTTCTATCGTGCCTACCTAAAAAATGCAGCGTTGACAGGTACAGCAGTTGTTAATAACCCTTTTTGGTGGAGTGCAGATGAGAAGTTTTTTAATAATTGTTTATCAAAAAAAGTAAATGTACCTGTACCAAATACAGTCTTACTACCTTCTCACAATAGACCTGACGATACATCCGAAAAATCATTCAGAAATCTGAAATACCCAACTGATTGGGAAAGAATATTTGACTATATCAAGTTTCCAGCTTATATGAAGCCTCACTCAGGTGGTGGATGGAAAAGTGTATATAAAGTCACAAGCCCTGAAGATCTTTGGGAAAAACACGCAGAAACAGACCAATTGGTTATGCTTTTGCAAGAAGAGATCGTTTTTGACCATTACTTCAGATGTTATTACCTAGCAGGAGATAGGGTTCATATCATGCCTTACGAACCTAGAAACCCACATCACTTAAGATATGTAGTTGATAATCCAACAACAGACAAAAAGTTATTGGCAACTGTAGAAAAATACACTAAGACATTGTGTCATGCATTAGGGTATGATTTCAACACTGTAGAATTTGCTGTTAGAGACGGAATTCCTATTGCCATTGACTTCTGTAATCCTGCTCCAGATGCTGATATCAACTCTGTAGGTCAAGCAAATTTTGATTGGATAGTAGAAAATGCAGCCTTAATGGCCATAGAAAAAGCACAAAATCATAAAGCAAATCAAACGAATTTGACTTGGGGAACGTTTATAAGTGATATATTTGCAGCTCCAAAGAAACCAAGAGCCAAAAAAGCAGTCTAAATTAAATAACAGACGGCTAGTATTAGAATACGATAAATTAAGAAAGTCAACCCATGGAGCAAAAGTTAAGAATGGCCATTCTTGATATGAATGATGGCAGACCTAATCAGGGAATGCGTTGTATCAGAGATATAGCCACCATGTACAGCAGTGCCTTTGATATTGATGAGTTTGATGTAAGAAGCAAAAATGAAATCCCCGGACTTGAGTATGATGTTTATATTTCAAGCGGTGGTCCGGGCAACCCAATGGAAGGTGACGGCGTTTGGGACAAAGCATGGTACAATTTAGTAGGAGATTTGTGGCAATACAATCAAAGCAACCAATTTGAGAAAAAATATATGTTTTTCATATGTCACTCTTTCCAAATGGCTTGCCATTATTTTGAGCTTGGTACACTTGCACCGAGAAAATCAACATCATTCGGCGTAATGCCTGTTCATATGACTAAATATGGTGAATCCGACCCTATATTCGCGAGTTTACCCGATCCATTGTATGCGGTTGATAGTCGTGATTTCCAATTGATACAACCAGATCTAGATGTTTTTAATCATCATGGGGCTAGGATTTTGGCCATGGAAAAAATCCGTGATCACGTTGTCTACGAAAGAGCAATCATGGCTGTAAGATTTTCAAATGAATTCGTAGGTACACAATTCCACCCTGAAGCTGACCCTGTGGGCATGAAGATACATTTTGAAAAACAAGAAATCAGAGATAAAGTAATTGAGAATTTCGGACAGGCAAAATACGATGCAATGATGGAACATATTGATGATCCAGATAAAATAGAATTGACCCACGATACGATCTTGCCTCTGTTTATCGAAAATGCACTAGATTCCATCTTTGAAAATAATGCCATCCTAGTATGATACCATCTATAAGAGCGCAATACAACCAAAACTTTACCCAAGAAAAATATCAGGCATTTCTAGATGGCCTAACTGCTCAGTATAACAAAAAACCATTATTCAGAGTAGCTGAGACACCGCTTTTTATACCTAAAATCTTGAAGGAGAGACTTCTCGAAGCATGTGATTTGATCAATGAAGTAGTATTGCGCCCAGATATTAAATCATTTACCCAAGGTGCCTTGTATGATGAAAGTCTCATCGTGCCTAATGAAGATGAACATACCACTTTTCTTCAGATGGATTTTGGAGTTTGTTTAGATGAAAATGGCGATCCCATACCGATGCTGATTGAGATACAAGGATTTCCTTCTGTTTATTTCTTCCAATACATGGTATCTGAAGCTTTTAAAAATCATTTTGAAATACCCGAAAATCTATCTTGTTTTTTTAATGATATCACGGTAGATCAGTACAAAAAAATGATGGGTGACATCATTGTAGGAGATACAGATCCTAAGCATGTGATATTACTAGAGATCGAGCCAGAAAAACAGACCACTTACATAGATATGCTGAGCACTTCAGTGGAGTTAGGTATCCCTGTAGTCTGTATCACAGATGTCATCAAAGAAGGAGATCAATTATTTTATAAAGATGAATCGGGAGATTTAGTTCGTATCCTTAAGATTTACAATAGGGTCATATTCGACGAATTGGACCAGCGACCAGATTTAGATATTACATTCAAGTTTACAGATAATCTGGATGTAGAGTGGATAGGTCATCCAAACTGGTTCTACAGGATAAGTAAATACATGTTGCCGTACCTAAAAAACAAATACGTACCTGATACATACTTTTTACACGAACTAGAGTCACTGCCTCAAGACCTAGAAAACTATGTTTTGAAGCCTTTGTTTTCATTTGCGGGAGCAGGTGTGATCATCGACGTTACCAAGGAAGATATTGATAAAATAGAAGACAAAACTAACTTTATCTTACAAAAAAAGGTTAAGTATGAACCAATTATAAAATCACCTAACGAACCTGTAAAAGCAGAAATAAGAATGTTAATGATGTGGCCTAAAGGTGCTCCAAAGGCTTTTGTAGTCACCAATTTGGTTAGGCTTTCAAAAGGAAAAATGATAGGTGTTAAATACAACAAAGACAAAGATTGGGTCGGTGGAAGTGTTGGTTTTTTTGAGAAGTAATTCAATATCCATAAGGAACTAAATTATAATTTTAAACGTTAACTGCAAAAAACAATGCTATGGGTTTAGTTCATGCTGAAATAGAAATCATAAATGGCGGTGACCTTGAGATGGTCAGAAGAAATTTCTTGGATCAAGATGATGTCAAGCGAATGACTGTTACTATGTTGGTTGACACAAGTGCTTACAATCTTTGTATCAACGAAGAGATTCAAGAACAGCTACAGCTTCCAGTTGTTGAAAAACGTAAAGGAATGCTTGCGGACGGCAGTATTCGGGAGTATGAAGTAGTAGGTCCTGTAGAAATAAGATTTAAAAATAGAAGGTGCAATGTAGATGCGATGGTCCTACCAGGAAGCAGTGAACCACTATTGGGTGCTATTCCACTGGAAGATATGGACGTCATTATCCACCCACAAAGACAAGAACTCATTGTAAATCCCGATCACCCATATTTTGCCCAAATGTCATTAAAAGGATTTAGAAAAGGCTGATTTTGATTAAGCCAAAATAGTCATAATTTTGAAATCAAAAAATACAAAACAGCCATTTTATTGAATTATTTTCCTAATTTCGTTGTTTAGAAATGATATATGGGTAAAAGGACACTCGTAAGTTTTGATTGGGCATCTAAAAAGCTTTTAAGACAAAAAGCCAACTTTTCTATTCTTGAAGGTTTTTTGTCTGAATTACTCAAAGATGATATCCAAATTAAAAACATGTTGGAATCTGAAGGAAATAAAGAAAATGAAAGTGATAAGCATAATCAAGTAGATATGCTTTGTGAGAATAAGAAAGGTGAGCTTATTATTATCGAAATCCAATTTTATGAGGAGTCAGATTATTTCCAAAGGATACTTTACGGTATATCAAAAGTGATAACTGAATATATGACAGAAGGAAAGCCTTATGATCAAGTTAAAAAAGTCTATTCGATCAATATTTTGTATTTCGATCTTGGTCTAGGAGATGATTATCTCTATAAAGGAATCATGAATTTTAATGGGATTAATAATGGTGAATTATTAGAACTAGGAGAATTTCAAAAACAAAAATTTGGAAAGAAATATCCTTCCGAAATATTTCCTGAAATAATGTTAATCAAAGTAAATAATTTTGACAAACTAGCTTTAGAACCTTTGGATGAATGGATTTATTTTTTGAAATACACAGCTCTTCCTGATAGTTATACTGCCAAAGGGCTTAATAAAGTTGATAAACAATTAAAATATGACAATATGGACACCACAGCAAAACTAGAGTATGATCAATATATAAAAGATGTTCGAATCTCTAAGGATGTAATTGAAACGGCTATCCAAAAAGGAAAAAGTAACGGAAAAATCGAAGGGAAAATTGAAGGGAAAATCGAAGGGAAAATCGAAGAAAAGATTGAAGTGGTGCTATCTTGCTTTGATGATCAGTTGCCCATTCCACAGATTGCAAGAATCGTAAGACTTACCGAAGAAGAAATAATTAAAATCCTGAAAGATCACAAGAAAATGTAAAAAACAAAAAAGGCTTACAAATCATTAACTTGCAAGCCTTTTTTATTAGAAAACATCATTAATCGATTATTAACTTTCCAGTTTTAATTTTATCTTCTTGTTGAATGGTATAGATATACATTCCTGTATTTAAATGATATAAAGATATAGATGTGTTACCATTTAAAACATGGCTCGTCACTTGTTGTCCATTGGTGTTATACACAGTAAAAATAAATTTACCATCTATTCCTTCAAAATTTATATTTCCTGTACTAGGATTCGGATATAACACAAAATTAGGAATATCAAGTTCTGCCAATGAAACGGTTCCTGCATTTTTTAGAAAGAAATCTTGGTTTGTGGCTATATACCCATTTTCAAATGGTCCTGGTGTACCAGTTCCTTTGACATTACCATCAGCACTTCTAAAAACAGCAGCTATCCAATATGGAAATTCATTTGCAGCTAGGCTATAATAATTTCTTGGTCTTAGCTTTATTTGCCACTTATTAGCTTCTCCTGGTACTTTAGTCATTCTACCTACACCGTCATCCATGCCCCAATTTCCAACCACTTTGTTCCACGCTGTCGTTTCAGAAGCTGTTGCAGATACACTCACGCCACTATGCATATAAACTTTATCCGCACCTAGTAATTCTCTATTTCCTTTTGTAGCATCAAATGTAATGGTGATTTCTGTGTCCGAATTAAAAGCAGCTGGCGTTATAGTGACTATAGGTAAATCAGACTGCACGTCAAAATGAATGATTGAATTCCTGAATCCGTATCCCTTTTGCGTATTGTCTTCATTCCTATACCACATACCCATCTGGAAAATTTCTTTGCCCTGAGCAATATTATAATACTGATTAGGTGTTAGATTTAGTTCCCAAATATCATCACTTACTTTGGTCATTTCACCTATTCCATCATCTGCTAGTGTACCTACCACATTTGTCAGTGCACTATTAGTAGCAGAAGTAAGAATAATGCCAGAATGCATATATACTTTGTCCGCTCCTACAAGACCATTCGTTGATCCAGGACTAGCCTTTTTAGCATCAAACCTTACTTTTATCAGATCAGAACCTTTGAAAGGATTAGGGGTGATGGTGACAGGATTATCGTAAATGCCAACTACATCAGGTTGACCTTCTGCTAGCCTTTTTGTCGTATAAATATGCCATTCACCTGGTTTTAAAGTGATTGTGGCACTTACATTTGCAACATTTGTTGAGTCTCCAGTAAAGTAATTATACCACTTTCCAGTTTGTGTAAATTTAGGATCAATTGATTTTATGGCCAAACCAAAATTACCTATCACGACTAGATCAATGTCCGATGTATTATAAACCAACCTCCGCGTATCTCCTGTATTCTGATGATTTTTTTGCGCTGAAAGCAATACGGAAGCACCAATCTCTTTTCTGATTTGTAGAATCCCTTGATATGTCTTATAAATGTTTTGCCTCAAAGCACTATTGTAATATTTCAAGCTTCCATTTCCCCATACGTAAGGCTTTCTTCCTACCCTACCATTAAAATTTATATCAATATCATAACCCAACTCGTCAAACTGCCAAATCATTTTGGGACCAGGTTGTAAATAATTAAACGCTGCTGCTATTTTTACTCTTTCGAACATAATGACTGTATCTTTGATATTGTAACTTCCTGAAGCCCTTCCTTCTGTGATACAATGTTCGGCTAACCTTCTTTCATCATGACTATTGTAAAATGTCACGTGACTTGTAGCATCTGTGTTCGCAAAACTACCAGTTGGGTTTCCTACTGTAGCTGGTACGAAGTCATAACTCTTATTACGCCACATCTTCATACCATAATTGCCAAGTTGAGTTTCTTCAGCTGCTGGACTCCAATGTTCCAATATTACATATGCCTTCGGATCTACTTCCCAAAGTTTATCTGCCATTCGTTTCAGTATATTAATTCTTGATTGGTCAAATCCATCTACACTACCTCCTGGTGCATAATTGGTAAATCCTTTGGTAAAGTCGAATCTAAAACCATCAAAGTGAAATTCTTCTAGCCAATACTTATTGACATCATCTATAAAGTCCTTTGTATACTGGCTTTCGTGGTTAAAATCATATCCCCATTGATATTGGCCTACGTATTCACGATTAAACCATGGATTATTAGCAGCAGGTTTGCCACCATCAAAATACATCTGAACCATAGGACTTTGACCAAATGCATGATTGAGAACGATGTCCAAAATAACCGCAATATCATTCTGATGTGCTATTTCAATAAATTTTTTCAGATCATCTTTTGTACCATAATATTTATCCGGTGCAAAAAAGAAAGAAGGATTGTATCCCCAAGAATCATTTCCTTCAAATTCATTCATCGGCATAAGCTCAATGGCATTTATCCCCAACCGTTTTAAATAGGATATAGTGTCAGTCAAATCTTGCAATGAATGTGATGCCAAAAAGTCTCTAAGATGTAATTCATAAATGACCAAATGATTGACATCAGGTCGTTCCCAAGAATCCTCAGACGCCGCCCAATTGTATTTGGATTGATTGGTAGCAAAAACAGCTGCTATCCCTAAATCTTCTCGAGTATAAGCAGGTAAATTCGGGTAAACTGATGGTTCGATCCATTTGTCATTCCACGGATCAGCAACCTGTTTTGTATAAGGGTCTGCAATTTTGAGTTTGCAATCTATCCAATATTGATATACATATGATTTATTTGGCGTAAGTCCTGTTAATTCTAACCAATAATATTTTCCATCAGGTGTTCGCTTCATTTGGTTTTCTTCTCGTATTTGCCAGTTCGAAAAATCTCCCACAGCATAAACAAAATCTTTAAATGGCGCTAGAAGAACCATTGTCACCTTGGTAGGATCATTTTCATGATAATTGACCCCTTGCTTCAATCCTAAAGGTAAATCTACAATTTCAGTACTTTTTTTGATGACAATATTGTACGTCTTTAAAGCTTCTACATCAGATCCATTGATGGTTGCTGTAACTTTAATCCCCAAATTTACAGATGCAGTAGGCACGTAAGCGAAATTAAGAATACGTCCAGAATTAATAGCACTACGTTCCACAAATCCCGAACCTTCGTCAAGCCATAAAGTCATTTTGGAAACATCAGCAGATGCTTCTGCTTGAATGTTTAGAGATTGTCCTTGATCCAGAAAGCTTTCCGAACCTACAGGATTTTTAATATTTATATAATTATCACTATTAAGGTTGATATAGATATCTTGGTTATTTGCCACGGTGCCCCATCCATATTGACCTGGTGCCAATGTGCCCTTTACAGTTCCAGCGGCATTACGGAATACACAAGATATTCTGAAGATATTCTCTCCAGCAGGTACACCAAAATAAGCACGAATATTTGGATTTATAGTAAATTGCCATTTATTTGCTTCGCCAGGGACTTTAGTCATGAGACCAATACCATCATCTTGCCCCCAATTACCTTTTACGTATTTCCAAGCAGTGCCATCTATTTTGTCAGTAACTACACCATGGTGAATATATACTTTGGTAGCACCCATGAGCTCTTTATTTCCCAATGCAGCATCAAAAATAATAGTGGCACTATCATCGGGTCCTGCCCCTGTAGGAGTCAAAGATATTTGGGCATTCAGAAAATTACTTAGTAATATCAAAGATAAGAAAAGTGACATGTGGCGCATGACTAACAAATTAAAAGTTATAATAATAAGATATTGTTATAATGACATTAAGTCATAAAAATAACTTTCATGATTACATTATCATAACTTTTAACAATAAAAATGGCTTATTGATCTTAATAAGACATTATTTTGACAATTGAAGTAAGATTGAGACCGAGATCAAGGTTTAGTTGAATGAAACTTAAAATTCAAATTTCACCCTTGCTCTGATACCCCATTTACTGACATTAGGCAAATCTGTGTAATTCAGCCTTCTGACATAATCTACCCTTAGTACCTTAAATATATTACTGATACCTACACTTGTCTCTATGTACGGTTTTCTTTCTAAAGTATTGGTTAAAACTTGACCATTTTCATCTACTGGAAAACGCAACAATTCATTATTATTATCAGGTTGGTTTTGATCATCTAAACTTCCCCAAAGTCCTTTGAATGTGACAACTTCACGCCACTTCAATTTATTAATTAATGGCAACCGTCCAAAAAATACGCCTTGGAAATTATGTTGATAATTAATAGATGCATACTTGTCACTGACAAACTCAAGAAAATTCATTAAGTTGTAAGACTCTAATTGATAAGCGTAAGTTTGGTTTGCCCTATGTGTTGTTAATAAAGTGTACGGTACTTGCCCGAATATTCTACCACCTTCTACCATTAATTCAGAATAACCAAAAGGTGGTAAATAAAACACTTTTTTCGCTTTGAGCTGTATATTATGGTAATTATACTCTCCCATCGTAGGCCCTTTGATACCAGCTGTGTACCTGAATTCAATTATTGGGTATTTAGTAAGCATAGGTGTTCTATACGTAGAACCTTCATAAAACTTCTCATTCGGTGCATATCTCAACATTAATCCTAGCTCCGAACTCATCACTTCATTCTTAAATAATCTTTCTGTGATAGAATCATAATCAAAAAGTAATGCACCCGCTGGAGTTTGTATTGTCTTTTTTGCTGTAATACTATATGAAAAACCACCTTCGCTTTCTTTTAAATACTCAATTCCAGCAGTTTCTGTGTAAATCATTTTGTCATTTACCCCACGTTTGATAGATAGAAGGATGTTGTCTTCTTGCACAAATTGAAGATCTTGTCCCGGTATTTTTATATCATCTTGATACCATACTTTCAATTGATTATAAGGAAATCTAAGTAATTGACTTTTACCGAAGTTATATCTCATCGCAGCATATCCCTTAAATTTTTCATCTTTAAATCCGTACGCTCCATACCCTTCTATCATCATTCGTTGGCTAAATTTCAAATTTGTCCTACCTCCTAGACGTAGCCTGAAACCTTCAATTGGGTTAAAACTGTAAAAAGTATTGGCTGGACCAAGATCGAACCCACTGATAGGAGTGTACCCTTCAAATAATAAACGTCCTACAGCAAGTATTCTTTTAAATGGCTTGTGATTCTTCAGACTGTCCACCATCTCATAAATCCCCAACTCTGACTCATTTAAAGGAATGTGCCTTTTAGCTATCCAATAATCATCGGGCTTTCGCAAAGCATCGTATGCCCGAATGGTAGCTCCTGCAAAATTGAAGAGCGTATCACTTAGTGGTCTATTTACATCAATATCTTGAAATGATGTAGACTTACGTCCAAGGACAGAACGAGTACTATCGCCTTTACTCAGTCCAAAGTCTATCATAATATCATCTTTTACAAGCATAAGCTTTGGCTCATCTCTATCAGCTCTATTGGCTACCCAATCGTATTTTTGGGATATTTGCAGTTCTCTTACCCAATTTAAATTTATATCATTCGGAATTCCTGCATCGATTTTGTGTAATGCATAAGTGGTATCATTAGCTATCCACATGTGTCCCATAAATGCAAAATCCGTTTTAGTCCTAGGTGCGAAATATAAATGTATCATAGATTTACCATCAATTACAGTAGTATCTTGAATGTAAAATCTGTATATATTAGGTGAAATAGGTGATAAAGGACTTACGAAACCATTTGTTAACAACATGATCGTATTTTCATAAAAATCAATGTCTTGATACATATTTGTCATCATGTTAGATATCCCAATGCTATTAAAGATATCATCTATATTAGTTATTTTTTCAGCTCTTATGTATTCTTTTTTTGACTTTGGTTCCTTTCTGTAATAGACATCTGATATATTTTCTCTCAAGAAAATAGGTAGATTTACTTTACCTGTAACTTTATTTGTATCTGCATTTTCAAATATAAACTTGATACGTTTAAAAAGGAATCCATTTCTTGTCTTTTCTGTTATATTATTAAGCGCAAACTCCATTTTTTCATGTTTGTTGTAGCTATAATAATCAAAGCTTTCTCTCCTATTTTTATCTTTATTCTCTATTACTTTTTTAATTAATGCTACTGCAGGATTATCTTTGTTTTTGTACTTTTCAACTTTTACTACAACTTCTTGTAGTCCAATAGCTTCATCAACTAAAGAAACGATAATATTATTTAACTGTCCTAGCTTTATGTCAATTAATTGGGTTTTATATCCTATGTATGATACTCTAAGTTTGGTTACTTTCTCGTTTGTTTCAATATAAAATTTACCATCAATATCTGAAGTAGTTCCTGAAGAAGAGTTTTCAAACTGCACATTTACATAAAGCAAATCTTCTTTCGTTTTGTCATCAATAATGTGACCTTTAACAATGGTAGGAGATTGGGCAAAAAGGAATTGTGATATTAATAGAATAGAAAGCAAAAGGAATTGCCTATATACAGATTGGAGTTGCATTTTGAAATATTATTTGGTTTTAACAAGTATAGAGAGAAAAAGTTTATTGAATATTCTGTCAAAGACTCCAATAAGGAAAATCTATTGGCTTAAGGATTTCATCAATAGGTGTTTGGGTTATAGTAGAAAGTGCTACCAATTCTTCAGCAGAAATGCTAGGCTCTACGACTTTTTCACTATCGGGCAATACTATACCTAAACCAGGCACAAAAATGGCAAGCGCCTCATCATTTTGACTTATGTTATTTAAAGTTGACATTTTAAAATTGTTTTAATTTTTCGAAAAGTAACTTTTGCTAATTTTAATGTCACAAAAGTCAACATATTTATTTTAATGATCTAAACTTAAAAACTGAATTGTTGAAAAATAACCTTGAAATGTAAAATTTTAGCTGTATTTTGAGAAAATGATTAGTTAAAAAGTAAAACTATTTTTGTTTTAAATATTTGTTGTTAAGAATTAAAAAGAACTATATAAAATTATTTACAATATTGATTAATGTGTTTGATTTAATCAATTGATTAAATTTATTACAAAAAAAAGATCAGTATTTCCTGATCGATATAAATATGCGTTTAAAATACAATATTAGGTCAAATGTTTAAAATATGGTTTAAATAAACGACCAAAGACTCTTTATTTTAGAAATAGGTAATTTGCTACCATCTCCTTAACCACTTTTATGTGTTCATCCAGAAACAACTCGAAATCACTTTCGCACATATTGTGGATTTTCATCGTTAAAGGTTTACTAATAAAAACAAATTGAATATTAGCTGGTATTAGCAACAAAATATGCTTTATGTCTACATTTCTGATTTCACCTGATGCAACAGCGTCATTAAATTGTTTTTCTAAAACTGTACTACGTATAGAAGATGCTTTTTTGGCAATATCAATCAATCTTTCTGGATTGCGATGCAATTCATTCAAAATAAAATTCGACAATGCTGGATTTTCCCTAAATATCTTAAAATCGTGGTCGATTAATGCTAATATTTTCTCTTTAAAGCTTAATGGTTGAGACAAGATCTCAGTTAGTCCATGAAAAAACAATTCACACATTTCATCAAATACCCCAGCAAATAATTTCTCCTTACTACGGAAATAATAATTCATAAGGGCACTGTTAAGTCCAGCCTCCTTAGCAATATCGCGAGTCGTCGTACCGTCGAATCCTTTTTCCATAAAAATCTTGGCAGCTGCTGCTTTGATTCTTTCTTCAGTGGATTCGTTTATTAAACATTTCATGTGTATCAAATTAATGATGGGACAAAGATATAGCTTATTTTCTAATTGTCAATAGTTTTTAATCAATAAATTTAATCAAATGATTAAATTTATTGATTGATTTAAATATAATACTGAAATTCAACTAATTAACAAAACAAGCATTCCCTTAACTAAGAGCAAATTTTTCATTTTTGCGCTCCCCAATCTGCTGTCTCCACATCGCATAATACAAACCTTTCTCTTGAAGCAAGCTTTCGTGCGATCCCGTTTCTATGATTTTACCTTTCTCAAGTACAAAAATCCTATCTGCATGCATGATGGTAGAAAGTCTATGGGCAATGAGCACCATGATATGTTGTTTGGTTGCCGAAATGTCTTTTATCGTATCTGTAATCTCAGTTTCTGTAATGGAATCAAGTGCAGAAGTAGCTTCATCAAATACGATCAACTTCGGATTTCTTAACAATGCTCTTGCTATAGATAATCTTTGTTTTTCGCCTCCAGAAATTTTAATGCCTCCTTCGCCTATGATGGAATTAATACCATTTTCGCTACGAGCTAGAAGGTTTTGACACGCTGATTTATTTAATACGGCATGAATATCTTCATCTGTTGCTTTAGGATTGACAAAGAGTAGATTCTCTTTTATGGTGCCAGAAAACAATTGGGTATCTTGTGTCACAAATCCAATTTGATGTCTCACTTCTTCTATATCAAGGTCTAGAGAATCTACATCATTATACAGTACTCTCCCTTCTTCGGGAGAATATAAACCCACAAGCAATTTAACCATCGTAGTTTTTCCAGAACCTGATGGACCAACGAAGGCAATTGTCTGTCCTTTTTCTACATCAAAACTAATATTTTCTAAAGCATTAGTAGATCCAGATTTATGTTTGAACGATACTTGGTCGAAAGCAAAACGTTCAAGATCATTTATCTTCTTAGGATTCTCAGGTTTGACTTCAATAGGCGAACTCATGATGGTTTTGAAGTTATTCATGGATGCTTCTGCTTCTCTATATGATAAGATGACGTTGCCCATTTCTTGCAGTGGCCCGAAGATAAAAAACGAATAAAACTGAAGAGTCATTAGTTGTCCCACCGTAAGCTCGTTTTTGAAGATTAATACCAATAGAAAAAACATTATAGACTGTCTCAAAAAATTAACAAATGTACCTTGCACA
>JBGSOH010000194.1:0-3554 GCA_041739205.1 Saprospiraceae bacterium
TTTAATGTTTATACTGATTACCATTGATGACTATACAATGATTTTATGGTGAGATATTTTTGATTTGGCTGTTAAAAATTGTTCGTACTTTTGTCAATGGCTCTTATTTGGAAACTAACTTTAGTTTTTAATAAAGAGCCATGGCTATTTTTCATCTCATTTCAAGCTTCTGAAAATCAACAAGATAATCAGCAGGTCAGCCATGGAAACGAATACTATTGCAGCTATTTAAAATTACTGGGCTACGACACGCCATGTTGATAATGGTGACATTTTTGCTACAAAGAATACTCGGCCACTTCCCTAAATATGCAATATGGTCGCACTACATGGTCAAAGTAATAACAAGGCGTCATAAATTATATGAATGTTATCTCAAACATTAAAAATCATGCAATAACTTTAATTAGTCTTTTTTGAGTAATGCTGTAGACATCTATTAATTATTTTGAAAGGAAATGTGCTGAAATTCAAAAATTGATAGATCGCGATATTTTCGAAATGGAGCGTTTAATAGATAATATTTGAGTCTACTCCTAAAAGTCCTTTTTTCAAATAAAATGGAAAACATTGATTTCTACTACATTGATAATCAGACACACTCCTTTTGTGTTAGAGTGAAAATTGTTTGATTACCAATCAACTTGTGTTCTCAGAGTGGACTCATATTTAAACTCAAGATAAGAAAAATTTAGCTATTTTCTAGAAATTAATAGTAATTGTTCAGCTATAACCCCAAAGGGGTAAAATATTAATAACCACGGATGTACATCCGTGGCAAAAATGGAAAACTAACTTAATTTTGACGCTATTTTTGCCTTTAAGTTGCAAAAATCGTGACAAAATTGTGGTGAAATAGTAAACACCTGAATAGTTACAATTTATAATAGTTAATAACAACCTTAGCTACAAATTTAGTCTAAGTCATTTATTGGCATTTCCCATGTTAATTCAGTATGGCATTAGCCTTGAAAACCGACTTTAAGGCTGCTTGATCATTTGGAAAGATTGTTTTTGCCAGAATTTTCTGATTCATTGGTAACCTTTAAGATGGTGCCAAAAACAGTATAAAACCTTGTTCGCAATTGACAATTTTACTGCTCAATTGCATTTCCTTATTAAATATAGTAATAAACATAGCATATAAACTAGTAAATATCATTGAAAGTAGTAAGAAAACGGTAGATGATCTATGGCTATCTTTGCTATATAATTTTAACTAACCCCATCTAAAATTTAGTAAAATGTTTAAAAAGATATTTTTTATTCAAATACTTACAGTACTAATACAATTACCAGCATTTTGTCAAACAGGAAATGTAGGTATAGGTACAAACAATCCAAATCAAAAGCTTCATGTTGAGAGTGGAGACACGACAGGGATAGCAGGTGCGATAAAACTAAGTACACCAAATATGGATATTCTCAGCCAAGCCGTATTAATGTTTGGAAAAAATGATTCATTAAGAAATCGAGGCGAAATAAGATTCAAATATCTGGGTGATACAAGTCAAAATAATCAAATCCATATTGGACTTAATAATGTTAACCCAACTGTGGTCATAACAGGGGATCAAAAAGTAGGTATTGGAACTTCAGAGCCGCAAGCAAAATTAGAAATTACAGAAGATATTATGGTTGATCAAGTAGTTATTGGAAGGAGAAGTACATCAAATAATATGGTCATTGGTGAAATGGCACTAGAAAATTTAACATCTGGTGATTTTAATACTGCCATAGGAAAAAAAGCTTTGCAACAAAATACTGAAGGATTAGAAAATACAGCTTTGGGCCATAGTGCTTTGATGAATAATATCGATGGAGGTCAAAATACTGGAATTGGATTAGGGGCATTGGCTACCAATACTCAATCTTCAGGAAATACAGCAGTGGGATATACAGCATTAGGAGAGTCTACTGGAAGTGGCAATACCGCTGTTGGTTCTGCTGCTATGGTAGATTTGCTTACCGGGGCTAATAATGTAGCAGTTGGAGCTGGGGCAATGATTGGCTTAGGTGGTGGATCCAATAATACAGCCATAGGTTATGAGAGTGGAAGCATGGCAACTGGAAATGATAATATTTTTATCGGTCACAGAGCAGGATATAATGAAACTGGAGATGGAAAACTTTACATTGATAATACGGACACTCCTACTCCATTAATTTATGGCGACTTTGTTAACGATACTGTTAAAATTCATGGAACTTTAGATGTAAATGGTTCTTTGCGACTTCCTGATATCGTGCAGGATAATGCACTAACCAAAGTGCTTGTAGCTCAACCAAATGGCACAGTTGCCTACAGAGATGCATCTACACTGGGTAGTGGTGGTAGTCAATGGGCACTCAATGGCAACAATCTTTACAATCTAAATAATGGAAACGTAGGTATTGGTATCAATACTCCGCCGTTTCGATTTACTACCAAGTTTAATGCGGGTACTAACACAACAGTCCCGTCAACAGGTACGACAGACAGCCAAGCAGGTTTTAGAATGACCGCAGGCATTGTGGGTCTTGATATGGGACTATTACAAAATGGTAGAGCTTACATACAAAACCGCAACATTGACAATTTCGCCACACAGTATCCTCTATTGTTAAACCCTATAGGTGGTAATGTAAGCATTGGGACACATGAGACTACTCATAGATTGAATGTAGGTGGAAGTGCATATATTGATGGCCCACTTGAAGTGAGAGACTTTAAATTCAATGATGCTGCCATACATAGATTTGAATATATTGATCCTTGTATTTCTAGCGGAGGAGACTTTATGTATGTAGATTTCTGGTCATGTGGCAATGAATTTGATTTTATAGATTTCAGACGTGGACCTACTCAAAAATTCAGAGTAACACAAGGTGGCAATGTATATGCAGACGGTCTTGTCTTTTGTAGAGAGGTGGAAGTGTCTCTTTCGGCATTCCCAGACTATGTATTTGAAGATGATTACCACCTGATGCCATTACGTGATGTAGAAAGTTATATCAAAAAACACAAACATTTGCCTAATGTGCCATCCGCAAAAGAAGTTGAAGAAGATGGCATAGGTCTAGGCAAACTTAATAAAATCCTGATGGAAAAGGTAGAAGAATTGACCTTGCACCTTATACAAAAGGAAAAAGAGATTGAACTTATGAAGAAAGAAATCGACAATACAAAGGAAAACCTTTTGGAAAGATTGGTACGGCTCGAAAATAAAATGGATAAAAAATAATTTACTGAAATGTTCACATTTAAATTTAATATTATGCAATTTAGAATTAGAACATTAATCTGTTTTAGTATGATGCTAATAATACTAGCATTGGCTGTCTCAGCTTCTGCACAAGTGAATAAAGAGTACATTCTTCGGAATACGAACGTAGAAGAATTGCAGCGGCTTGGTGCCGAGCTAGCCGAGAGAGAGCGGAGAGATCTGGAGTTTGCTTTAGAGCAGGCCAGGAAAAAAGGTTGGCCTACCATGAACCTTGTTAGTGTCGATGAGTTGGGAAGACCTGTTTATCAGGAACCTACGAACGACGCAGCCGCCACCATGACCCAAACA
>JBGSOH010000310.1:0-3126 GCA_041739205.1 Saprospiraceae bacterium
CAAATGACCCTGGTCTGTGAAAACCTACTGCTCCAGGTTGTTCTATCACATCGTCGCCCGCTGCTTCTACGGTAGTGATCCATCTTTTAGAAGAAAAACTGTATTCCAATTTGTTTCTATAGGCAAAATTATCCGCACATCCTATGATGGGTAAGACTAGACTTTCGTCCAACTTTGCTATACGTCGTACACTATCTTTTACAGTTTGGAATTTGTGTCTTAGCTGAGCTTCATATGCGAGGTGTTGCCATTTGCATCCTCCACATACTCCGAAATGTTGACATTTTGCATCTATTCTATCGGGTGAGTAACTGACAAATTTTGTAACGATGGCTTGACTCATAGATTTTTTTCTTCTATATACCAATACATCTGCCACATCGCCTGGTACTACGCCATCTACAAATATCACTTCACCCTCTGAAGTCCTACCTACTGCTTTGCCTTTGTCTGCTATTCCTGTAATGAGTAAGCTGGAGACAGATTTCTTTTTACGGGCCAAATTGATATTATTTTACGTGCTTATATTAATTAAAGTATTCCTTCATTCGATCAAAAAATCCCTTCTCTCCATCTCCTGGTTTTGGATTGAAATTAGGCAGTGTTCGCATCTTTTCGAGCAATTGGGTTTCTTCAACGGTCATATTTTTTGGTGTCCATACATTGACATTGATCAACTGATCTCCTTTGCCGTATTGTTGCATACTAGGAAAACCTTTACCTTTGAGTCGTAATATTTTGCCTGATTGCGTACCCGCAGGGATTTTTATTTTCACCTTACCAGAAAGTGTAGGTACCTCTGCTTGTGTACCAAGCGCAGTATCGGCAAAATTCAAGAATAGGTCATACACTACATGATTACCTTCTCTGCTCAGTTCAGCATGCGGTTTTTCTTCGATGCTTATGAGCAAATCACCTGATGGGCCACCTGCTTGACCTGCATTTCCTTTTCCACGCATAGACAATTGCATTCCATCTTGTACACCTGCAGGTATTGGAATTTCTATCAATTCTTCATCCGTAGTACGTCCGTCTCCTCGACAGGTTCCACAAGCTGCTGTGACGTTTTTACCACTTCCATTACACTTAGGACATACAGCAGTAGTTTGCATTTGTCCTAGGAAAGTATTTTTAATTTGTCTTACATACCCTGAGCCTTGGCAAGTACCACAAGTAGAGATGCTACTTCTGTCTTTGGCCCCTGACCCATCGCAGGTTTTGCAAGTGACTTGTTTTTTTACTTTTATTTTTTTGGTGACACCTGCTTCTATTTCTTCAAGGGTCAATGCGACTTTTATCCTAAGATTGCTACCTTTCTGCCCTGTTCGGCTACGTGAGCCACCTTGTGATCCGCCAAAAAAGCTTTCAAACGGACTACCACCACTTTCGCCAAACACATCTCCGAAGTGCGCAAAGATATCTTCCATATTCATTCCGCCACCTGAATATCCGCCGCCCATGTTTTCCATCCCTGCATGACCGTATCTGTCATATTTGGCTTTTTTATTTGCATCGCTGAGGACTTCGTATGCTTCTGCTGCTTCCTTAAATTTATCTTCTGCCGCTTTGTCACCTGGATTTCTATCTGGATGGTACTGCATAGCTACTTTGCGGTAAGCTTTCTTTATGGTTCCTTCGTCGGCATTTTTATCGACTCCAAGTATTTCGTAATAATCGCGCTTCATTATATGTTACAGATTAACTCTGTTTTGATTTGGTTTTACAGAAAATATTATTTACCTACTACCACTTTGGCATGTCTTATGATCTTGTCATTCAGCACATATCCTTTTTCCACCGTATCTATGACCTTGCCTTTGAGATCTTCGGTTGGTGCTGGAATGTCTGTGATGGCTTCATGCCACTCAGGGTCAAAATCTATCCCTGTAGATTCCATCGCTTTCAATCCTTTGTGTTCTAGTGTCGAATAGAGCTTATGATATACAAGTTGTACACCTTCGCTGAATGTTTCAGCTCCGCTTTCAGCACTTTTTTTGGCTCTATCGAAGTCATCCAATATCGGAAGCATTGCTGTGATCGTCTCCTGCGCTGCTGTCTTCATAAGCTCAAAACGTTCTTTGACACTCCTTTTTTTGAAGTTGTCAAACTCTGCAAAAAGACGAAGGTATTTATCTTTTGATTCTTCAAGTTCTGCCTGAAGCGTTTCTAATTCTTGCTGTAAAGCAACGTCCTTTTCAGAATGTTTATCTTTTTTAGCCTTCTTTGGAGAAGTTTCTTCTACCTGATTTGACATAAACTCTTTTATTTTGTTGAACATGGTTTACAATATCAATTATGTTGCCATTCTAATATTTAAGTCAAAATGGCAGACAGTTCCTTAATAATGGTGCAAAAATGGCATTTATTTCTTTATGACTTGTTATTATTGGTAAATATACTTATAGTAAATTTAATGGAATTTCATTGTTCGATGATCAATAATTCCATAAATTTCACATAAAAACACAAATATGTAGTAGTTTTGCGATGAACAATATCCACTAATCATGAAAATCTTTTTGTCTTTTTTGCTTTCCATCCTTTTTGTATCTGTTTCCTTTGGACAAGGTTATACACCAAGTACAGCCTTTTCAGTAGGAGGTGGCATTAGTATTGGGGCTGTCATCGCTATCGTGGCTTCATGGTCGAGAAACAAATCGATTTTGTGGGCTATCATCCACGCATTTTTAGGTTGGATTTATGTGGTGTATTACGTCATCACACGATAGTTTCTTTCAATTTTCAATATTTTCGGTCAAGTAAGATCTAATCTCTGATAGCTTAGGATTGACCATCAATATCCTACCTTCGGGACTGATGAAATATTTGGTAGGAATCTCCTTCACACCATACAGCGTAGCAATAGGACTTTTGAACCGTTCGAACTCTCCGATCTGATAACTCCACGATAAACCATCTGATCGTATGGCTTTCTCCCAACTTTCCTTTTTCGTTTCAATAGCGACACTGACGATCTCAAAACCGCCCGCACTTTTATAGTTCACATCTCTTGTTTCACTATATAATGCAACTAACTCTGGATTTTCTCTCCTACAAGGTCCACACCAAGATCCCCAAAAATCTAACAATACATATTTACCACGCAGCTCTGAAAGTTTGAAGGTC
>JBGSOH010000337.1:0-1524 GCA_041739205.1 Saprospiraceae bacterium
CCTGGTAGCCTTTTTTTTGATAAACTATATGATATAAAAACTGTTTGATTGAAGAAAACAAAATTATTATACATTTAAAATAACCCAAAGTGCACAATATTAATACATTAGGAGATCTAAAAAAATCTGGTTATATATCGAGGTCTATCAAACAAGAACTGAGAGATAACCTGATAAAAAAAATCCAAAATAAAGAAAAGGTTTTTGAAGGAATTCTTGGTTTTGATGATACCGTACTGCCTGATATAGAAAGAGCGATTTTGTCAAGGCACAATATTTTGCTACTTGGACTCCGAGGTCAAGCCAAAACAAGGATAGCACGATTACTTATCACGCTACTTGATGAATACATGCCTGTCGTCAGTGGATCTGAGTTGAATGATGATCCTTTAAAACCATTATCAAGATATGCCATTGATCTCATTGCCGAAAAAGGTGACGAAACACCTATCGCGTGGGTGCAAAGATCAGAAAGATATGTCGAAAAACTTGCTACTCCAGATGTTAGTATCGGTGATTTGATAGGCGATGTCGATCCAATAAAAGCAGCAACACTCAAACTTCCCTACTCGGATGAGAGGGTCATCCATTTTGGTTTGATCCCAAGATCACACAGGTCTATTTTTGTAATCAATGAATTGCCAGATTTACAAGCAAGGATTCAAGTATCTTTATTTAATATTCTCCAAGAAGGTGACTTACAAATCAGAGGATTTAAGCTTAGACTTCCATTGGATATTACCTTTGTATTCACAGCAAATCCTGAAGACTATACCAATCGTGGTAGCATCATCACGCCATTAAAAGATAGGATAGAAAGCCAAATATTGACCCACTACCCTCGTAGTATCGAAACCTCCCAAGCCATAACGGCTCAAGAAGCAAATATCCATGATGAACAAAGGGCAACCGTTAATATTCCAGATATCCATAGAACATTGATCGAAATGATCAGCTTTAATGCGAGAGAAAGCGAATATACGGATGACAAAAGTGGTGTTTCTGCACGTCTTAGTATTTCAGCTTTAGAGAACCTGTACAGTACCGCAGAACGTAGAATGTTGTTCAATGGTGAGAAACAAACGTCCACTAGGATTACTGATTTTTGGGGTGTAATACCAGCCATTACAGGCAAAGTAGAATTAGTCTATGAAGGCGAGCAAGAGGGGCCATATAATGTAGCCATGAATCTAATTTTCAAAGCTGCCAAAGATTTATTTTTAGAGAGATTTCCCAATCCAAATCAAAAGATAAAAAGAGATATCAAGGATGAATATGGTGTGATAAAAGCTTGGTTTTCAGGTGGAAATAACATTGAACTTCTTAATGATGATAACGACCTTACGTTTAATAAAAATATTGAACAAGTCGCTGGCTTGAAAAAACTAGCCGAAAACTATATCAAAAGCAAGGAAGAATTGATCCCATTTATGGAATTGATTTTATTTGGATTGTCAGAATCAGAAGTTATTGGTAAAAACATTTTGGAGAATAGTTTGCATTTCTCTGATCCTCTGTCAGATA
>JBGSOH010000356.1:0-1846 GCA_041739205.1 Saprospiraceae bacterium
TACAGGATAGAAACCATTTTCATCAATGAGAGATTCTTGGACCATGAAGTTATTATACTTCCCATTCTGATATGTGGCGTGATTTTTCTGAAATTGTGGGACGGAACCATCATCATTTATAAAAAGTGGATTATAGGCATATTGGTTCCATATTTTACGAGATGGTGCCCATCGTTGGCCTGGTGGTGCCCCGAATATAGTTATGTGCCCATACGAACCAATTGGGTCAGTGGCACATGGTATACAAATTTTAGCTTGACCTGTATTATCAATATCAGCTATGACTGGACATTCGCCCCAAGTGTTAGCATCACAAAAATGAGAGTAAGTTAAGAATGGAACATTGTTAATATAATTAATAATTTTAAATGAATCTTGATCTCTATATAAGATTTCAAATTCACCATCATTCTGTAAGTCAAATAATGAGATTGCTGAAAAAGTATTTGCATCATAAATGGGGAAGTCCCAATTTTTTATTAGTGTCTCTGTCCCGTCAAATGAAAAACTGACGATTTCATTTAAATTATTTCCATAAATAGAACAAAATAAATCCATTCTATCATAATCTTTATTATACAAAGCCGATACCATTCCAGATGCTTCCCAAGTAGTGTTATTTTTATAAATTCCAATCTTGGCAAGTAATTTGGCTTGATTATTTTCAATTGTGTAACAATATATTCCGACATCTATATTCTTGATAAGATCAAATTTAATAGAAGGAGAAACTATAATATCCAATTTTCCATCTAAATTTACGTCTGCAATAGAAGTAAATCCATCCAAATACGATCCATTAAAATCCAAATTCAAAGGTGTCATACTGTTTCCTATAGTCCCATTCAAATTACTAATATTAACCTTGTAAACACTATAACCTGATGCTAACTCTAAATTCTCATCCAAATCAAGATTTGCTGCTGTACTTGCACTATGATTACCTAATCCAACACCAATTCTTCCTATACCACAACCATTTGCCCCTCCATCTACCAATTTTATTCCATTTTGGGCATTATAGACTTCATTGTAAATATACACTTCTACAATACCATCCAAATTAAAATCAGCTGCCCCTAATGCACCACCATTTGGAAGTGCGTTTGGTGAATTTTGAGCATAAGTTTGATCTGAAACCCACATAATATTTCCATTATGATCTAAGCAAACTAGTTTTTTTCTATGCTCAGGTGGATTACTGATATCATCTGAACAAGCAATAATAAATTCCAATTTACAATCATTATTAATATCTGCCAACAAAATAGAACCACTAACACCAACACCAAAAAAAGGAGTTTTAATAGATTTAATTGACGAGAATTGGTTGTATTTGAATATCAAAATTTCATTACTGATTAACGAACTAGTTTTTGCTGCTGGCATAACTATTTCAACTTCACCGTCTCCATCTATATCACCTACTAAAGGTTGTTGCCTAGCCGTTACCAAATCAATACCTTCCCAAACTTTTTCGACATTTAGTATTTGGGCAGAGTAGGGATAAATTTCTCTACCGTAACAAAATGAGTCACAAGAACTTTGACCTTCCATATTTAGATTGAATAGTCTCAATATCATGAAACAAACAAAAATCTTTTCAATCATGATTTTCTTTTTTGACAATAAAAAGAGGTAGGAGTCTAAATAGCTCCTACCTCTTACATTTTTTAGTATTTTAAAAACTTAATAGCGTGCGATACACCTTCAAAATCTTGATATTTAATAAAGTAAATACCTGATGGCATATTAGTCATATTCCATTTGTATTCGGAGCCACTAAATATAGATTTATGAACTAATGAAGATGCGGCATTGTATATTTCTATAGATGTATGATCTA
>JBGSOH010000371.1:0-4695 GCA_041739205.1 Saprospiraceae bacterium
GGACACAAAGAAGTTTTTGTCTGATGAGATTTTAAATACATCAGGCGCAGTGGGTTGGTCTTTCGACAATAAAAGCATAAAGTACATGTGGATCAAATCTGTAGATCCTAACGATGTTGAAGGCCGCTTATATCCTAAAACCAAACTTCATAAATTAGGGACAACTTATGAGTCGGATATAGATTTTTTTAGCGCAGAAAAATATCCTGAATTGAATATTGAAGCAAAGTCATATCCCTATGTTTATTTGTCAAAGGATGCACCAGAATACGTTTTTGCAGGTGAAGGGACGGTACAAAGGGAGCGAGTAATCTTTTATGCACCCATAGCTCAATTTAATTCTGGTAAGATACAGTGGAAAACACTCTGTAAAACATCAGATAAATTAATTGGATCTCCTGTACTTTTTGATGGTAAAATGTATGCGATAACCCATAATGGAGTTAAGAATTACAAGCTTGTTGCTACCGATTTAAAAAATCCTAATTGGGACAATGCAACTACAGTTATCCCGGAAAAAGAAATGAGTTTAAAGTCTGTTATCCGTTGTAAGGACTTTATTCTTTTGGTCTACAACGATGGAATTAATTCCCACTTGTATAGGTACGAACCTAAAACTAAGGGCATAATTAAAGTAGAGTTACCTTTCAACGGGTCTGCTTACGTGCAAAATATTGATTCTAAAACCAATGATTTTTTGGTTGGGATAACTTCTTGGAATAAACCATTTACAGAGTTTCTATATAATGCTAGTACAAATGCATTTACGACAAGTGAATTCAATCAGGCACCAGAATATCCTAAAGAGTATAGAGATTTGGTAGTAGAAGAAGTGGAAGTAAAAGGTCATGATGGTGAAATGATTCCATTGTCTATTATTTACAAAAAAGGAACTAAAAAAGATGGCTCTAATGTATGCTTTATGAACAGCTATGGTGCCTATGGCAGCAGTATGACACCTGGGTTTAGCACAAGGCAAAATGCACTAGCTGTCAAAGGCGTAGTCATCGCAATTCCTCACGTACGTGGCGGTAGCGAAAAAGGTCAGGAATGGTATAAAGCTGGGTATAAAACTACCAAACCAAACACTTGGAAAGATTTTATCAGTTGTGCAGAGTACTTGATTACACAGGGGTACACCACTTCTTCTAAGCTTAGTGGAACAGGTACAAGTGCGGGTGGAATTCTCATAACGAGAGCCATTACAGAAAGGCCTGACTTATTTGCAGCAGCCATTTGTAACGTTGGTTGTGCTAACGCCATGCGACTTGAATTCTCATCGAACGGACCAGTTAATATTCCTGAATTTGGAACTGTAGAAAATGAGGAAGAATGTAAAGCACTTTATGAAATGGATGGCATGCAACATGTGCAAGACGGTGTAAAATATCCTGCTGTGATTTGTGTTGCAGGTTGGACAGACCCAAGAGTTGCGGCTTGGCAACCAGGAAAATTTGCAGCAGCAGTACAAAATGCTTCTGCATCCAACAAACCAGTACTGATGAAGATAAACTACGATAACGGACACTTTACTGAAGATTTAGAAGTCACTTGGGCAAATTTTGCGGATCAATATGCTTTTGTAATGTGGCAGTCTGGTCATCCCGATTTTCAACCCCGAAAGAAGTAATAGATAATCCTGACTAAAATAGGAAGAATAAGATTCAAAATAAAATTTGAATGGACTGTATGTAGGGTTTTGTCAACAACTTTTCGATATCATTTTTCAAGTATTTAAACATTAATTAACCAACAAAATTCTTTTAAATGAAAACATTATTTTTAACATTAATGGTAGTAGTATTAACTACATTCTTTTCTTTCAATAAGTGTCAGGCACAAAATCCTTATGGTGAGGTAAATTTTATAAAAACTTTACCAAATATGAACGAGAGTTTTTTAATCGACATGAAGACATCGAAGAGACTTGCCAATGGACGAGTGGCAAATAAAACCATCACTTCCTGGCAACTATACCGTAGAACATATCCACGTGGCAGTAGTATGGATTATAATTATGCGACACTTTCAGTATTTCCTAGTGGTAAAGAAATGGAAGCAAAAGGTACATGGGATGCTGCTGTGAGAGAACTTAGCCCAAAAGAAATCTCAGACTTCCTTACCTCAATAGGCAATACAAGGTCTATCATAGCCACTGATCTATACACTTATAAAATGGGAATGGGAGCCAAGATTATGCCAGGCGAATACGTGCAGCTCAATCTATTAAATGTTAAAAAGGGAAGCTACGAAGCCTATGAAAAACTATTGGAATCTTTAAAACCTGTGTTTGAAGAGTGTATAAATGCTGGCAAACTAAATGGATTTAATGTGTGGAAACGTACCTATGCGACCAATATAGGTGGTGAAAGTGACTATACAGTTAGCTTTAGCTTTTCTACTTTGGATCAAGCATTATCATGGGCAAGTGGAAAAACGAGTATAGCAGATGAATACAAAAAAGTATTCCCTAAGGATGATATAAACAATCTAACCACTAAGTTGAACGAGCTTAGAGATTTGGTATCGCAAGAGCTTTGGGAATTAGTGGATATCACAGATTAATGATAATCATACTTTTGAAAGCTATCAAGTTTTGCGATGCTGTGTAACTTGATAGCCTTCAATATTATATCAATTGAAAATAAAAAAGCCTCCCACCATTTCCTGGCAGGAGGCATCATTAAATAACCTAAAAAATTATAAAATGACATCTACATCATTACGCTTCGGCATCTACTACCGTACTTTCTACTAATTCGTTATCAGTGCTACGCCCAGCTAAACGCTGCGCAACTGCTGCGTTATAATTAGCAATTAAACCGTTGAGTTCATCTATGATCGCTTGATAGGGTGTAATATCTGCGGCTACTCTCGAAAATGAAAAAGTATCATACACAATTTCATCATATGCATTTCTCATCTCCATTCTTTTTTGGTCTATCTGCCCCCGTTTTATAGAAGTTTTAGCACGGGTAATATACATCTCGTCAAATTTCTTGTTCAGTTGGCTAAGTAAGTTGACCCATTCTGTCAGCCCCAAAGTACCCACAGCAGTTAGTAGTGTAGGATTGTCCTTCCAATCCGTCATTAGCGCATCGATGACAGCGGTCGCTTGTTGATAACTAAGCTTATCTATCCTGTCACCGTGAGATAGGTAATTGATCATGAGCATTTGACTCGCTTTTACGAGTTCAGCATCTTCACTGTAAGAATGGCCATTAAGGATAACCTTGATACCCATCAAAGCCTTGTCACGTCTTGAGTCTAGAGCTTGCAGTTCTGGTGTCAACTCATGCGCCATAGATGCCATAAAGACATCGTCTAGTGCCTGTGTAGCATCAGCAAGTTTTTGTACTCGTGCATTTAGCAGCAAAGCATTTGTGTCATAGTTACCATAGATGGCAACGACATTCTTCATAAATTGGAGGTACTCTCCATTCCGGTAGTTGCCAAATACGGCAGTTGAAATACTGTTCATAAGTTATAAAAATATTTAAAAAATTAAAAAATACATAAGCTCTATTTTTTCTTAACTGTTAATGGATGGTTTATGTGATTTTAAAATGCCATTTTTAGAAATATTTAACTATTTTTCCCACAAAGTAGTCTATAACTACCTATAAAACACCCAAATATACCCAAAACAAAGTCGAAATACCTGTGTTTTTACCATTTTAGGCCGCTCCAAGTTGGGTGGCCTTGTCCAGTCCCAAGATATTAACATCCATAATGGAATGCCTTATCCTTATCAGAATATTAGGCCGCCCATTTTGTAAGTATCCGTCAAGACCAAAATATTGGGCCATCCGCTTTGTAAGTATCCGTCAAGCATAAAATCCTAGTAGCCGCTAGTATAAGTGGCTTATCCACTAAATTTTATACTACGCCCCAAAATGGGTTTAGGTATTTGGCAAATAAGATTTTGTGCTCCAAAATGGGGTGGAATATAATTGTGTGTTTGTGTGGGATTCTTGTGGTGGATGGGATGGCTGGGTAGGGTGGGTGGATGTAGAAGTGGGTACTGAAGGTTGTTTTTTCGGATTAATTAACATATTTAGAAATGTGCATATTCCCTAAGATCATGTTAAATAGAATATTCAAAATTTATGTTTAGTATATTAAAATCTATTTTATATTTGTGGAAATAAAATGAACTTGTATGCTAAGGGCTAGACCCTTGGCATGGATATATCGCTCCTTCAGAGCTTAGCTGCCATCAAGCCCTGAAGGGGCGACATAACATAAGGATGGGTGAAACCCTTCCGACATAACATAAGGATGGGCATGGCCCTTCCGATAAAAAGAAACATATGGGACAATCATTAGTTAAAAATTATCTTCACATCGTATTCAGTACAAAGTATAGGCAGAAACTCATATATCCGCCTGTCGAGCAAGAGCTTCACGCATATTTGGGTGGTGTCTGTAATGACTTAGGATGTCAATCTATCATCGTAGGTGGATATACAGACCATGTTCATATATTATGCAGGTTATCTCAAAAAATAGCATTGATGAAGCTATTGGAAGAGGTAAAATCACATTCATCAAAATGGGTAAAAACAAAAGGCATCGAGTATGAAAATTTTTATTGGCAAAATGGCTATGGTGCTTTTTCTGTCAATCCATCGCAAGTTGATAGGGTAATTGCTTATATAGCAAATCAGCATGAGCATCATACTAAGAAGACAT
>JBGSOH010000379.1:0-1769 GCA_041739205.1 Saprospiraceae bacterium
TCGTTGAAAATGATGTGTTGCGTTTGCCAAAGTTGATAAATATGTAGCATTTTAGTATAAGGTGAAACTCAAGGGCATCTTCAGTAAATAGTATTTCAATCAATGTAATTTTAAGAAAACAAGGATTCACATGGCGTATTCTTCATCAAATTTATCCAAACGTTAAAATAATCATAAAATCAAAACATAAATACGGCGTCCACGTTTGTCTAACATTATTAACATAAATATTAAACAAAAATGAAGTCATTAATGATTGTTTTGCTTTTTAGCGTTGTTTCTACATTTGCTACTGGCCAGGGAAAAGATATCGTGGATATCGCTTCTGGTTCTAAAGATCATACTACATTGGTTGCAGCTGTTAAGGCAGCAGATTTAGTAGCTACATTGAAGGGTAAAGGTCCATTTACAGTATTTGCTCCTACCAATGCTGCATTTGCTAAATTACCTGCAGGAACTGTGGAGAATTTATTGAAGCCAGAAAACAAAGCAACTTTGGTAAGTATTTTGACATACCATGTTGTGAGTGGAAATGTGGATGCAGCTTCGGTAATGGCTGCTATTAAAGCTGGAAAAGGAACGGCAGTTCTTACCACTGTACAAGGTGGAAAATTGACTGGTTCATTGGACAAAGGAAAAGTAAAACTTACAGATGAGAAAGGAAATTCTGTATTTGTTACTGCTACAGATCTTAAAGGGTCTAATGGTGTGATCCATGTAATTGATGGCGTTGTGATGCCAAAATAATTTTTAGTTCTAATCAAACTTAAAAGAGACAATCTGGAAAAATTCAGGTTGTCTCTTTTTATTTATTGGGTTTCGCAACAGCATTATTATCAAGCAATTTGCACTTATCTAATAGTGTCCCAATGCGGAAACCACGACAACTATGACTTCATCTTCTAAAATTTGATAAACCAATCTATCTTTTTTGTTGATTCTTCGGCTCCAATAACCAGAAAGCTCATGTTTGAGTAATTCGGGTTTTCCAGTACCTGTTTTGGGATGATTTTGAAGTTCTTCTAATATAGTTCTAAATTTTGCAATATCTGTTTTATTTCCAGATTTTAAAATTAAGTTTATGTCATTGTCCGCTCTTTTGGTAAAGTTGATTCGATATTTCATTCTCCAAATAGCTCCTTTTTGTATTCCTCGGTTAATTCTATGTAATTCCCCTTTTTATAATCTTCCATACTTTCCTGAATCTTCTTTACAAACTCAGGATCATAAGGACGATCTTTTTTCTTTTCCTTTTGCTTTTTTACCTCAAAGGTGATATTCATCTCTTCCAAAAATGATTTAAGAGCCTTAAGCTTTTCTGTTTCAGTGTGGATGATTAATGTTTCCATGATGATATAATTTATGTAAAGTAAGAATATTTTAATGAACAAATGTCTGTTTACAAAAGTTCCTGATTAAATTATTACCTAGTGAAGAAACTACAATAACTAAGACCCTTTTTTTGCTAGTAAAGGCATATTCTAAACATCAAAAGTCCTTGTCAAAATACTATCCATGCTCCAGAGTTACTTGTTTTGGTTAAAATTATCCTAAAAAATGAAACCAAAAGCAGCGAAAGTGCGATAATAAAGTTTGTCAATGTAATATCTCTTCAATGCATTAATAAAACATTTATCATGAAAAATTTAACATTAACATTAGCAGTTTCTATTTCTGTATTTTTATGTCATTATACACTATTGGCTCAATATGACTATAATAAGTACAATTTTCCAGAGGTCACTGTGCGAGGTCTGAATTTGAATTTT
>JBGSOH010000384.1:0-29189 GCA_041739205.1 Saprospiraceae bacterium
ATTACGCTGATAGTATTTGCATTCCATCAAACACCTGTTTGGTTTTCAAGATTTATGATACTTATGGAGATGGTATATTTGCACCTGGTGGATGCAAGCTGTATGTGGATGGCACGCTTGTTTACGAAGGTGCTGATGACATAAAATCGACTGCAATGTCCATTGTAAATTGTTCAGACGCATGCGATCGAGTACTCAATTCTCTCAATGATCTTCAGTCCCACATTAATGCAAACATCACCCTTAGCGCTACAGAACTGACACTGATAAGAAATATTTTTACTATATTTCCAGAATGCCTTGCCAGCAATGAGTCAACTATATTGCTAGCTAAAAGTGTCGTTAAGGATTATGACGATATATATGGAGCACTATTCGTGAATACCAAAACTAAAAATGGCTTTTCTAAGGAACCTAATGCAGCTCCTGGTTTGGAGCTAGAACGTGCTGTTTTTGCACTGCAGCAAGGAATGTTCGATCATATATTTACACCCGATGTTTATAAAAAATATCCACAACACTTGAATGGGTGGAAGTACGATGCTTGCTTTTCTTTCCCTGGATATGTAGCTCCACCTGCGGATTCGTCTATACGCAAAACAGTCCTCATTCGTGCTAATTTTGAAGACCCTGATGGCCTGAATCCGTACTATGACATTAATCAAGATAGAATGGCGCACGCGCTTCGCCCTACAGGAATGTACTTATCTCCAGGTAGTGTTGCCATGATTACAGTCCCCGATAGCTTAGTAGGCAAAAAATATTGGATTAGAGTAGGATCGCATGATTGGGACTTGACGGATCGTCCCGAGTTTCGAAGGTTTGATCGGATATCAAAATTATTTTCCATCGATTCTACCGCCATTGAAGTGTTCAATCCCTTTGGTGGAGCAATTTCTATCCTTGTGCCATATAGTGCGAATGAGGGTATTGTCGAAGTCGGTGTGTACAACGGTGTGGAAGCGCCTTTCTTTTCGACTAAGTCGTTTTATACCACACCAGACTTTGATGCAGAACTTAATAAGCCTGGACCTTGGGCAGTTTTTGAAACAGAAAATGTGATGTTTACCATTCCTAAACATGCTATTGTGCCAGGACAATATGACCTCATAAAAACCATGGTGGACTGGGAGACAGCCTTAAGGGGTACGAATTCTATTTTGGCAAGACAGATCATTCCTGACAAACACAATATGTACATGATAACAGATGTAGATATTCGTACAGGTGTTTACTCAATCGGTTACCCAATGTCCAATACGCCACTCAACTATACTGATGTACCTGGCCCAGCCTATTTTCTTAACGGACCTGGACCTGATGATGAGACCAACTTTCACGAGATGGGACATGCACTTGCTTTTTCCAAATTTGAGGGTGAAGAAGAAGCTTTGGTCAATTTCCCATATATCATGGCATTGAATTATGGCTTGGGTGTAGCATTGAATGAAGCCGTAAATTATAGCTTCGTTCCTAATACATTCAATATCGACAAGACTGCTACGCATAGAATGGTATCTAGAACTTTTGGTACAAAAAGAGATATATCAAATACAACAACAGATGAAGTACGATACCAGCATAGAGGATACGGACACTATTTTGAAATCGTCAATATACTCGGATGGTGTCCACTTAGAAATTTCTGGAAACAAGAATCCATAGACTTTCAAAATGGCATTAATCATGGCATCAATGATCAGGATAATGACAAGAGAATAGTCAGAATGTCCGTGGCAGCACAAGCAGATCTACGTCCGCTATTTCATGTTTTTGGAATTCTTCCACAAGATTCAATTAGGATGCAGGATACACTAACTCAATTGGGCATTCTACCTTCTTTTACAGTCTACAATAGAATCCAAGAGTATAAAAAGCTGATTCCTAAAGACAAAACGGAATTTATAAATTATGCACAGTCAGTATATCCAGACCTCAACTCGGAAGGCCCCACGGCTGATCCTGATTATGGCGTAGGTTGGCATTACCTAAAATCATTGACTTATGATGAAGCTGAAGCCACACAACGTACCAATATCCTCCAATCCATCATAGATCTTTATTATCCAAATGGTGCGCCATCTAACAATGGGAATATAGACGTTTGCTGCCAACTTGACACCATGCAGATCAGTATTGCAAATCAATCGGTTATCGTGACCGGAGGTGTCAAACCTTATGACGTGACTATAGACACAATAGAAAACAATATGGTCGTGACCGTTGTAGATTTTGATGGTTGTACGTCTACTACTTCATTTGTTTTGAGTGGTATGACTGAAGAAGTTATAGATGGGATAAAAATATATCCTAATCCTACATCGGCAGAAATTTATTTAACTTCGACAGAAAATAATCAAATAGAGAAGTTAAGGATAATTTCGATAAATGGTCAAATCCTAATTCAATCTCCGAAAGCTGATTTTATAGATCTAGGTTCTTTAAATGCAGGTATTTATATATTGCAAATCGAATTGGTAGGAGGAAAACAAATTAATAAAAGAGTTTTAAAGGTGAAATAGATAAGACCTATCAAATACTATATCAGAATTGTTTAAGCCTATAATAGAGGTGGTAGATATCTTAGATACAAATCAGAACATGAAGATAGAATTTGGCTATTTGATAATAATCTTGGTGAAATGCCTGTTTTAAAAAAATCCTTAATCTTAATTGATTAAAGATTTTTTGTTTTATGGGTGGTTAGTTTCGATATACACTACTTCTGCGAAAACATCATGTTTGGCTAAAGTCTTTTGGTCAAAACTTAATGAAAATCTAAATCATTTGATAACCGTTATATCTCCAGTCAGAAACTTCTTTTCACCTGATGTCATTTCTACTTCTACTATGTAAATATAAACACCTGTCAGGACATCCATATTATTTAATTTTCCATGCCATCCTAGAGATGGATCATTTGGTAGAAAATTTTGGTCTTTAAAAATTAAATTTCCCCATCGATCCAAGATTTTCATGGACACGATTCTTTTAAGGGTTAAGTTTCCATATACAGTAAAAGCATTATTTGGCGATCCGCCAGAAACATTTATTATATTTGGCATAACCACTAGCTCTTCTATTTTATTTATCTGGCGACTGTAAACAAAGTTTCTATTGCAAATATCTGTAAAATTCCATTCATCTGTCAAAATACCTTCACAAAGATTATTGATACCAGTCCTTACGACATTCACTATGCCAGAGATTCCGCAAAACCCCTGTAACCCATTGGTATATGACAAAGGGATAAAATCGTCTGGGACATTTTTGCAGCTAACCGTAATATCAGGCGGTAATGAATCTAATTGTGGCGAATTGGCTGGCATATTAGTGATTGACTGGGATGCAAAAGTAAGCCTTCCACAAGTATCTGTGTGCATCCAAGTATTAGTGACAGTTGCGCCACATATCGAAAAAACACCTTCAATTGTTGGATAAACGGTGTCAATTATTGCTCCAATTCCATTTTGTCCGTTACTCAGTGCTAACGCAAACGTATTTTCAGGTATTGATTCACAATCAATGGTCATGTTTGCAGGAACATTTTTGAAAACACCTTGTGGCGTGGGATCAATGATGACTGTTTGGGTAAATTCCGTTTCTCTTTCACATTCATCGACATATGACCATAAGATTTGTTGGGTTCCACCACATTTTGTCACAGAACCGGATATAATAGGAAGTATATTGGTCTCAATCAGACAGTCTCCGATATTGTTATTGCTCAACTTCAGCATTGGAACTGATGTTGGAGCATTTTCAAAACTTACATTAACTTGAGATGGTGGCGTATTGATAAACGCTGCTTTCGGACTAGGTAGGACTGTAATTTTTTGCTCATGAACAATTTGTTTTCCACAAGGACTTACTGTTTCCCATTTATAGACAAAACTCCCACCACATCTACCCACAGTTCCTATTTTAACTGGGCTTACAAATTTTGTGATTTCACAAGGACCTTGTTGAAAATTTGTTACCTTTATATCAGGTGCTCCTTGTGGCATATCTTCACAGCTTATAGTAATATCTGTAGGTGGATCTACAAATGTTATCTCTGGAGAGCTTTCCACAGTTATGTATTGAGTATGCTTTGTTATTCTTGAACAAACATCACTAAATTCCCATGTTAACTCAAGTTTACCACCACAAATATTAGGACTGCCAATAATTTTTGGTTCTACTATTGCTGTAATTTTACAACTACCTAATTCGCCATTAGAGATGTAAAGATTAGGCGCTTTAAAATTGAAAAAGTCATCACATGATATCGTAATATCATTGGGCAAACTGTCAAAGGTTGCTTGAGGAGCTGCGTCGACAGTTATTTGTTGATTTCGAATGGATCCAAAGCCGCAATCAGAAATGTATTCCCATGTTTCAATATATTGACCACCACAAACATCATGACTACCACTTGTCAAAGGTGAAATATTTCCTTTGATTAAACAATTTCCTTCACCCAAATTTGAATAGTATAAATCCTGTCCTAAAATATTATTTATTTCATTACAAGACACAGTTATTTCTGCAGGAAGATCTTCAATAGATGGTGGTTGTATTGGATCTACAGTTATTGTTTGCATGTGAGTAGAAGTGTTGCCACAAATGCTTGTAGCTTTCCATGTTCTTATTATAGTATCATTGCTACACGGCAAACTATTTATATCTTCTGTACCCAAAGCTATTCCGCTTGCCATACAATTATTTGTAAACGCCAAACTATTCATTGGAGGTAATAAATCTATACATGTCAATGTGATATCATTGGGTGGGTTAATTAATTCCGGACTACCTCTTTCCACAACCATAAAAGAGGATTGTATCATGGTACAACAAATTGATTGGCAATTAATCTCAGATATATTTGAACTCAAAGAAGGCAGGGTGATACTTCCATCGTCCAAGTAATTATAAGAATGTAATAATAACTTACCACACTCCTTTGGAATATATTTCCCAGAAGTTCCCATAAAAATTTGGAGTATTTTACCTGATTCATCCGACACACATAACATATTGGAATAATCATTAGAAGTATTTGAATCTGTTACATCAAAATATATGGTATCGTTGCTACAAGCTTCATTGGTAGAAAGCTTTAGTAATCCAGGATTTGCTGTACAACAAGGTATAACTAGGACTTTTGCGGATCCTTCTAGCCGACATCCTGTTTCTGAAGTGACCGTAACACTAAAGTCAGTGGTTTCGCTAAGACATTTTTCTATATTAGACAAAGTATCTCCAGTACTCCACAAATAAGAATCACAACCAATACCCGCATCTAAAACTACACAACTATCCTGACAAATAGGACCAATTATTTCCGGGAGTTGAAGACCCGCAGAATTAATAACAATAGGAAAATTTAAGCTAAAAATACAAGATCCAGAATTATGCCACCCACCCGTTTCGCCATCTTCTGTCAAAATAAAGGTAATGATTTCGTTTCGCGTCCCACCACTGTGTGGACAATAAGTCAAATCAAATCCAAAATTTGGACAATCATCCGTACAAGCAATCCCCCAATTATCTCTGGGATTCTTATCTTTTAGAAAGTTTGAAGTTGCTTCACATGTTATTACGTCTGTGCATCTAGACCCGTTGAAAGAAGATCTATTACCAGAAGGAGGGCAAGTTCTTCCATCAGGATCCCAATAATAGCCATAACTATATTTTCTTCTTGAGCATAGTCCAACTATAGAATCAAGAAAAATCCAACCTGAATTAGACGGTACAATGACTCCCTTTCCAGCAGACCAATTGGGAGATTTTTGAAAACTAATACCATGCAACCAATTGTTCCGATCGCCCTTATCCCATTCAAAATCCAACATAACCGACAAGGTAATTTCACCACAAGATGATGCAGTTATTTCTAATGGATTTGCTCCTGTTGCTACTGCATTTGGATTTACACTACCATTAATAATTGAATTTCCGTTTATTATGTTTGCACCCGAAATAGCTGTTATCGTGGCACTTACATTACAAACTTTGCAAGGACCAGGATCGCACTGACTATATAACCTGGAGATCAATACATTTAATACCAAAAGGACAAATAATAAAGAATACTTCATCATAGTTTGCAGATTTAAGTTAAAAATGAATATTTACAGTGGATATATTTATTTTATTTTTTGACATAATATTGCGCTATATTTCATCGATAATTGATTGATAATGATATTCTTCACGTAAAAACGAAAATAATATTTTATCTGATACAAAGATATATAAAACATTATAATTCTCATATATTATTGCCAATTAATAGAATAAATTAAAATTTAACGCCCTACAGCTCCTTAAGTACAATTATATTGAATGTTTTACTCTATGATTCTATCTGGGCTTTTACAGAGTACGTGTTTGTTTGCAACATGAAGTGGTTCTAAAGTTTTACTTAAGTATTATCAAGTAACGTTTGAATGTTTTAAAGTAACCTATACTCGTTACTAAATAACCTTGTAGTGTTGTAAAGAAACCTTTACTCGTTGCTTTATAACCTTGCAGTGTTACGAAGAAACCTTCACTCGTTACTAAATAAGCTTGCAGTGTTGCAAAGAAACCTTTAATTGTTACTAAATAACCTTGTAGTGTTGCAAAGAAACACTTTAACAAAACATCGTAACTCAGATGAATACATTAAATATTGATCTGAATACAGAAAAAATCTACTTGGATATTTTCTGTATCCATGTGGATTCAGAAAATATTCATGTGGATATATAATATATTGACATGGAATATTAATAATTTTATCTGGATCATTTAAATATCTAAGTGAATCTCTAATATTTTCACATGGATTATGAATAAATGCAGATGAATACTTTATTTATCGACGTTTATATCTACTAAATTAATGTTGATACAGATAATTTTAGATAGGAAGTAATGCCGAAGATTTAGGGCATCTTACTTTTTAAAAGACTACTATTAACTATACAAAAATAGTGTTTTATTTTGATATGACAATGTTTTTTAGAATATTTTTTATTTAGTTATTTTACTGATTATCAATGGATTGAAATTTAATTTTTCATTAGCATAGAAATTATGACAAGTACTAAACAATTCTTCTCTAGATATTTCCATCCTGATATGCAGACTAAAAAACAAAGAAAAAAGATTATCCCAAACACGAATGAGTTAAATATCACTCATCAAGCTCACTTCCCACTCATGATCTCATTCCCTATCTTACAGGACAGACATCGCTGCTGATCACAGTACGCTATTTTGAGTTGGATGAGTGCTTGTGAGTCAAAGGCATTTTTTGCTTTTATGTTTAGCTCATTCCATAGGGTGATGATATTATTTTTTTCCGCAGGCAGATATTCCATGATGGAGATGGCCTTATCAATGTAGGTCTCGTCATCATTAACCTTGCCATACAAAAACAGAACGGGCGCTATGGCATTGATCATCAGAAGGTCTATAAAATTACTTCCTGTATTTTTGGTCTTATCTGTAGAGACTAATCCAAATCTGTAGTGCGTTTTCCAATAATCGCTGATGTCGGATGTGAGTATTTTTTTGATTTCCGAAGCATTGTCAGCTTCTTTTATCTGACTGAATAGAAAGCTTACACGATACATAAGCCCAGCAAATTGAGCAATCCGTACGGTAGGAAAATTCATTGGCCGAAGCTTACTAAACTTCCAAGCCACAGGATCTATAGGTTGTAGATTGTATTTTTTTTGTTGGTATTGATACTCAGATTTTAAAGTTTCAAAATATTCGTCTGTGTAATTGGCCATGAGCATGCCCGCTTGACCAAAATACAGTGCATCTAGAGTTTGTCTTTTATCTTTATTTTTCTGAACAATCTGTAGTGGCAGACTCCTAGCTAATCGTTCGAATGGTTCCGTATTGACCTTACTCCCAAAATATCTTGCGATCATTACATACAATGTCTCTTCCCAATCTTGACCTGTAGAAATCAGAATGTCATTTACAAAACTAGATTTATTGCTGAGACGCTCTACAGCTAGGGTAAATTTCCAGAAGTTTATCTTTTCTTCACTTACTTTATGGATGATGGATTCACATGGTATTTTCTGTTGCGATTGGACTAGGTTGAGGTAGTTGTCTAGGTATATTTTTGGTATTTTTCCCTTTAGCGCTAAGGTCGGTATAGGTATATTATCGGTATTTAACACAGGTTTGTCATCTTCATAAACAACGTGCAGTACTACATTGTCATAAGCGCTATCATGCTGGTGTTTGTGCTTTTGCCAGTCTGAGCTGAAGACGTGCATCTCTATATTTCCAGCCCAAATGGTACCATCTATTTTTATTTTTCCATTAAAAAAATCAGGTCCCGCATCTACATTATAAATGCCAAAGTCCAAGATTTCTAGCACTTTCCCATCTGTAGTTACATATCCATCTATTGGGAGTTTTTTGGTTCTCCACAAAAAATGAATAAACTCTTCCTTAAGTGGTGAATTAGTCATATCGTATTCTTTTTAAAACTTTAAAAGTATAATCAAAATCATTTTTGTCGTCTTTACTATGTTTTTCTTCTGATATCAATTCCCATTGATTCATATCTAATGCTGGAAAAAAAATGTCACCATCTACCGTAAGATCTACTTCTGTAAGGTATAATTTGTCACAAAGATCCATTGATTGTGCATATATCTGTCCGCCACCGATGATAAAAGCTTCAGTTTCGCCATTTTCGTGTGCCATGTGTATCGCTTCAGGTATGGACCTTGCTACGAGACAATTGCTCGATATGAAATAAGGGTCTCTAGTTACGATCACATTTGTCCTTTTAGGCAGTGGTTTGCCTATCGATGTATAACAGTTTCTACCCATAATGATGTGGTGATTGATCGTCGTTTTTTTGAAATACTGGAGATCCGCAGGTAGATACCAAGGTATATCATTGTCTTTACCTATAACGCTATTATGGGCTGTGGCTACTATACAGGAAATGGTCATATCAAAGTTTTGTGTATTCTGAATGGTAAAGATAAAAGGTTTTATTTATATGGCTGTCAAGAATTTTTAGAATTATTGCTCTAAATTTATCCATTCAAAATCAATCTCACGCCAAATCAGTGACAGTCTCTTAAAATGGACTGTGTGACGTCAAAACGTTAAGGCCTTTTGAATCCCACTAAATGTCATATTCCATAAATTTACAAGCCTGTCTATTCAATTGATTTTTTTTATAGTACTTAATACAGTGAAACACATAAACGCTATTCATTTTTAGAAATCAATACACTTTTCTCATCATTAAAAAGTACTTTTGTACTTTCAGTAAATTCCTAAAATAAGCGTTTTATGATAATCAACTGTTTTCTACCCTAACCCTAAAGGGAAATAGTTAATTATCAATGTAGTAGGGAATAGTCTTTTTTCTACTTTTACATATAAACCTTTTCGGAATAAACTTTTATTTAGATCATTCAAATCAAATCCTTGGCTCAGCTACTACGAATACTAAAATTTGTTGTGATTTTGCTTATCTGTGGCTTGCTCTACTATCAGGTGGTATACGGCAGAGGCTACGAAGCGCTACTCAGTTCATGGGACAGTCAATCTATGTATTGGGATTATCGTTTTTTGATTTTTAGCATCATGCTCATGCCTTTCAATTGGTTTTTAGAATCAAAAAAATGGCAGATATTGATGTCTCCTCATTTACAATTAAGTTTGACCGAAGCGCTTAAGACTGTTTTGTCTGGCATTGCACTAGGAATAGTCACACCTGCACGTATAGGAGAATACGGAGGAAGGTTATTAACATCTGACCCAAATCAAAAACCACAAGTGATCTCTGCTACCTTGCTAGGAAGCATAGCACAAAACCTTTGCAATGTCGTGATGGGACTAGTATTTAGTTATTATTTTCTTAAATCTATTTTTAATGTTACTTACTCCGACCATATTACGTTTAGTATTGCAGTAGGATTACAAATCGGAATACTGATTTTTATCTACTACAAGCTGCCAAAAGTGGCAAAATTTGTTGAACGCTTTTTGAAATGGAAGTATTTCTTGAAAATTAGTTCGAAGTTGAAATCCCTTGATTTATATACAGTGCCTTTATTAAATAGGATCATATTGATATCTCTATTAAGGTACAGTATCTATTTCACACAGTATTTCCTTATCTTAAAATTCTTAGGAGTTCAGAATGACTTTTTGGAATTGAGTGGTGGCATTGCGTCGATATATTTAATACAGACAGGTATACCTTTACCTGCCTTTATTAGTATTCTAGCACGTGGAGAGATTGCTATTTTGGTATGGTCTTCCTTGGGTATCGCCGAACTGACAGCTTTAGTAGCGACATTTATACTTTGGTTTGTCAATCTTATTTTCCCATCATTGGTCGGGCTTGTGATCTTAACCAGATTTGATGTTAAAGCCTATTTCAAGAAATGATTTTCTCCTTCCCCTAAGCGGAACAACTAGATTTCTTATTCTTAGATTTTATTCAAAATAGAAACATACCATGACATTATCATCAAAATTAACCATATTTTTCTCAGCAATGACCGTAGCCGCATTGCTGATGGCATTTTCAACTCCTGTGATAAATCATAAGAAAATAGAGTCCAATGACCAATGTGGATTGACCAATCAAACATTTCAACATGGCGAAAAGCTAGTTTATAAGCTGTATTATCAATTGGGTTTTATTTGGGTTCCTGCAGGAGAAGTCGTTTTTTCTGTGAAAGATGTGGGAAGTGCTTACGAAATGAGAGCGTTGGGCAAAACTTATTCGAGTTACGAAAGTATATTTAAGGTAAATGATTATTTTTATTCAAAAGTAGACAAATCAACTATGTTGCCACGCAATTTTGTAAGAATCATCGAAGAAGGCAATTATCGTCTTTATGATAGTATCTCTTTCGACCAAAAAAGAAATGTTGCCATGACCTACCATGGTAAAACCAAAGATAGTGCAAAACCACAAATGCATAGGTTAAACAATTGTATGCATGATATTGTATCAAATATGTATAATATTAGGAATCTAGAAACTTCTACCCTTAAAAAAGGTGATAAAATAGGCCTAGATATGTTTTTTGACAAAGAAGTTTTGCCTGTCAATATCAGATATGGTGGTAAAGAAACAAAAGATATCAAAGGTTTAGGAGATTTTAAAACGATCAAAATGGTGCCAGATCTTGTAGGTGGAAATGTATTTAAAGATGGAGACAAAATGACGATGTGGGTATCTGATGACCGTAACAAAATTCCATTATTGATAGAATCACCTGTGTCTGTAGGCTCCATAAAAGCAGTACTAAAATCCTATTCAGGCCTTAAACACGATTTGAGTTCAAAAATAAATTAAGATGTTAAAATTCACCATAAGGCAGGTAGTTTTTATTAGTATTATTGTGATAGCATTCATGATAGGATTTTGGTATATTGCTAAAACTCAATTATTTCCAGCAAGACAAGCTGAGAATACAACCATCATGTTAGAAAAAATAAAAACGGTCACAAAGCTCATCAGTGTAGAAGGTCAGTTCTCTGAATTATATGATTACAAAGAGACATATGATTATGATTTCTTTAATCTTTTTAGTAAAAAAATACTGCTAAGGGTCACTGCAAAAGTCTCAGTGGGTTACGATTTTGAAAAGGTAAATATCAGTATTGATAGCCTAAGCAAAACGGTTACACTTAATGAATTGCCACATGCTGAAATCTTGTCCATTGACCATAATCTAGATTATTATGATATTACTCAGGGTACTTTCAATAAGTTTACGACCCAAGAGTATAATTTGATTAATAAAAAAGCAAAGGACTATATTGCGACTAAAGCCAATAATGCGGAGTTACTTGCTACAGCGGAAAAACAAAAAACAGAATATATTAAAATGATGGAAATGGCATTACAAAGTGCAGGTTGGTCGTTAGTAATCAAAGTGCCTAAAGAATTTTTAAATTAAAGTCAAAAGAAACTTAATTGTATATGATCATTTTCAGAATAATCGTTTGTTTAATAATCTTTGCTATTCCTAATTTGTCTTCTAGTCAGGCGGTACTAAAAGGTGTACTTAATGCCAAAGAACTCAAATTGTATAATGATGCAAAAGTGGCTGCACAGAAAGGAGATCTTAAAAAAAGTAATTCAAAATTTACAGATTTACTCAAGACGCAACCACAATTTGTGGAAGGTATATTGAGATTGGCTAGCAACCACTTTACTGCCAAAGATTTTGCAAAAGCTGAGTCATTATTCTCAAATGCCATAGTTATAGATCCTGAGTTTGATACTGAAATGTATTATTCTATGGCAATGGCGCAGGTCTCACAAAACAAATATCTAGATGCTGCCAATGCATTTGACGAGTACATAAAAAGAGAAAAAGAGAAAAAAGATAAAATAGCCAAAGCTACTTCTTTAAGAGATAATCTCAGATTTAAGGACCATGCATTAAAAAATCCGGTATCATTCGAACCCATTAATTTGGGACCAAATATTAATTCATCTTATTTAGAATATTCTCCAAGTATTGCAGTAGATGGCTCGTCTATCATTTTTACAAGAAATATTCAGCGCAAAAATGATTTTATAGGTCAAGAAGATTTTTATATCTCCTTGTCAGATAGCCTTGGATTTCGTCCTGCTACACCCATAGAATCATTAAATACGGGTGGAAATGAAGGTGCATTCGCCTTATCTTCTAATGGCAAATATATCGTTTTTACAGCTTGTGACCGTAAGGATGCATTCGGTGGTTGTGATCTTTACTACTCCATGTATATGAATGATGAATGGACAATTCCCGTCAATATGGGCCACAAAGTCAATTCAGCTGGATGGGACTCGCAACCCACATTGTCGGCAGATGGAAGGACGCTTTATTTTTCGAGTAATCGCAAAGGAAGTATCGGTGCGGCCGATATATGGATGACTTACCGTAATGAAAATAATGCTTGGGTGACTCCTATCAATCTAGGTCCTGAGATAAATAGTACGGGTAGTGATGAGACACCATTTCTTCATGCGGATGGACAGACCCTTTATTTCAGATCCAATGGTCGTCCGGGCATGGGAGATTTTGATATATATTATAGTAGAAAAGATTTAACCACAAATAAATGGACCGAACCACAAAACATTGGGTATCCTATAAATACAGAAGGAGCAGAAGGGTCATTTGTGGTTTCCGTAGATGGTGAGACAGCCTATTTTGCTAGTGATGTGGATTACAAAACTGGAGAAAAGCTCCATCAGTTGGATCTATACATGGCAAAACTCTACGAAAAGGCGAGACCAAGACCAAGTAATTATGTCAAAGGAACAATCCGAGACGTCAACAGTGATCAATTACTAAAATCCACAGTGATCATCAAAAATTTAGACTTGAATACAGAAGTATTTAAATTTGATACCGATGATGATGGCTTTTTTATCACAGGGATAACCGCAGGATACAATTATGCATGTATCGTGCTCAAAGATGGGTACGTGTACTACACTAAAAATTTTGATTTAACAGAAGTCATTCTTTTACCAGAACCTTACAGACTTGACATCAAGTTGATTCCAATTATTAACACAACCAATGATACAATTGCTAAACCCATTGTACTTCAAAACATATTTTTCAGTACGGGATCAGCAGAATTATTACCTACATCGGATACAGAAATAGCATTATTGACAAAAATGATGAATGAAAGTCCTAAAGTGAAGATTTTGATTACAGGACATACAGATAATGTAGGTAATGATGAAGCAAATATGGAACTTTCTCTAAATAGAGCAAAATCGGTCGCAGTCGCATTAGAGAAATCAGGTATTGATCCATCTCGTATAAAATATGAAGGAAAGGGTGAAACCATTCCTAGAGATACAAATGAAACACCACAAGGTCGTCAAAACAATCGACGCACAGAGTTTATCATTTTGAAATAAATGGATCAGGTCATTAGAAATCATGACATCCCTTCAGGATTGTGTTGATGGGAAATCTTGTGTCAATAATCATGTCATCCTGTTGGGATTGGATTATATGATTAAAACTTCCATGATCATTTTCGTTAATTCCGTAGGTATGTTATGATTATAACAAACAAATGAATATTGACATTAAAACCAAGAACGAGTGACATCATTTATCATTTAGAAAGCTCACATTTCAATAAAAAAGCCCTTGACTTTTCTATAAAATCAAGGGCCTAGATTATAACCTGTATTAAGACATCAAACTATTTTCTCTTTTTAGGAGGTCCATTATTTGGTCTTGGTTTGTTTTTATTCTGATTATTGTTGTTGTTGTTGTTGTTCGGTTTATTGGGTTTCTTCGGTGTTTTAAAGGTATTGATACTAGCGTTGGGAAGATTATTTTTTGTGATAACGGCAATCGTATGATCATCGTCCACACTAAGTTTGTTTCCTGACATCACTGCAAGATCAGAGATGATAATATCATCACTCACAAAATGCTCTTTATTCCATGTACGGTAAGATAACTTCATGTATGATAAAATAGTCTCCACAAAACCTTTTTTCACTGGACCTTCTTCCATTTTTAGGGCTTTGTCTATCATTACCCTAATGTTATATCCATAATGTCTCCAATTGAATTCGTGTTGTGGATATGGAACCGTATCGGGTGTAAAAGTATTGTCTTCTTCCGTGACCGAATCGCTATATGGATTATCTACATCAAGCTCATAATCTGCCATTTTGTAGACGTGTCTCCACAATTTCTGTTTGTATTCTAATACATTCTTTGTTTGTGGATTAAGTTGGTTTATTATTTCTACGATGGATTCAATGACACTTTGTCTTTCTTCTCTAGTTTCTACGGTTTTTGCATACTGAACTAGTTTTTGTACACTTCTACCATACTCTGAGAATATTAATTTATCTCTAGTCGAATTATATTCCAAACTTAACAACTTCTTCATCCTACTAATTTTATTATTCGTACTTAATTATTCTACCGTTACTGATTTTGCTAAATTTCTTGGTTGATCTACATCACATCCTCTCATAACAGCTATATGGTATGCCAATAATTGTAAAGGAATGACTGATAATAAAGGAGTCAATGGTTCTTCTGTTTCAGGTATTTCTATAGTATAATCAGACATCTCTTTTATCTTGGTATCACCTTCTGAAACTATGGAAATAACGATCGCTTTTCTCGCTTTTACTTCCTGAATGTTGCTTGCTACTTTGTCATATGCAGACTTATTGGTAGCAATCACAATGACTGGCATATTCTCATCTATCAATGCTATAGGTCCATGTTTCATTTCAGCAGCAGGATATCCTTCAGCATGGATGTATGATATCTCTTTTAGTTTAAGAGCTCCTTCTAAAGCTACTGGAAAGTTATATCCTCGACCAAGGTACAATGCATTATTAACATCTTTGATTTCTCCAGCTATAAATTTAATCTTTTCATTTTGCTGAAGTACTTTCTCAACTTTATCTGGAATGCTTTCTAATGCATAAGCCAATTGTCTGAAGTAATCTTCAGAAATGGTACCACGACGGTAACCCAAATTTAAGGCCATTAAGGTCAATACTGTCAACTGACTCGTAAATGCCTTTGTTGATGCCACACCTATTTCTGGACCAGCATGCGTATATGATCCACAATGGGTAATCCTAGCTATAGACGAACCCACGACATTGACGATTCCATATATTAAGGCACCTTTCTCTTTAGCAAGTTCAAGTGCTGCAAGTGTATCTGCTGTTTCTCCAGACTGAGAGATAGCAATAACTACGTCATCCGAATTAATGATAGGATTTCTGTATCTAAGTTCTGAGGCGTATTCTACTTCTACTGGTATTCTTGCCAGTTCTTCTATAATGTATTCAGCTACCAACGCAGAGTGCCAAGATGTACCACAAGCTGCAAAGATGATTCTTTTGGCATTCATGATTCTATTGATGTACTGCTGCATACCTCCTACGAGTACCCAGCCATCATGTGCATCGATCCTACCTCTCATACTCTCACGGATGGTGGTAGGTTGTTGGTATATTTCCTTTAACATAAAGTGATCATACCCTTCTTTCTCAAGCTCTTCAAGTTTCAGGTCCAATTCGTGAACGATTGGTTGTTGTACTTCATTGCTCAAATTGATGATTTCGTAGTGGCCATCTTTATGGATGGTTACTATTTCTTCATCATTAAGATATATAACTTTGTTAGTGTATTTTATTATCGGGGATGCATCTGATGCTAGAAAATATTCATTTTCACCAATACCCATTACAAGTGGGCTAGATTTACGAGCACCTACTATGACATCGGGATTTTCTCTATCAATGACCACTATAGCGTATGCTCCTACAGCTTTTTCTAATGCTCGGCGTACCGCTTGGCTAAGTGTAAGGTCTTCTCTTTTTTGATATTCTTCGATCAGATGGACTAATACTTCAGTATCTGTTTCACTCTGAAAAGTGTGTCCAATTTCGGACAATGCTTTTTTTAATGTAGAGTAGTTTTCTATGATTCCATTATGAATCAAAGCTAATCTACCATTGCCTGATAAATGAGGGTGAGCATTCAGATCATCAGGTTTACCATGTGTAGCCCATCTTGTGTGACCAATACCTACAAAACCAGTCACGTCTTTATCCTTAGCCGCCGCTTCTAATTTTGATACTTTCCCTTTTTTCTTTACCGTCTTAATGGCTCCGTTTAGAATAGAAATACCTGCACTATCATATCCGCGGTACTCAAGTCTCTTGAGACCTTCTACGATGATCGGATATGCTTGTTGTGTACCGATGTAAGCTACAATGCCGCACATGTGTCGTTAATTTTTATATTTTTGTATAACTGATATTTAGTTTCATTGGGAACGTACTATGTTTTGCCCCATATATAACTGCCCTATTGACAGTTTCGGATTCTGTGCTTACATTAAGATACAGATCTGAATCGTATGTGCTATCCTTTAAAGAATTTTTTATATGATTGGTAATGTTCAGACTGTATTTCCTAAGATTGCCAGTACCTGTAACATTTCCTCCAAAAATACCAGCTAAGCTTCCAATTGAAATCCCTTGGCTAACATCTTGGATAAGCTGAATGCTACCTGAAGCGTTTTTATAACTAGCTATAAGCTGAACAGGAGCTGGATATAGATTAAAACCACCTCCTAAGTCAGATACGTAAACTTCCAGTTCAGCTTTATTTATTAGATAACCTTTCAATAAAAGAAGAGAATCAAAACTTACCTTTGTTTTTACACCTCCTAATCCTTGCAAAAATGATAAACTATCACTACTACTAGTACTATCAATAAATTTCTCTACATCTGATCCCATCCTATCGTGAGTATAGTTTGCAGGTGTAGATGCGTGAATTGGGTATTGATATTCTTTTTTTAATGTATCGTTTTGTGTATAATACATCACCAATTTATTCACACCATCAAGACTTGAGAGACTAGCATCTAATAGATTTAAGCCGAAAGTAGATGGACCAGATAAAGGTGTCGATTTGATATAAAATCCTTTTAAGAAATTACCAAGTAAGGTATCATTTTTTGTAAGGTTTGTATCTGAGATCAACATCTGTCCGAATGAGTCATCCAATCTCAATCTCAATTGTGGTCGTTTCTTTACAATGGTAGACGTCGTGTGATTAAGGTAAGAAACAGAATCTCTAGTATTTATCTGAACTTGTCTACTTGCTAATGGCGTAGTATTTGCATCAAATTTGACATCTGAATAAAAGGTGTCTGTCTTTGGAAAAGTATTTAATAGCTGGAAAACTTCTACTTGATGCAACGGATTAGCTACCCCATAATTACCTAATGTGTCATAAGCTAAAACCAATACAAGGGAATCAAATTTAATATTACCTGTATATACTGGTTTTGTACTTGCTAAGACATTTGTAATATATAAAGAAGTAGTCAGATTACCAAAAGTTGCATCATTAAGGCTACCAAGCACGTAAGTTCTAGAATTTACATTCGGTCTGTGGGTAACTACCCTTGTACCAGCTATCGTGGAACTGCTAAGTTTTAGCGAATCATTAAATGATAAAACAAGTTTTTCATTATCTAGCAATTCATTTCCTACCAATATTGAGTCTTGGCAGCTTTGTAATATCAAAAAACTAAAAACTATTGCTGTTATTGCCTTACCCATTGTATGTTTTAACATTCTTTTATTCTATATTTTATGCTTCTAAAATCGTTTTATAAAACTCAACCGTTGCTTTTGCAGACGCATCGATGTCATCATCATACGTTACAATTGGCATTTCTAAGTCAAGTCCATATTTAGTAACGATTTCATTTGACGATTCGTTTCCTGAGATTATGCCATCTGCAAATTTTATTGCTCCGAGATCAAGATTTATACCATCATTATCTTTATAAACATCCAAGTCTTCTACCTCTAGATCATTGATAGCTGCTATATTGAGAAACTTTGAATCAAACGAATGACCCAACTCATTATTGTATACAGAATAAATTATTTTAGCATCTTGAAAAACGGGGTCGTTCTTGTATGCTTTTTTCATGTATAATGGAATTAAACTTGTGATCTGACCATGTAGGTGTACAATGTCAGGTGACCATCCAAATTTTTTGACTGTTTCCATAATACCTTTACAAAAGAAAACTAACCTTTCTTGATTATCGATGAAGTCTACTTTTTCATCATCTACAAATACAGCTTTCCTTTTAAAAAACTCCTCATTATCTAGAAAGTAAACTTGCAGTCTAGCACCTGGCAAAGAAGCCACTTTAATTATCAGCGGATAATCTTCATCATCCACAATGATATTCATCCCAGAAAGTCTCACTACTTCATGCAAGCGATGGCGTCTCTCGTTGATTATTCCAAATTTGGGCATTAATACCCTCAATTCAAACCCTTCTTCTGCAGCAAAATGAGGAATTCTCCTCGCTAAGTCAGACAGCATCGAAATTTCAGTGTAAGGGTTTAATTCCTGCGTAACAAAAAGAACTTTCTTTTTACTCATTATAGGAAAATGTTGATTATTGAAGTATTTTAAAAATGTGCGCAAAGATAATACTATTTTTCTATTAATTATATTAAAAACTAATGACAAAGATTAAATTATCTGTAAATCAATTAAATATGACATCAAATACCCACTCTAAAATTCAATTTTCATAGAATTTCTTCTTTTAAGATTAGATTTTTATAGTTTTGTGCAACATGTGCTAAAATTGATTAGCCATTCTTATTTAATTAATTTCAATTATCAATTTACGCAAGTTTAAATTTTACATTTATTATGCATACGCAATTAATAATAAAGCCCATTCCGTATTTTACAGATAATTTAGTTGTCTTCGGCATTTTGATGTCACTTCTTGCATTTGTTTTTTACACATCGTCAAGTAATCACCCATATTGGAAAAACTTTTATGTGGTCTTCCCATCCTTATTGATGTGCTATTTGCTACCTTCTATCCTTAGTTCCTTAAATATTATCTCACCAGAATGGAGCTCCCTAGACGAAAGTGGAAATGAGATATTAGGAACTGACGGGAAACCCAAAATGACTGGATTGGCCATTTATTATGTAGCTAGTAGGTTGCTTTTACCCGCAGCACTCATATTATTGACGATAAGTATTGATTTGAAAGCACTTTGGGGCCTTGGTAGCAAAGCGCTAATAATGTTTTTAACGGGAACTGTAGGTGTAATTTTAGGTGGCCCGATTGCCATTATGATTATGTCTATTTTTTCTCCAAAAACAGTGGGCGGTGTGGATATTGATGCTGTCTGGAGAGGTTTGTCCACTATAGCTGGAAGTTGGATAGGCGGTGGCGCAAATCAGACGGCAATGCTTGAAATCTTTAAGTACAATCCTGAAAGTTATGGTGCTATGGTTTTGGTAGATATTGTGGTGGCAAATATTTGGATGGCTATATTACTTTTTGGAATTGGCAAAAAGGAGTCAATTGATCGTTGGTTTAAGGCAGATAATTCATCTATTGAAGCACTAAAACAAAAAGTATCTACCTATACAGAATCGGTTACAAGAATTCCGACTTTGAAAGATTATATGATTTTATTGGGTGTGACTTTTGCAGCAGTTGGGTTTTCTCATTGGTCTAGTGTCGCTATCCCTGCATTTTTAGTAAAATTTTTTCCTGTAGTGGGCGATAAAACCAGTATGATCTCAACTTTTGGAGATAGTTTTTTCTGGATGGTGACTGTAGCTACTATTCTAGGTGTAGGGCTTTCATTTACACGTTTAAAAGAATATGAAGGTATAGGAGCAAGTAAGATTGGTAGTATTTTTATCTACATATTGGTTGCATCTATTGGTATGAAAATGGATTTGAAATCTGTGGTGGACAACCCAGGTTTAATAGTAGTTGGGTTGATATGGATGTCAGTTCATGTTTTATTATTGATCATAGTAGCTAAAATAATCAAAGCGCCATTCTTTTTTCTTGCAGTGGGCAGCAAAGCCAATATTGGAGGCGCCGCTTCTGCACCTATAGTAGCAGCAGCATTTCACCCATCGCTGGAAAGTGTAGGCGTATTGTTAGCTATCTTCGGATATGTGATAGGAACATATGGGGCAATATTAAGTGCAATTTTGATGGAAATGGTCGCCCCAACATTATAGATATTAAAAAGGAAGGAACCAAAACCATTGATGTCCTTCCTTTTTTGCTTTTATAAAAATATTTCTAAATCTTAGATTTGGTAACTCATACCTACTGTATAATAATTTTGTAATTTATTAACTTCTTGCTCGCTTAGTCTCAAACCTACTTCTACTCCTACACCGATTCCTTTTATCAAGGTAAGACCAAACCAGTTTGTCCATGTACCATTATGAAGTGATGGATCGCTGTTTTTGTAACTAATGAATCCTGTCAAATTACTTCTCCAATTGATACCTTTAATACTCGTAGAGTAATCTCCCACAATTTTACATCCCAAGGAAGGGGTAAATTTAGAATCTTCTTTAGAAAATATAAAGTTATAGTTTATTGGGTGAAACACAAGCACAAGGTTTTTCATTGGCGTATAAGTGACTCCCACTCCAAGGTCAAAATAACCAGGATTGTTAAAACTACTAACTTTTACTCCCGATGTGTCTGGGTAACTCAAGATAGAAGTTCTATACTCTCCCAGAGCTGATGCAGCAATTTTTGGTGAAAGATTATATCCATAAAGAGAAGTAATGTTAAGTTGATCAGCTACGGGCTCAAATTTTCCTGTCTCAGCATCTGGAAGTCTCTTGTCTAATTTTTGCCATCCAAGATTTAAGCTTCCTGAATTTCTCCAAAAATATTTGTCTTCTATTTTATTGGCAAATGCTCTGAAGCTTCCTTTGATTGAACTAGATCTAGCATCTTTTAATTCTCCGGCTGCAAACCAGCTGTCTCTCCCCAAAAAGTCGACGCCTATGATTCCGAATGTACCCGTGTACCAACCAGGCAAAGATGCAATTTTGGCATCCACGGCAGCAATTTCTGATTTAAATGCATCGGCTTGAGCTTGTATAGGAGCAGCTTTTGCTTCGATTTCGGCTTTTTGCTTTTTGAGTTCTTCCAGCGTAGGTACTACATCTGTTTGAGCAGCAGCAATATTACAGATAAAAAATAGTGCTAAAAGTAGATTAACATGTCTCATAAAAATAAACTGGTTTAAATGTTATAAATGATGAATTTCGATATTATCCTGAAGTATTTTATTTAGTGGTATGATTACATATCTATCACCAGTCTCGACCGTCACTGAAGACTTGTCGAGGTCCGTAATCTTTCCTGTGACTCCATTTACAGTCACTTTGTCGCCTATATTGAGTTTGTCTTTAGTATAATAAGATGCTAAAAAACTTGCCACCAAATCTTTGGAAGCAAATCCGTAACCAATCGAAAAAGCAAGTACACCACCTGCAATCAATATTGAAATATTTTGTGCAAAAAAATCAGTATTAATCTGTGCTTGGGACAATGCGACGATGAGTACATTAATAAATACAAAATAAAATACGAATGAAGCGATGATATTTGCAGAAGGCATACCAAGTGATTTACATGTCGTTGCCACCAAATTTTTTAAAGTATCTGCTAGTAAAAGTCCAGCAATGAGAATTACAAAAGCTGCTATTAGATTAGGTACAAATTTTATGATATCTTGTATCAAATCTGCAAGTATTGGCATATCGAGCACACCAACAGCCGTCATCACAAAAATCAACATCATAAGGTAGTACACAATCTTAGCTGCTATTGCACTGAGTTTTATTTCTATATTATTTTTTGCTAATACATCAATTTCATTGAGCTTATCACCTAAATCATCTATCCTTAAAGTAGTCAAAAATTTAGTAATTACTTTTTTCACTATCTTCGAAATGATCATACCCACTATAATGATGATCGTAGCAGTAACAAATTTAGGGATAGCTGTCATCATGCCTAGCAACATATCCATCAGTGCAGTTTGTATTTTTTCGCTAAACATTAAGGTAAATTGGACCATTGCTGAAATATAAGTTATTTTTTATTTTTAATATTGTCACTAGAGCTATCAAACGATGTAAGAACATTACCTAATTTGGGCAAATACAAATCAATTATATTACTGACAAATCCAAAAAAATTAATATTGGAATTAATGTTTTGTTTAGTCTTATCATTTTTATTTTCTCTACTTTCGATTTGTATTTTTTCTAACTCTTTAAAATTATTTTGACCCATTTGATATGTTTGACTAGGCTACTGACTCTCCGTATTTTGTTTTATAAATTTTCATAAAACGCTCTTTTGCTCTAAGAATTTTCATTTTCACTGCGCTTTCCGTTTTATTAAGGACTTCACTTATTTCTCTGATTGAAAGCTCATCTTGATATTTCATGAGTAATATCCCATTATCTTCAGCACTAAGTTCGGTCATGACATCTTTCAATCTATATACATTTGTCTCCATTATTTCAGCATCAAACGCGCTATCGTCTTCGATCTCAAATTTTGTATAGTCACCATATGATTGGGTAATATCCTTTTTTTCCTTCCGGATAAGGTCTATACAAAAGTTATATGTAATGGAATAAAGCCAAGTCGAAAATTTGGACTTACCACTAAATTTTGATAAACTGAGCAATATCTTTACAAAAATCTCTTGAGTCGCATCTTCTGCCATCTCTATATCCTTAAGCATTGTGACACACTTTGAGTAAACCTTATTAGTATACCTATCATACAGAATATTAAAATAATTAACATTCTGTGTCAATAAATATTGCTCCAATGCCTCCTCATCGCTAATAGACTTTAGGGAAGGAATGGTAACAATTGGATTTAATAGATTAATTATCAAAATAAAACCAAGTTGATTTTTAAAGGATATGCCATTTATGACGCATTTTTTCAGAAAAGTTGCACAAATTTAAAATAATATTTCACTTTTATATACATCGACCAAAATTGGTTAACAAATTCAGTCAATTAGACATTTTTTTGAATACCATTTAAACACCTAATATGACCTTCAGAAATCTTTTTTTGAAACATTTTTTTACCAATATTAACCTCATCTTGAGAATAATTTACTTTATGATCTAAGTGATATTGGATGGCAGCATATCTGATAGAGTAAAGCTGAAGTCCTAACCTTTTTAACCTATTTTCGATATCTACATCTTCGCCAACACCTGCTGATTGATAATCTTCATCAAAACCATTTACACTCAATAAATGGTTTTTACTAACAGCCCAATTGTGTCCCCAAATTCCAGTTTCTCTTTCTTGTTTCAGAAATGGAATGAAAATGCCATATTTTAATCTTTTTGAACCCGATCTTATTAGATTCCAAAAACTCAATAAACCGAGATCTTTGGTGACATACAGTTTTTTTGTAAGTTGTTCGCTGACCATGATACGCCTTCCAAATAACATCGAACCCTCGTCCATATGCTTTTTGTATGCTTTTATGAAATGACGATGTGGAATGCAGTCGCCATCAATAAATATAATAAACTTTCCAACAGATACGCTAATAGCTTTATTCAGTATTTGATTTTTTCTGAATCCATTATCTATATCTTGATAAACGTGTTTTACAGAAAATCCATCAATATCATGCATAAATGAGAAGGTACTTTTGATATCATCTTCGGCAATTATTACTTCAAAATCTTTACAAGATTGATATTCTAATGATTTTAAAATCAATTCTAATGCAATCTTATTTTTGTAATACGCAATGATAACGCTGAATAATTTTTTGTCAGTATTAGCCATGACTAACTTTTGTTAAATTAATTTTACAAATCTGCAACAAAAGTAATTCTATTTGCCTATTTCCTTTCAGATGTCTATTGAAAATAAAATTTTTACGAAGTTAAATCTTTGATGTACAACTTTATAAACTGAAATATTGGATTTTTGATTGATAACATATCTCTTATTATTTCAAAACATTCAAGTGACACAACAATGAATGACCTTAGTTTTAGTCACAAAAAAATAATGGCCTTCACTAAATTTATAAAGAAACGATTTATGTCTTATACCTAACAATAATCATTTAATTATCATTCAATTTTTGTTTTCGGAGTAGCTTCAAAATTCATTACAAATAACTCACAATCTGTTGCTTATAATGTAAAAAATAGATCCTGCTGTTAAGATTATGTTAAAAGCATGTCTCACTATATTCCAAGTAATCTTTATGGCGTTATTAAGCATGATATTGAATTGAGAACAATTTTACTCAAAAATAATATCTTCATTTAAACCAATAATAATCATAACAAAATGAAATCTTATATTCAGTTAATACTAGCAGGCGTTATAGGCGGGCTCATTGTATTGGGTGGATTAAAAGCCTACAAGTTAGATAGTAAAGGAGTATCAGATAATGTTGCCAAAGCTACTCAAGTGAACTACAATATGTCTCCTTCATCTTTAAGTAACAACATGCCTAATGATTTTGTAGAAAGTGCAAAAAAATCCACAGGTTCTGTAGTACATATTTTTGCAGAAGAAAGTGATGAACTTGCAATGCAGAATCGTAATAAGAATAGAAGTAGAAATCCTTTCGGTGATTTCTTTAGCATGGATGATTTCTTTTACGATAATTTTTATGCACCCAAAAATGGAAGCGGATCTGGGGTAATATATTCCACGGATGGCTATATCATCACAAATAATCACGTTGTAGGTTTTGCTGATAAAATAGTTGTCACTGATTCAGAAGGTAATAAATTTGATGCTGAAAAAATCGGAACAGATGAAACCACTGACCTAGCAGTCATAAAGGTAATAGGAGCTAAAAACCTTGTACCTGTAAAAATCGGAGACTCTGAAAAAGTTCAAGTAGGAGAGTGGGTACTTGCTGTCGGAAATCCTTTTGGATATCTCTCTTCTACAGTCACTGCAGGAATAGTAAGTGCAAAAGGTAGAAAACTAGACATCATTAAAGGCGAGAAAGCAATAGAAGAATTTATCCAAACAGACGCCGCTATCAATCCAGGCAACAGTGGAGGAGCACTTGTAAATCTACAAGGTGAACTGATAGGTATCAATACAGCTATAGCTACACCTACAGGTACATTTGCAGGATATTCATTTGCTATTCCAACAAAAATTGTAAAAAAAGTAGTAAAAGATATCATTGAAAATGGTGGTAATATCGAGCGTACAAATCTTGGTGTCGGTGGTTACGATGTAAATGAAGATATAGTAAAAGAGTTCAGTCTGAAGATTAAAAACAATAAAGGTTTTTATATTGAAGAAGTAGAGAAAAAAAGTGCTGCTCAACTTGGCGGACTTTTGCCTGGTGATGTTATCGTAGGCATCAATGAAAATATCGTCTCAAATTATGATGATATTGAAAAAACCATGAAGTACAATAAAGTTGGAGATAAAGTAAATATTAGAGTGAATAGAAATGGCAAAGAAATGACAATTCCAGTCCAACTAAGAAAGTCGTTTTAATGTTATATAGGTAATAAAGTTAGAATCCCATAATAATAAAATTGGGGCTTAAACTTAAGACATGATTGATTTTATATCTTTTTAAGTTTAAGTTGGTTAAAGAAAAGTTGGTTTTTCGTTTTGTTTTGATTCGTCTGCTCTCCCAAAAGAGCAGACGTTTTTTTTGCATTAAAGTATAGTATGATAATTAACTCAAATACTTACCTACGATAGGCATACGCCTTCCAACTCCAAATGCTTTAGGACTAACACGAAGTACAGGTGCTGTCTGATGTCTCTTAAATTCATTAATATTTACCAATCTTAGTATTCTCCTGACCAAAGCAGGGTCATATCCCATGTCAATGATATCTTGTGGACCTTGGCGCTTTTCTATATATTGATAGAGAATGGTATCTAATATATCATAATCAGGAAGGCTATCACTATCTTTTTGATTGGGTCTGAGCTCTGCAGATGGTGGTTTTGTAATCGAATTGACAGGAATCCATTCATCATCTTTATTGATATAATGAGCGAGTTCATAAATTTCCGTTTTATACACATCTGCCAAAACAGACAAGCCACCACACAAGTCACCATAAAGCGTCCCGTATCCTACCGCCATTTCACTTTTATTAGTCGTGTTGAGCAAAATGTGACCAAATTTATTGGAGATCGCCATATTTAGAATACCTCTGACCCTAGCTTGGATATTTTCTTCTGTAACATTAAAGGGAAGTTCACCAAATAAAGGTGACAACTTCAGCATGAAAGCATCATACATATCTTTGATAGGGACAATATCGTATTGAATACCTGATTTTTTTGCCAAAGTTACAGCATCATCTACAGAATGACCTGTAGAAAATTGTGATGGCATGAGCAATACACGTACATTTTCTGGACCTAATGCTCTAGCAGCAAGTATGGCTGTTACGGCAGAATCTATTCCACCTGAAAGGCCTAGAACTGCTTTAGTAAATCCTAATTTATTAAAATAATCTTTAATACCTAGCACGATAGCATCATGAATAAGGGCAATCTTTTCTTTAGGTTGTTCCTGTATCGAGCCACCTGCGTCTACTTCGTTGAGATCATAATGTCTGATGCTCTCTTCAAAATATGGTAATTCGTCATGAAGTGCACCATTTTTGGACATTACGATCGACCCACCATCAAAAATCAATTCTGTCTGAGCGCCACAATGATTGATATAGAACATGGATACGCCATATCGCTCCACATTTGCCTTGACTACTGCAATACGACTAGCAGCGTGATTATAGTTGAATGGTGATGCGGACACATTAATCATAAAATCAGGACTGTACTTCATCATTTCATCCATGGGAATAACCGTATAAAGTGGATCATCCGTACCGACATCCCAAATATCTTCACACACTGTAAGTGCTATTTTTTTGCCTTTATACATTAGAATATTCCATTCTTTAGCTGGCTCAAAATATCTGTATTCGTCAAAAACGTCATACGTTGGTAGCAAAGTTTTGTGTTGCACAAATTCAATTCGACCATTGGCAAGAAAATATACTGAGTTAAATAAGCTTTTTCCTTTAGCTTCTGGATTTCTAGATGGTGCGCCTACGACGATGGCGATATCATGCGCGTGTGTGCACAAGGTCTGAATGCTCTCATCTGAAAGTCTGATAAAATCATCAAACTCCAAAAAATCTCTAGGCGGATATCCACATGTTGCTAATTCGCTGAAACAAATAATATCTGTACCTACATTTTTGGCCGCTTCAATAGCTTCTATCATCTTGGCAGTGTTGCCTTCGAAATTGCCTATATGATAATTGAGTTGTGCAATGCTGATTTTCATGATTGAATTTAAAAAATACCAATTGTTTTATTATAAAGTCCCAAAGATACGAACTTAAGGTTAACGATTAGTATGCCAAAATTTGATTCTTTTTGTGTGAAGAATCTAGCTGAAATATTTTTTAACTTTTCACTTCCAACTATAATCAGCTTTCCCAATTAAGCTTCCATCTTTTGAATAATAACTCCAAGTTCCTACTCTTTGTATCTTTTGGATTTTGTAACTACTTGGCTCACTATTTTTATCAGATTTATAAGTAACATCAAAAACGATTTTTTTAAATTGTCCTTCTATTACCTTAACATATGTATTATTACGAACGTAGGAAAACTCTTCGTACTTACCGTCCAATTCACCATCTAAATTAAAATTTGCAATAATTTTCTTTTTGTCATTAGTAAAAAACTGCCATTCTCCAATTCTCTTGCCGTTTACATATTCACCTTTACTTTTAATACCTCTATCCATATAACTTGGGTAATATTCAATAAAATCTCCATGTGGTATATCTAATAAAAATTTGTTGAAAGAAACTATTGGCTCTTTAGTTAAATAATCAGTGTAAATGGATGTATCAATTTCTAATTTATGGTAAATACCTGTTTTTAATTGAACTTGGCCATTTTCAAAATAAACTGTCCAGACCAGTTTGTTATTCTCTAATGTATATTCTAATTTAGGTTGTCCACTATTATATTTGGTATTTCGTGGTATTGTATCATTATATTCCTTACTTCGAGCTAAAGTAGTTGGATTAAAACTGCTAAAATCTGGTAAATCATCTATTTGACAAATAATTGGCGATGACATCACCAATAAATAAAATGTAACAAATAATGTTAAATATTTAATTTTCATTTTGGCGCTTTTTATAATATTTATCCATTCAAGACAATTAATTTACTCGAAATTTAAGTTTGTAAAACCTGACTTTCTCTCCATGCTAACCACCAAAACCAAGCAACAAAAAACCCATACACAAAAATAGGAAGTTGACCTTCGAGATGGGTTTCAAAAGTAAAACTGAATATGGCAGGTATAAAAAATGCCATAAACCAGATATTTTTTCGCAAATATGGCATTGTAAATGGTATAAACATGTGACTCAGAAATAATAAAAACGCTACAATTCCACCTGAAGCCCAATATATAATGATCTCACTACTCGGCAAAAAGTAACTTTTGGGAGATAATTCAGGTAAGTTTTGTTTGTACCAACTTTCTGTTTCTTCTTGTAAGTTACTGAATCCTACACCCGTTATTGGGTTAGAAATAATAATATCTTTACCAGCCTTTAATGAATTAAATCTAACAGCATCACTAAGTCCATCTTTAAATTCTCCTTTACTGTAATGGCCGAAATCATACTTTATATAGTTTACTCTCTGTGCAAATGTCGGTATGGTATTATATGCGATGATCGGTAAAA
>JBGSOH010000396.1:0-9768 GCA_041739205.1 Saprospiraceae bacterium
ACTTCCCCATGTATTGGAAGTCATGACACCACTATATTTTTTGTCTGCTATACCATTATTATCACCACTTGTGAAAATGACATCGCCTGTGATGGCATCACCCGTAGTCTGTCCATAACGATATCCAGCACGAAGATTGGCCGCAATACCACCAATGGAAACGGTTTTGGTGTAGGTCTCACTACCAGCTGCTTTTTGTCTGATAGATCCAATATTATAATTGACAAAGCCTGACATAAACCATCGGTCAAGCATCATCTCTTCATTTCTCGAAAAATAAGTACCCAACCAAAATACATCAGATTTGTATGGATCAGCTCCTATAGGAAAACGGAAAGCCCCATTATACGTCGTCAACTGACTACCATAACCTTGACCGAGAATACTGACACCACCTTTACCTGATGAATTGTCTTTGATGTAATAAACGGAAGCACCGACATTCCACTTAGGAGATACGGTGACCTGCTGATTGAGTTCAAAAAGAGTCACATCATCATTTAATTCTACGTTGTTTTCATACAATTTATAGAATCCAGCTTTTAGTTTTTTATTGTCTGTTTGTCTTCTCACGCTGATACCTACACCGTCTGTACCAAAGTAGGCAAGTCTGTAACCTGTTGTAGTAAATTTATCAAAAAAAGTGCGATATAAGTCATGTGGTGAATCAAACATCCTTTGCAAACCTACATTGATAGTCCAGTATTTAGCTGGAACAAACTCCACTTCTAAGTTTTGGGTTTGTAGGTTGACTTGATCAGCAGAGATTGCTGAACCGAAGTTTCCACCTGTGCCATAAGCAACATCGCCCCACGTCCAATCTATCTCAAAAGATGCTCTCAGTGTGGCTTTCCCATCAAAAATACTTGGTGTGTATATAAAAAATGGAATGGCTCGTTGCTCAGCATATCTGGCTTTGAAGTCTTTGGATGTTGTCGTAGTATTGGCTCCGAAGAGTCTTCCTACGATTTGTCCTTTGAGAAAATCATTTTCAGGAGCCATATTCATAGCTACATTTTGCTGATAAAAATACACATAAGCTTGCAATTGACGATTGGCTTTGGTTGGTAATGTTTTGTCAAAACCTTTGAAGCCATCTCTACCAGATTCTTGTGCTGCAATCAAACAAGGTAATACCAGAATAATTGAAAAAATGATATTTCTAAACATGCTGAAAATATTTTTAGGGAACACATTAAATCAAAACGTGAAAGGAGATCAAACTCCTTTCCACGTCTTTTATTAAAGCCATAATTTTAATTGATTCTAACGTAATTTTGAATATTTGTAGTACCAAAAGCACCACCTGCAGTACTACCAAAACCACCTGCAGGAGTTGGAGGAGCAAAGCCAAGATTAGGTTCGGTCTGTAGCAGTTCGTATTTCATTGTTTTGTTGTCTGTGGATACTTCAAGAATTCCTTCAGCTGAAATAACAGTTGGAGTTGATTGATTGATCTTAATAGTATATATAGCACCTACATTTGATTTTGTTTGCACATAAGTTCCAGTAAGATTTACCTTAGTACCGCCTTTCCACTGATCCACGGAGTAAGTATTATTTGTTTTGAATTCAGCAATAATTGAATCTGCAAAACTTGCTAAAATCGGTGCAACGGGAAAAGATTTCCACTTGCCTTGTACACCTATCCTACATTCAGGGCAAGTACCTCCACAATCAATGCCTGTTTCAGTTCCATTTTGAATACCATCAGAACATGTTGGGCAAGCCGTGCATGTTCCGCCACAGTCTACCCCAGTTTCTGTCCCATTTTGAATACCATCATTACATGAAGTACAAGCCGTACATACGCCTCCACAATCTATGGCAGTTTCATCTTGATTTTTGATACCATCGGTGCAAGTTGCTTTCTCATTTTCACTACAACTTATCATAATAATTGATGCAAATAGCATCATAATTCCAAATAATTTTAAAGATTTCATTTTATGAATTTTAATGATTTAAAAATATGTTTTATAAAAATTTTAAAGATTTTCTATCTATTTTACCACTATCCGTTTTAGGTAAAGTACCGATGAATGTTATGTATTTTGGCACCTTATATTTTGCTAATTTACTAATACAAAAATTCCTTATTTCTTCATCAGATATCAAAGATTCCACCGACTTAACTATGAAAGCTTTTCCAACTTCTCCCCATTTTTCATCTTTCACACCGATGACTGCACACTCTTGAATATCAGTAAGTTGTATCAATACTTTTTCTATTTCAGCAGGATATACATTTTCAGCACCACTAATAAACATGTTTTTTAGACGGTCCACGATGTAGAGATATTTATCTTCATCTTCTATGACAATATCACCTGTTTTGAACCATTGACCATCTAAAGAAAAAGCATCTTTTGTCGCTGCCTCATTGTGCCAATATCCTGGTGTCACCATTGGTCCACGAAGCCATAACTCACCTGCTTCATTAGCTTGACAATCGTGGCCATTTTCATGGATGATGCGATGCTGTACATAAAAATTGGGGCGACCGATACTTCCTTTTTTGTTTATTGCGTCATCTTGATGGAGTGATGTCAAATTAGGCCCAACTTCTGTCATCCCATATCCTTGTCTAATAGCTACACCTTTTGAACCATATCTTTCTATCAAAGGTATAGGCATGGATTCGCCACCCACAATGATATAATCCAAACAAGACAAATCACAGCTCTCAAAACTTTTTTCATTGGCCATCATACCCAACATGGTAGGTACACCCATGAAGATATTACATCTTAATAAAGCAATGGTTTGTAATACTTTTTCTGCTTCAAATTTATTACACATGCTGATGAATCCTCCGTGATGTAGAAATGGGGTCAGTAATACATTCCAACCACCTGTATGAAAAGGTGGCATCACATTTACCGTGCGACTTTCTGCATTTAGTTTGAGAGAAAGTGCTGTATTGATACTATTCCAAAACAACATTTTATGAGTGTACTTCACACCCTTGGGCTTACCTGTAGTACCTGATGTATAAATGATAAAAATAGGATCGTTTTCTTCAACTTGTGTAATTGAATTGATTTCATTAGCATCTATTGTGGTCAGAATATTATAATCTTGATTGATATTTGCGAAATCTTGACTTAACAAATGATCATATTTATTTTGGGTCAAAATGAATTTTGGTGATGCATCATGCAGAATATCAGTCACTTCCGCTTGAGCTAGTCTATAATTTATTGGGACAATGATAAATCCTGCTTTCTGTGCTGCTGAAAAAAGGGCTACAAATTTGATGTCATATTCTGCGAGAACTGCTATCCTATCGCCTTTGACAATATTGTATTCTGTATTTAAATATTGGGCTATTCCATTGGCACAATCATTCAAAGATTTATAGGTGATCTCTTTGCCATTTTCATGCTCTTGAATAGCAATTTTATTGGGACTATAAAGTGCCCATTTTGAAATCCAATCTTGTTGCCATACATTCATATTAATTACATTATTTCTTATTTACCCATCCTAAATCCTTCCCTTACAATGGAAGGACTTAAATGATACCCATAATTTTAACTATCCTTAATTTTAAAACTTATTCTATATGTACACTTTCTTATAAATCTAAATTACATTTTAAACAACGATGCTCCAAATGCCAATCCGCCACCTGAGCCCATAAAACAAATAATATCACCACTTTTGACCTTTCCTTTTTTCATCCATTCGTCCAATGCCATAGGGATACAAGCCGAACCTGTATAACCATAATAATGCATTATAGTGGCTGCTTTTGATCTATCTACACCAAGAAGATCCATCGTTTGGAATATCGAATTTATATTGATTTGCGTTAAAAAGTAATGATCGACATCATTGGGCGTAATGTTTTCTTTCGCACATAGATCTAGGATCATTTTGCTCCATACTTCAGGATTGATATGCGTCGGTATCTTTTGGACAAATTTGAGTTGGTGGTCATGATTTTCGATAGCTTCGTGGGTCACAGGTTCGTGGCTTGCACCAGCATATATTCCCATCCAACCATTAAATTCACCTTTAGTTGCCAATTTGCTTTGAAGAAACCCTTCACCATTTTTTGCCAATCCTACTACCGCTGCACCTGCTCCATCAGCAAATAAAGTCACAGTTTTTTTATCCTGAAGATTGAGATATTTGCTCATCGTATAAGCGCCTACCACAAGGACATGATTGTATTGCGAATCGGATTGTATGTATTTGGTCGCTACATCTAGGCCTGTCACAAATCCAGCACAAGCGGTATTAATGTCAAATGTGCCTGCATTGACAAGTTTCATCCTATCTTGTATGACCGATGCGGTAGATGGTGAAATATACTCAGGTGTGTCAGTCGCAATGATCAATAAGTCGATGTCTTTGGGCTGAAGATTTACATTTTCGAGTGCAATTTGACAAGCTTTTTCGACCAAATCAGCGGTACTTTCGTTTTCACTACACCACCTTCTTTCGTAAATTTGTACATGTTGTTTTAGCCAAGTATCAACATCTTCGCCCAATAATTCATTAAAATATGAATTTGGGACAACTCTCTCAGGAACGTATGAACCTGTAGATAGGATGGTTGCATTTCTTCGCTTATGTGACGATGGGAATTCTGTCTTCACTATTTCTTATTTAGATTTGGTTTATCGTTATTTTTTGTTTGTTTCTATATATGGACAGAAGTACCAATCCGACTAAAACTGCTGATACAATAGCCAACGTTGCTGCAACAGCTGGATTTCTGATGGCACCCGTTGTATAAGGTGTCAATTGACCATAGTAGACACTGAAATGTACCACCATGGCGGTAATCGAAGCTCCGATGGCTGCTTGTTTGGGTGTATCTTTGATAAATATTCCAAATAGTACGGGAACAAATGCAGCAGAGAAAAAAGCATATACACCATTTTGAGCCAAAATGCCAACACTTAAATTTGGATTAATGAGTTGGTCATAACTAATCACGATTGCTAATGCTGCTAAAACCACAATAACAAATTTGTTTATGATATGCAGTCTAGGTGAATCTTCCTTTATTTTCGCAAAAGGTGCAATGATGTCATTTGTTATCGTGGTAGAAAGAGACTGAACAATACCTTCCAAAGTGGATAACCCTGCTGCTATCAAGCCTAAAACGACCACAATCCCTACCCCAACAGAAAATTGTTTGACTACATAAGTAGAAAGTATACCATCCATTTTCATGGGAACACCATCATTCATTAGATCTGGAAACATCAATCTCGCATAAAATCCTGCAAAAAGTACAAAAAAGAATAATGTCTCTACGACGATGGCTACAGTGAGATATTTGTTGACATCTTCATCGGTTTTTAGCAAAAGTGATTTAGTGATGATGTGTGGCTGACAAACAATGGCAATTCCTACTATAAAATTACACACTATCACTTCAAACCAATCTCGGAAGAGTGGACTTTTTTCATTAAATGAAGACGACATATTCGGATCTAGGGCATCTAGTTTCGACCAAAAAACATCTATTCCTTCGCTAAAATGACCAAATCCTGAAGTAATTAAAATAATTGCCACAATGATCATTAATATAGCTTGAATTGTATTGGTATAAACCATAGAATTGGCGCCACCAAACATAGTATAACCAAAAACAAAAACGACTAAACTCACCAAAACAATCAACTCATCCGCTCCAACTGCACTAGCCATAACTTTAGTCAACCCTACACATATTAATACAATAAATGTCAGCAAGAGTAAAGAAAAAAATGCCATTAAAATAGAAAAGAAAGAACTGTCATAACGTTTGCCTACCCATTGTGCGAGAGTAAGTGCTTTGATACTACTGCCATACTTTCTGAAACTTTTACTAAGAACGACCAAGGAAATAAATAGTCCAATAGGCAGTACAACTGACATGGCCAAAAATGCACTCCATCCATATAATGCCACAAAACCAGGATTGATAATAAATGTTGCTGCACTTGTGATACTCGCCGCCAATGACAACCCGACCACAGTAGGAGAAAATCCGCTACCAAGAGCGAATTCTTTAATATTTTTGGTTTTCTGAGCTCCTTTATATACGATATACAAAGTAAAGCACATATAAATACCAAGAATGAGAAGTGTGGCTTGTGAAAAATTCATTAATGATTTGTTTATGTTACACTAATAACGATTCTAATATCTATGTTTAAATGATACGCAGAACAATAATAAATATTAATAATCGATATGACTTTATATACTATTATTACTTAACAGACTGTATATCTGTCTATTATAATACTAATAGCTAATGCGACTATATTTAAGCATTATTTACATTTCCTAAACAATATAGTGTGTAATCATTAATCATACCTATTTTTGCCGTTGAAACGTAATAATTTAACAATAAATCATTGAACCATGAAATCATTGGAAGGAAAAGTTGCCATAGTCACAGGTGGATCTGCGGGAATCGGTAAAGCTACGGTTTTAAAATTTGTAGCTGAAGGGGCAAAAGTAGCTGTGTGGGACATCAACGAAGAGAGAGGTCTAGAATTAGAAACCACCTTAAATAAGGAAGGACATAAAATCACTTTCTACAAGGTAAATACAGGTGATGAATCACAAATAAATGAAGCTGCAATAAAAGTCATAAATGATTTCGGTAAAATTGACATCCTTGTGAACAATGCCGGTATTACCAAAGATTCGTCCTTGCTAAAAATGACCTCAGAGCAATGGAATCAAGTAATTGATATCAATCTTACAGGAGTATTTTTATGTACAAAAGCCGTGGCGCCACACATGGTTACCAATGGTTATGGTCGTATCATGAATGCGTCTTCTGTTGTAGGCTTATATGGCAATTTTGGACAGACAAATTATGCAGCGACAAAAGCAGGCGTCATCGCTATGACACAGACATGGGCAAAAGAATTAGGCCGAAAAGGAATCAATGTAAATGCAGTAGCTCCAGGATTTATATTGACAGAAATGGTGCAAGCCATGCCTGAAGCAGTACTAGCCAAAATGAGTGAAAAAGTGCCACTCAACCGATTGGGCAAACCTGAAGACATCGCCAATATTTACGCATTTCTGGCTTCTGATCAAGCTGATTATATCAATGGCACCACCATCAGTGTAGATGGAGGAATTACGTTATAAATATAGCTTGAGTGATGGTTTCCTATTTGACTTTGAGCTAAAATCATGATTTTCAAAGCGTCTCTCATTAACAATTTTGCAAATCAAGCAAATTAACAATTCAACCTAATTAACACTTGAAATCACGTCTAAACAAGTTTTCATCGTTTGCTTCATGTATTCTTCCACATGAAGCAAATTTCCTTTTGGAATACAAAAAATTTGAAGATAGTGAAAAAAAAAGCATAGTAGATACGATGATTTACAATGCTGCTTTGATTGAAAACTATGCTGAATACAATGATGCTATTGACAAAAGGAAGTATAGTTATATTAAAAATTGGTGTACTAAATTACTAGATTCTCTCGATGTAGATAAAACGCTTGAGAAACTTTTGATTTGGGAAAAACTCATCATGACAGATGCTATTACCAAAGAAGATGAGAAGGAACTCATCAAGATATTAAAATCTTCAGATTCTTCTCATTTTAATTTCATAAAATTGTATGACATTTCGAGAGTGTATAGGCATTACTTACAGATCAGACTGAGATATAAGGATTTTGAAATCGTACATCATTTTATCCATAAATACAGAACAGATTACGAATATTCAAAACTTGTCAATGACAAACTCCACGATGCTACCAATGAAATCATCAATCATTACGTCCATAAAAAGGATACTCAGAATGATTGGTATCCTTGGCTAAAATCCATTTTCTACAATGAATCTTTAGATGGATATAACCGATTATTGGCATGGATAAGGATTGTTTTTATTGCGCACAACAAACGTTCTTATGATATCCTAGAAGACAAGTTTGAATATTTTGACAAGATGATCAAAAGTGGACATTTTTATTCTCGAAGGATTTTAGTCAATTTTTACAGTCAATATTTGTTATATCATTCTTCTTTTCAGAACTTGGAAAAAGCTACATACTATGGTTATCTTTCTATCAAAGAAATCAATAATGATTATCTTTATTATGTCAATAATTTAGTGGCTATCTTACTTCGCTCCAAAAAAGCCACAGAAGCCTACGACATACTAAAATCATCCCAAATCGTCGCTAAGGAATCTCCAAATTTCCATAGTAAAATCGGCCATACAGCTTTTATGATCTTTGCCTTAATAGATCTTCAAAAAGCAAAACAAGCTGAAAATCATGCCTTTGTATTTCTAACTGCATATAAAAAAGAAATATTTGACCACAGATGGCATTTGTTTTTTACAGCTTACTTTAAGGCGATGTTAGTGGGTGGAAATTTCCCAGGGATTATCAAAAATTACACCACATACAAACTTAAAGAAAAGGATGACCACTACAGCGAAAGTGCAAATTATACACCTTCAATCCCTTGGATGTATCATTTAGCATTGTACAAACTTGGCGATCTTGCTTTCCAAGACCTACACAAAATACTACTTGACTTACGTTCTAAAACAAAAGAATATCACTCCACAATGGGAAATGATGACCTGATCGATATCACAAAATTGGTACTAAAAAATGATTTCGGAAAGATAGTTTGGTAGGGATTAAAGAAACAACTAACTTTAAAAAGTTAAACTAATGAATTGGGTCCCAGATAAAATTATTTCATTCAAACTATTAAATAATCTATTTTCAGCTACAATAGAAACTGACTTTTATTTATCTTTGTTTCCATCTAAAATAGCAAAGCCATGGACACCATCATTGAGTATTTCAGCCACATTCCTTCATCACATCGAACTATAATTTTGGTAGGTGGATTGACCATTTTTTGGTTGATAGAAAGTGCTATTCCACTATTCAAATTTAACTATCGAAAATGGGACCACGCAAAAGTCAATATCTTCTTTACTGTCACAACGATTGTTGTCAATTTTTCGATGGCTTTTATTTTGGTAAAAACATCAGATTATGTAACATCCCATAAAATAGGACTATTACATGTTTTAGACTTACCTATTTGGTTATTTATGATACTTGGTATATTACTGATGGACCTAATCGGCGCATGGTTTATTCATTGGTTAGAACACAAAGTAAAGTGGATGTGGAAATTCCACTTGATTCACCATACAGACCAACAAATAGATACAACTTCTGCAAATAGACATCATCCGGGAGAAAGTGTTTTTAGGTTTGTTTTTACCACCATGGCAGTAATAATTATTGGTGCTCCCATGTGGATGGTATTTATGTATCAGACTATGTCTGTCGTTCTTACCCAGTTTAATCATTCTAATATCCAAATGCCAAAATGGCTCGATAATACCATAGGACTACTTTTTTGTACACCTAATATACATCGCATTCACCATCATTACAGACAACCTTATACGGATACCAACTACGGAAATATATTTTCTATTTGGGATCGCATTTTCGGTACTTATGTGATGATTGACAATAGCAAATTGGTTTATGGCGTAGATACCCATATGAATGCTAAAGAAGTGACAAATATTACGACTATACTCAAGATGCCTTTTATGCCATATAGAGATGTTATCCCATATGATCATGAAGAAAACTTGGGTTGAACATAATTTTGCATTAGACATCAAGACTCAAAAATTATAAACAAGTAAAAATAGTAATATCCAGTCTTTACTTATAAAAATATCATTTTGTAACCGTTGAAGGATTGATTAAAACAAAATGAAAATT
>JBGSOH010000420.1:0-6409 GCA_041739205.1 Saprospiraceae bacterium
GTAGGCTATGACACAAAGTCTGTAACTACCTTCTGGCAATGCTCTATTGAAGGTGATAAAATCCTGCTGCTCAGGGGTAACGCTTGTGAGATCTACATCTCCTGGATAACTAAATGGAAAGTCAGTGCCGAGATCGTTGCCAGCATAAAACAATGTTCTAAAGGCAGGGATATTGACAGGAGTAACAGGCTTAAACGAAGATATGGTACGCGCATCTATGCCATTATTACCAACTAATCTAATATGGTAAAAAACATTTCGATCTTGTGCTGAAACATTGGCAACAGTAATGTATAGATTGGATGCATTCTCTAAGTAATATTCTAATTCTACAGGATATGGTTCCGCTATTTCTACATTTATTTCTAAGTCATTTTGAGCAACGATCGAACTGATGTTACAAACAATAAATATCAGTAGGAAATACATTCTGAAGAAGATTGGATGAACGAACCTTTCGTATTTGTTAAACAAAATGAGATGTTTTTGACGTTTCATACTGTATATTATTTTAAAATAAAACCATAAATAATATTGCCCCTGAATTCAGTTACACTTGGATTGGTGATGTTTTGATTATCGAAGAAAAACAGCCTCATACCTACCTGATGTTTTTTATTGGGTCGATACCTAAGATTGAGTGATGCATTGGCATTGGTACCATTATTTAAATCATTAAAAGTATTATTTCCAAACATGCCATTCACGGAGACGCTCAATTTCTTGCTAAAAAATGGCTTGGTAACAGTCAGACCTATACTAGTCCTTTTGGTATCGTAAGTGCTGAAATCATATTGATTTACATTGAAAATTGGACTTAATGTTAGTTCATATTGTTTGATCGTAAACGGCAAACTCACACTAAATCCTCTACCTGAGAAGCTATTATTAAATGTACGGAAATCTGTATCATCGACCACATTATTACTAAATACATTCATGCTAACTGAACTCTCATAATGGTCATTTTTAAACCATTTGTAGTTACCATTGATGATAAAATTATTAGTGACGGTTAGTATTTTAAAGGTATCATTTACAGCCACCAAACCGGATTGATTTTCATGTTGGTAATTAGAATAATTGATCATAAGGTTAAACTTTTCATTCGGGAAATAGGTGACCGAAGCTGAACCAATCGTCCTAAAACTGGTAAAAGATTTATGGTTGGAAAGATTGTCATTTTGTACACCAAATGAACCACGTAGTCGCAGTTTACTTTTGAGCAAACTCAAGTTGCCATTGAAGGTATAATTTTCGATATCGTTCTGAATAAAATTGGTTGCTAAGGAATAATAAAAAGGATTGACACGACGATATTTGACATCAAATCTTACCTTTTTGTAATGATAACCTAAGGTCGCATCACCTGCAAAACTAAATCTAGAGGTGGCATTTATAGTATGGAAATCATCAAATCCTGAAACCACTTGCGTTAGATCTTCAGGTCTTCTGGCATTCTGATCTCCAGTAAAAATACTGCCACCTACATTCATCTGAAAGACAACCCTTTTAAAAAACTTAAGACTCAATGCTGTACCCAAAACCAGATTCTCTTGTGGTGATGTGAATGATTCTATATTGTCCAAATATTCATCTTTCACTCGTACGCCCATGATTTCAAAAAAACTAGTGTGATTTCCAAAATCCAATTTTACACCTTGTATCTTCCTGTCATAATTGGGCAATACCAAGGCACCACCTACCACTGAGTCAGATACTGCAAGTAAATTTCTCAATTTCCCCTGAAAAGCGGTCATTCTGAATTTGCCTGGTGTTAGCTCCAATCCGACACCATTAAAGTTTCGTCCTGCATACACATAAGGTGAAAAGGTTAAAGAACGATTGCCCAAATGTACTTTAATCCATTTGTAATAAGGACTTGCACCATACAGATTAAAAGGACTTGAGATGCTACCACTGAGCTGAGTAAAATGGACATTAAACGGGATATTAATGGCGCCAATCTGGACATTTGCATTGGCTGAAATACTATATCCTGATGGTGCAAACCTTGCTTGGGTAGCTCCAATAGATTCATAAAAATTATAGCCCAATTGTATGCCACCACGGATATTATAATTTTCTTTTTGCCCAAAACTACTCACGTCCTGACCAAAAAGGCTGCTTACAGAACACATAAAACAAACACTCCAAATGAACGATTTCATACTAAAATAGATTTTGGGTATTAATTAAAGGTGATGTCAGCGACAGGTGAATATGGAGATTTCCGATGGTTTTTGCTAGTGACAATGGCTTTGTAACTATAAGTATTCCCTTCTTTTACATCAGTATCTTGCCAAACATCTTTGGTGAAATCAGAGATAACCTTGTACATTCTGAAGCTGCCATTATTTTCCGACTTATAAAAATGAATTTTGGCTAGGTCATCCATTTTTGTGTCAAGCGTATACTTTATTTCCAAGGCATTTTCTACCTTGCGTACATCCAAGACAATTGTTGAAGCGGATTTTGCAGCACTTACTACAAATAACCTTTTTGGCGAAGGAGTGGTCAATCCACCTTCATCCACAGATACCAATTGGTAAATATATTTTACATTAGGCATGATGTCCTGATCGGTATAACTCGTTTCGTTTTTTTGGAAGTCCTTAATCTTTATAAATTCCGTATCATTGGTTTTGCGATACAATTCTGTCCTTACCAAGTCAACCGAAGATGATGAATTCCAACTCATTTTGATGCCTGTTTCATCCGTATGGTACCCGATAAAAACTGCGGGTCCTGGCGGTATGGTATCGTACCTAGTTACTTGAACTTTGTCAGAAAAGTCAGACATATTATCTCTGATATCCACACCAACTATTGAATAATAAAGGTGCTTCGTCAGAGCGTTCAGACTTATGGTATCTACAAAAACCGTATCTTTAATGACAGAAGAATTTAAGATCGAAAAAACGCCATCTATCCTGTTGGAAAAATACACATTATATCCTTTGAGATCAGAATCTACACCAAGGTTCCAGTGCAACTTTACGATGCCTAAACTATCAGACATAGCACTCAATCCTTTCGGTTGTGCAGGTGGCGTCTTATCGTGGTATATCATCATCAATGCTGACGTACACTGCGTGTTGGCTGCTGTATCGACGACACATATTTTATAAAACTGATTAACATTTAAATTGACATTTGTGTCTGTCCAAGATCTACTCTTTACTGTTAATTGGGTAGCTACAGGATAGAAAACACCTTGATAAGATGTCGATTTCCTGATTTCAAAACCTGCAAAGTCAGAAGGAACTTCGTCATACATCCATGATAATGCCGCGTGTTTGTCATTTACAACATCAACTTTAGCATCTCCTACATTGTGTGGTGGTGTAAGGTCACGAGCCATGACCGTAACACTATTACCATGTTCAGATAAGTCTCCAAATGGATCAAAACCTCGCAAACGATAGTGATATTTTTTATAATTTTCTACACTATCAATATAGGTATAAGATGACTGCCATTCTGTATGATTCACGTCGATGGCATGGAGATATGGCTTTGTAGTGAGTGGATAATAATTTTGTCCATCTTCAGATCGTTCTATTTGATAAGCCGTAAAATAGGATTGATGCAAAGCTTTATCCCAAGAGATTACAATAGCTTTTTCGCGGCCTTCATATTTGTCAATAATAGGCTTGAAATGATATGGATGTTCGGGATCATAATAAGTAATGTCTTGATAGGAAACACCCGTACTTGTCATCAATTGGACAGAAATACTATAGTAGCTTTTTAAGTCTACATCTGTTAATTCATAACGCATAGCAGAAGCTTCGGCAGCCATAGCGTGCATGTCAGCGGCATACAAGGCACTCGAAAACCTATTGGTAAGCTCATCTTTTCTATCCACCATAGAAGATATCGAAAACTTATCAGACGTCAATGTCTCATATGGTTCATACATCAAATACCCAACTAGCATGGTGTACACATTTTCATCTGAAGTATTGGCGAGCGATTCGAATCGTTCTTTAGGCCATACCCTTACCGTATCTTTCAAAACAGTAATAGGACTTTGTGACATTCGTTCCCCTTTTTTCCATTTCCTTACGGTGAATGTTAGGTAGCCATCCATCATTTGTAGCCAAACCTTATCTGTAGTAGGCGCCCATCTTAAGACCAGGCTATGCTGTGACATAGGCTTCAAAATGACTTTGATGCCGTCTTCCTTTTTTTGTTGACCAAAAGAAAAAGTCGCTATAAAACAGATAAATAAAAGAGTATTATATATCTTTAGTTGAATTGGATACATGATGGAACTAAATTTTATTTTAAACTAAACTTCTGAAACCATGGCCAAAAATGATCTACTGCATTGACCTCATGTTTATTGTTTTTGGTGGTAGGATAATTGTGATCTAAGGCATTGACAACCATTAGAATATGTTCATTGCCTTGTTTGCTCAGATCATTTTCAAAAGTGATGATATTGTATTTTGGAGTGACCCTTTCTTCCGTGTACTCATTGCCTAGATTTAGGGTTTGTAACACGCCATCTATTTGTTTTCTAAAAATTGCTTCAGACATCAAAACATCTGCTTCAAACGGTACATCTTCATTCGTACCTGAAGCATCAATTATTTTGTTGTCTTTGGTACCTACAATGCTATAAAGTGGCATAAAAACATTGCCTTTCACGGTCTTTTTTGCTGGTAATCCGAATCCACCACCCGTGCTTCCAGCTGCAAAAACATCATTCATCTCCGTCATGACTCGTGACCTGACAAAGGCCCCACCATTAGAAAATCCTGAGATATAAACCCTTTTTGCATCTATAAAAAAAGTCTCTTTGCACTTATCTACAAGTGCTCGCATGAAGACCACATCGTCGACGATCTCTGTACCGGGGACGATATCATTTATCAAGCCGTCACTGCTCCATTTGGTACCTAGCTTCCCATTGTTTTCGGCAATTGGGTACTCTCGACCTGTAGGGAAAACTACAATAAATCCTTCTTGATCTGCTTTTTCTGTCCAACCGCTGATATTATAAAACCGATCTCCATCTCCTGATGAACCATGTAGCATGAATACAAGTGATACTGCTTTGGTAGCATCATATTTTGTAGGCACATGGATGACAAAATTGCGTAAATGACCACCCATTTCTTGGTCAAAAGTATTGTATCCTGCTTTCCATGCTAAAGCATTTTGTGACGGAACAAAAGGAGTATCGGCCGCAGTTTCGTCTTTACTGCAAGACAAAATCAGGCATAATGCCCATATGAAGAACATTGGTTTATGAAAATTCATGATAATTTACTTTTAATGATGTATGGTTAAATCTTGATAACAGGCTGCGTTTTAAACCCAAGTTTGATAAAGTATATACCACTATCCAAAGCAGATATATCTATTTGTCCACCTTCGGATATGACATCTTTCAGTATAACTTTTCCTAAGACATCAATGAGCTCAAGGTTTTTACTTCCTTTCATGCCCGATATTTGGATAAATGTATTAGCTGGGTTTGGCGTTACTAAAAATACATCTTCTTTACCATCAATCACGCTACTTGTTTGACAAGCTGTTTCTACTTGACTTCTCGAGTTGCATCGAGAATCGTTGTTGCTGATAAGCGCTTTACTTTGCGGAATTTTCAGATAGTCGCAGATACTTTGCACCTCGCAAGTGGCTAAATTTTGATTGCCAGAAATCAACAAAGCACCCAAGGAAGCTGCTTCAATATTTTCAATACCTGCTAGAGACTGGAGTTTTCTATTATTGAAAATCACGAGAGAATCTCCCACTGTAGTCAGATTTTCTAAGCCAGATAAACGCTCTAAGTTATCCGATGATCCAATGCCAAACACTTTACCTACAGAAGTTAGTTGTCCTAGACCTTCGACGTCTACAATCATCTGATTGTCATACACTTTTACATCATCTCCGACAGTAGTTAAACTTTCCAAACCATTAAGATTGGTCAAACTTCTGTTTTTGGAAATGGTGAGATTGTTCTGGACATTAGCGATATTCCGGAGTCCATCGAGAGATATCATTCGATCATTGTCTCTGATTTCGAGATTGCCTTTCACGGTCGTTATGCCCATGAAACCTGATACATTCTGAAGGAATGGATTAAATGAAATGACAATTTCCCCATATACAGTCTCTAAATTGCTCAAGCCATTGATATGCTGGATTTCATCATTGTTCCTAAATCTCAATGGACCATCAATAGTGGTAAGATTTGCCAACGCGTCCACATGTTGAAGCACTTGATTGCTATCGATAGCTAATGATCCAATTCGTGTGATATTGTCTAGTCCTGAAAGATCTTGGAGCATACCATTCATGTGAATTCTCACCAAATCTTTTACACCAATCAGACTGTTTAGTCCCTGTAGATTTTCCAATGATTTATTGTTAAATATACGTAAACCTC
>JBGSOH010000435.1:0-6553 GCA_041739205.1 Saprospiraceae bacterium
TGAAATAACCACGCTCGCTAATCCGAAGTACAACCACCTTCTATTCTTGAAGATAAACAGTAAGGCCGCTACCATAAAAAACATTTCTGCCATGATCCAAACTACCCCTTCAATCTTAGATATTTCTCGGGTTAATAAAAAGAAATCATTGGATGTTCTATTGAAAAATTCAGGAGTACTAAAGAAAATAAACTCCTGAAAGATATTGATGAAAATACATAGGGTTTTAAGCACAATTTTGGGTTTTTGATATATAAATTTATAATACAAAACTATTTCATCAGAGCCACCTATCGTAAAAAAGCAATCAACTCGCCGTAGCGTTCTAGATTACTAAGATATCTGATTGGACTTACTGATGCAATAGTATGACAAAATGGTCACCACAAACGAGGAGTCAGTGGTGGTAAAACGATATTTGTTAATACAAAGATATCGTTGCCCATTGTGGATAGTATTACACAATTAAAATAGATAGTTATATAATTGCCTTTTTCACATTATTTTTGAGATATTTAAACCAATTTATTGAGTGACATTCATCTTGACATCCTTGATATTAAACGTAGCATATGTAAAATCTCCATTGTCATAGGTAGTTATTGTCTCTGCATAACTTGCTAATCGATAGCCACCTATTTCCTTATAATCTTGTAACGGAGTACGCCAACTTAATTGGGTGTTTTTACCATCAATATTAACTGCATATCGGTCTTCAGACTCAAAATTGACCAATTCTCCTTTTTGATTAAAATGCAACCATGCAGCGATGGTGATTCCATTGGATGTAAAGGTAGCACTTACTTTGTTTCCTTCTGATATCTTCCAACTTATACGTTCATCGATCAATGCGCCAGGCGCCATACAGCAAAGGTCATTAAAAAATGTGACCGTCTCTGAGATATCCATTTCTTTGCCATCCATATATAACATCTTGAACATAGACAATAATCGGATATCCATAGATGCGGATCCACCTTTAAAACTGTGCAGTCCAGATACAGGCAGCATTTTTTTGGTCGCGTCTAGGAAAAATAATCTTGTGGTAGAAGGAATGAAGTTGTATTGTTCTGATGTCAATGGCATCCAATCTTTAGCTTCATAACTTCTGATTTTCCCTGACATTGTAACCTTAAAATTATGGATTTTGGGTTTACCCACTGAGTGTGTGTATTGGATATACTTTTGTATCAAAGGCGGTAAATGTTTGATGTCTTCTTCTGTCAAAATATCTGCTGGAATATTTGATGTTTGTGCCAATGCAGCGGTCACTTCTTCTTTGTATTTACTTTTGAAATTCAAATGGAAGAAACCGAAGAAGATCACGATCAACATCAATACATTAGCGATGGTGCCGAACTTGGCATCTTGCCAATACATCCATATCATGGCCTGTGAGACAATCACGCTTGCTATCCCAAAATAGACCCATGTATCGTTTTTAAATGCAAATAACATGGCTGTAATAATAAACAATATCGCTGCCATGAGCCAAATGATGCCCATAGGTTTGGAAATTTCACGTGTCAATGCAGAAACATCAGCATAGCCATACGCTTTAACAAAACCCAATAGGTGGATCAATCCATGAAGGATAATGATGATTATGAAAATGGTTTTAAGCATGGTGGTTTGATTTTATGATTTGAGAAATTAATTTGAGCTAATTTTGTTAATGTAAATCTAGCACGAAAATTGAACGTTTCCACTTTAACTGTTCGTATGTCTTGTGCAGACGGCAGTTACTTTTTTGCATTGCTCAAAAAAGTAACCAAAAAACGCTAGTTCAAAAAAAGGCGATTGCTGTGCATCGTTCATTCTCGAAGCAAAATGCTTTTTCTATCGACATTATCACACATATATCTATTTGAATTCTAAAGTCGATAGACGCACTTTTGCTTCTTCATTCTCTATCGCTTGTTTTTTGAACGACTGTCTCCGATAAAAAACCTGTATTATTGGAATAGCTGACATTTAACTTATTCAGAAAGTACTTTCGACTTAGGTACGATTTCTTATCACCTTCAATAATTGTACCATTACCAAAGGGATTAAACTTGCTAATATGACTACCAACCATATCTTGACATCTAATACCACTAAACCCAAAGGCACTCTGAAATATGGCACTACGAATACCATAACTATTAAAGCGGTACACAATATCAATGCATACCAAACGAAATGATTTCTGGTGACTTCGTTTATCCACATTTTTGATTTAGATGATGACATATTAAATACGTGGAATAACTGTGCAAAAGCCAACGTCACAAAGGCTACATTATTCAGAATCTGATGGTCTTTGGAAATGAAGTACTTGCTATAAACTACGGCTATCATCACAGACATGGTGATCGCAAAAGCATACCAAGCTATCTTGATCCAATCTTTATGGTTTACGATTTCTTCTTTGGGACTACGTGGTGGCCTTTTCATGACGGTTTTATCGCCTTTGCCGAGACCAAGAGCTAGCGCAGGAAAGACATCGGTCACAATATTTAAAAATAAGATTTGAAGTGGTAATATAGTAGATGCTGATGCATAAAATCCTAAAGCAGTGACGATGAATATTTCACTCAAATTGCACGATACCAAGTAGACGACAAATTTCTTGATGTTGTTAAATATCTCTCGACCGTGAGCGACTGCTTCAGCTATAGAAGTAAAAGAATCATTCTTCAAGACAATATTAGCAGCTTCTTTGGCTACTTGAGTGCCTCTTAAACCCATGGCAATACCTACATCCGCTTTTTTGAGCGCAGGTGCATCATTGACACCATCACCAATCATGGCTACGATATTGCCAGCTTGCTGAAAGATCTCTGCGATATCGAGTTTTTGTTTTGGTGTTGTCCTAGCAAATACAGCTGTAGATAATATTTTAGTTTTCCACTCCTTTGTGATGGTTTGTCCTTCTTGGAAGTCTAGACCATTGATCACCGCTTCATCCATATTATCTATCAATCCTACTTTTTCGGCAATATTTAATGCTGTTTTTGGATGGTCGCCGGTGATCATGACCACTTTGATGCCTGCATTGCGACAAGTTGTGATCGCCTTTTTGATATCTAATCTTGGTGGATCTAAAAAACCTATCGAACCTATATAAACTAAGTCTTTCAGAAAGTCATCTTCTGGTATGTCCTTTCCTTCGCGGTAAGCAAAAGCAAGTACTCGGAGTCCATTTTCGGACATCGCATCAGCAGCTTTGAGAATGTTGGTTTTGTCTTCTTTGGTTATACTTTGGATATTGTCTCCGTCTTGAATTTGTGTACATTTATCTAGTAGTTGTTCGGCTGCACCTTTTACAGCTACGAAGGTACCATTTTCACTTTTGTGTAAGGTAGCCATCATTTTTGACGTGGCGTCAAAAGGTATCTCTTCTACCCTTTCATACTTTTGTTGGATGGCTTGATAATCCATCTCAGATGTATTGGCTAAATGAAGCAAGGCTATTTCTACTGGGTCACCTAGGGCTTTTTCTTTCTTCTTTCCCTTATTGATCGTAGCATTATTACACAATGCAGCAACTAGTTTTATTCCTTCGTAGTTTTGGGTATGAACTATTTTGGCACCATCTAGAAAATTGATCTCTTTGTCTTTGATATTAGCCCTTATGGTCTCATCAGGAAAACTAAAGGTATCGACATAGATTACATTCTCGGTCAGTGTACCTGTTTTGTCCGTAAGGATGACATTTGTACTTCCCAATGTTTCTACCGCAGATAAGTTTTTGACGATGGCACCTCGTTTGGCCATCAAGAGCATGCCATAAGACAGTGCAATCGTAGCCACAATAGGCAATCCTTCTGGAAATGCAGCTACAGCCAATGCAATAGATGTCTCCAATATGATCAACCAATCTTTCCCCTGGATAAAACCTGTCCCAGCAAAGATAAGCGTCATAAACAACATGACCCAAATCAACTTTTTGCTAAGTGAATTGAGTTTTTTATCCAAAGGTGTTTCTGTAGAAGTCGCACTCTCTACCATGGCAGTAATTTTGCCTAGTTCAGTATCTTTGCCTATACCTGTGATCACCACTTTGCCATGACCATTCATCACGGATGATCCTTTAAACACCATATTGACTTGATCACCCAAAGCAGTTTTTTCTGGTAGTTTGGTTGTGTTTTTAAGACTTGGGATGGATTCGCCTGTAAGTGAAGACTCGTCACATTGTAACAGATGAGAAACGACGAGTCGACCATCTGCGGGAATGATATCTCCTGACTCTAAATCTACAATATCACCAGGTGCGATTTTTTCTGCATTGATCTCATGAATTTTGCCATCTCTGAATACTCTGCAAGTGATGACATCCATTTCTTTTAATGCTCGCATAGATCTACGCGCTTGCATCTCTAGAAAAAAACCTATCAACGCATTGATCAATAAGACAATACATATGGCAATCGCTTCGACATAGCTGTGGAAATAAAACGATACTATGGCTGCAAATGCCAATAAGTAAACGATAGGACTTTGGAACTGTTTTAAGAGTACCAACCAGAAACTTTTGGGTGGCTTGAGCGCAAAAGCATTGAGTCCAAACTGCGTATTGCGATGATTGGCTTTTGTAGTGGTCAATCCATCATGGAGATGTACATCCATAGCTGTAAGAATCTCATCTTCGGATAAAGTATGTGGATGATTGACAGGGTACTTGATGGGCATAAGTCAGGTTTTTAAGATCGATATGGGACTTTTAACACAGAACTAACGTCAGCATAATTATCGACCTAATTGCTTATAAGTATAACCATAAAACAGAGTCAGTCGTTTCGCCAAAATGATTTTTTTATAATAATAATTCTATGTAAAGACATCAAGTAAGTTTATGACAGCATGAAAGCTTATGAAGATAAAAAAGCAAGGAAGTGAAACATCTATCTACACAAATAAATCTGCGTAAACAAACACTTCACCTCCAAGGGGTATGATCCCAATATTAAAACCAAACAATTAAAAGCAAACATCAAATTCGCAAAACTTCCAGCCAATTATTTCACTACATGGGCACGCAAGAACCAAGACATTTTTTCGTGGGTCTCTACCAATCCTGTGATAAAATCACTTGTACCCAAATCATGGTGTTCACTTGCAAAACTTTTGATATTTTCTCTTAAGTTTACGATGATACTTTCATGGTCTAATAATAAATCTTTGATCAGTCCTTGGCTATCATTTTTAGATCTAGACTCTTCCGAAAGATGGGTAAGCCCAAGATATGCTTTCAATGTTCCCGGAGCATAATGCCCTATGGTACGGATTCGTTCTGCGACGTTGTCTATGATCTCATCCAACTGCTCAAACTGCGATTCAAAAAACTTATGGATGGCATAAAAGTCTGGACCTTCTACATTCCAATGCGCATTTTTAGTTTTAATATACAAGACGGTTTCATCCGCCAGCATTTTTGACAATTCTGTGGCTATGGCCAATCTATTGGCTTCTGTAATTCCAATGGCTACGTGCATAATGATATATTTTTTGGTGTTTTGTGATTAAAAAGAACATTATAATATGCGGTAAAAGGCATTTCTTTAATAAATATTTCACTCAAACTCAGTCTCTACAAAATAATCTCCATCATTGACTATCCCATAAAATTTGTAATGGATTTGATCGGTGTCATTAGTGGTATTGGTACCATTCCTTTTGTCATCGGATCCTGGGTTTTTCGTTTGCTTTACATCATCTTCTATCTGATAATCATCTCCTTGTAGACTTTCAGACTGGTGCGTAGCATTTTGCCTCGTATCATCTATTTGATTACCTATAGTTGGCTTAAGTTCACTGTAACAATCATCTTCTTCCGAATACTGTAAATATTCAGGTTCCTTTTTGAACTTATAATTTGGTTGGTCAAAAAAGTAATTGAGTTTAATCTCTTCAGGACTCATAATACTGGATTTAATTTCATTTAAAATATTACATCATTTGCTAAGTGATCTCTCTACAAATAGATTTATTAACATGCTATTCATTCTTCCAAATCTACAGTTAAAAATTGGTCTTTTAAAATTAGTCCATGCTGCAGCGCATTGGCTACTGTGCAGGGATAACATCGTTTTCGACGAATTATTTACGCTCATTTTCTCATTGATTTTGATAAAATAACTACCAATTCTATTCCATGATATGTTAGACAGAGCACTAGATGACTGGCGACTCGTGGGATGACGCATAGTTATTTAGCAACGCTTCTAATAATTCAAAATATGTCTTCATGTGTCGAGGGTCATTGTCAGGGCTACCATCTGCTTTTAGTGTGACGGGCATCTCTTTGATGTCTTTTGCCAATTCAGGATATTTGGCTTTGATTTCTTCTTTAATTTTTCGGATTTCTTCTGTCCACTCTAATGCTGTTTTACTGCTCATGTCGATTTTTATTTGTGTATTGAATGTCACAAAGGTGCATCAAAAGGCTTATCTTTTTATTGCATAATTTGCAGAATTAATTACAAAATTTGGACAAAGAAACATTATTCCATATCTTAATGATATATATGATTGCCGTTTATTTTATCTGATTAATACATTGTCA
>JBGSOH010000442.1:0-4437 GCA_041739205.1 Saprospiraceae bacterium
GGCGATGAATGCTTGATGGTAAAATAGCTTAAATTGGTATGGCTCGTCAAGATAAAAATTCATCTTTCTGTCGAAGGTAACATCAAAGGATCCTGAGATCAAAAATTAACATCCAGTGATGTTGTAAAAAAGTAAACTCAAGATCGCCGCCCCCCGGTGCGAGAGTCTCGTTGTTTTTGATTTTTTTTCAATTTTTTTTTTCGCTTTTGTTTATATTGTTTATTAATAGTTTATTTAATGTTTATTAGTAGTTTAGTTATTTATGGTCCTGTTTGTGTTCCGCATGTGTTCCGTGTCGAGTCCGTGAAACAGGACACGTACCGTCCTGTTTCACGGACTGAGTAGGCTGTTTCACGGACGCACTAGGCTGTAAGGCGGAACTGATGTCGACCGATGAAAATTTTAAAGTTAGTGGCAAAATATTCATTTAATAGGACTGTGAAATTGGCTTTCTTCAGATGGTAAAAATCTTGATGAATGAATGGTTAAAACCATAAAAATGTCGATTAAAATTGAAATAAAAAGTGTATTTTTCTTTTTTATGTCTCTAAAACGCACTAAATTGAGCTAAATTTAATGCGACAATGCAGCGACAGTATAACACATAATGATATGTTATATATGTATTGTGAAGAATATTAATTAGATACAAAGGCATTTATAAACATAATTAATCCTGTCGGGATCACCCTTATGAATTCCAAACAAGATGAAATTCTTGTTTGGCATTTGTTTTTCAAGGAGTTATGAAAATAGCTTACTCGAAAATACGCAAATCAACTCAAATTATATGTGCCCACATTGACATCAGATGTTCAAAAATACTACCATCTGACACCACTCTAGCACCAAACAAAAAATCAAAATCAAGGTAACAGATGTCTTTTTGAAGTCATTTATATAAATACTTTGTTTTGATTTCCAATTCACTTCAGTTTACAAAGAATTGGTTGTTTCTTTGTAACAAGACATTAAGCTTACCCTTTTCAAATAATAGACGCTTTTAAATCATCAAACTGATCTTTGGGTAAGATGTTGTTTCCGTACAAAGTTTAACTCTTGTTTGTGCTTTGTTTGGATAAGGTAGGTGTGGAGCTTGGTGGTAGCTTAAGCAGAACGTTATGCTAGCATCTAGGGAGCTTGGTCGGGTCAAGGTCGAGACAACCTCGTTACAACCTTGGGTCAACCCTAGTGTGGTTTTGTAAAAAATGGTAGTTTATATATGTTTAGGGTTAGATTTGATAAAAGATTCAAACTTTAGGTAATATTTGATTTTTCATTGTAGAATAAGTTATAAAGATAGGTTTTTTGAATAGAAAATGGTTAGATTTTGAAGGTTTTTTTATTAGAAAATTTAATAGCCACTAAGGCTCGAAGGCACTAAGGGATGGTAAAAATCGATAGCATTTCTTTTTTGATTTTGTTTCGTACCTAAAGGCACGTATGTATCTTTTCGTTATTATTTTCTACCGATATTTTGTCCCTAGTGGGACAAACAAATTACACCCTTTTTGATAAGGAAATTGCAACATACATTTTATACTCTAATCAAATAATATAAATACAAAAAATAGTATATATATATACAACTATAAAAATATTGATTATCTTTGATTCTCCCTTTTACACTATAGACGATACTTATTTCTTTCCTTTTATTCAAAAGTCAATTATTATCATGAAAAAATTAATTTTATTGTTAAGTTTTGTTTTTCTATCACTTCCCCTATTCGGTCAATCCTATTATGATGCCTTTGCTACACAGGGGCTAGTTATTGGTTAAGCAAGTGGAAATATTTATATCCCCGGTCAAAATGCATACTACTTTGACACAATAGAATATCAAGGAGCATTTAAGAGATTTTTATTTAGAGATTCTAAAAACCATTCGATTGGATATCTTACTGTTTTTAAAACTAAATTATACCAAACCAAAGACACATCTATCTATAACTTATTATTTGATACTAATTGGAATATTGGCGATACCATTAAAAATGGCACTTTTGGCGGAATGATTTTGGTCAGTAAAACATCCATTACATTGGCAAATGGAGAGATAAGAGACAAATTCAACTATGAGCGACATAATAATACTTGGGGCTATTCCAAAGCAAGTTTTGTATTAGGCATAGGGCATCTTGAAGGTGGGTTGTTTCCATGGACTTCATTTGAAGGTGGTTCATACTTTGTATGTGCAAAGATCAACGGTAATGATTTATATATCAACCCAGATCCAAATGTTGCACTACTATGCAATGGAAATTTTCTATGTAAGCATCCATACCTAATTTTTGATTATACGCAAAATGATAAAACCATAACAATTACAAATCTTAGTCGATATGCAGATCAATTCACTTGGGAATTTGGCGATGGTAATTCTTCATCCCAAAAAAATCCAACACACATCTATCAAAAAGCAGGATGTTACACAGTAGAACTTACTGCCATCGATAAATGCCCAACATCAACCAATAATAAATTATCTACGATTGTCAATGGTTGTTCGGAGACAGCATGGAAAGTTGCCAACGATATTGACAGTATTTCATTTATGAATAGGTTTAAGATCAGCCCAATTATTGAATTTATTAATACAACAAAAAGTTTATTGAAATCGATGGATGGTGGCTTTACTTTTAAAAATGTGACGGCATCTGAATCTGGAAAAAATGCTAGAAGATTTCATGAAATGTTATTTTGGGATGATCAACGTGGTGTTGCATTTTGTGATCAGGATATCCCCACAACAACCAAAAGTGGAATTATTATAACAAATGACGGCGGAGAATCATGGACGCCGAAGGTTCCTGGTTCATATAGCATTCGATCTGGAGAAATTTCATCTTCGGGTGGTGTTTTTGCAGCTCAAGGTCCTTATAATAATACTTACTTTAGGTCCCTTGATTTTGGACAAAACTGGGATACTATTTCTCTTGGATCTGGAAATGCCGTTATAGATTTTTTTCATATCAATGGTGATACCGTGTATGCAGTAGCATATAAAGGATTTTGGCAACAAGGTAAGAATACGACAGGGCATTCATATGATAATGGCAAATCATGGATTTTTCATACTAATGTTAATGATGTCACTCCTAAAATATACTTAAATTCAAAACTCGGCTTCGGTATCAAAAATCAAGAGCTATATAAATCGTTGAATGGAGGAAAATCGTTCACAAAGATTCCTTTAAATTTTAAAATAACTAATATTACAGTAATCAACGAAAATACTGCTTTCTTAACATCAGATAATGGATTGGTTTACATGACGCTTGATCATTTTCAATCCTTTACAACTACAAATTGTTCATTGGGAAATTTAGAAAATATAAAAGCCTTAAATGACACAATAGTCTATGCAACCATCCCATGGGATTACCGAATAAATAATAAAGTATTTGCTTATGATTTCGTCCCTTCCAAATTAGGGTGTAGTTCGGAAATTGATTATGACGGAGATGGTTATTCACTTGCAGATGATTGTGATGATGAAAATGCAAATATTAATCCTAGTATGATTGAGATTCCGTACAACTCCTTTGATGATGACTGCAATCCTGCCACGCTAGAAAATGATCTTGACCAAGATGGATATGCGCTAGGGGTTGATTGTGATGATGAAAACGCAAATATCAATCCGAGTATGACTGAGATTCCGTACAACTCCTTTGATGATGACTGCAATCCTACTACTCTAGAAAATGATCTTGACCAAGATGGTTATGCGCTAGGGGATGATTGTGATGATCAAAATGCAAATATTAATCCAAGTGCGATAGATATATCTAATAATGGTATAGATGAAGATTGTAACGGTGAAGACTTTATATCTTCCACTTATGATATTCCAATTAATCCAATTATTCTAACACCAAATATCCTAACAAATAATGACAATAATTTAGTGTTGCGATGCCATAATCAATCATCAGGTAAATTAGAAATCTATAATCAATTTGGACGGTTACTTTTTACCAAATATATGTCAACAAATGAAAATATTAATGTAGAATCAAACCTAGTGGCAGGGATTTATTTTGTGGTTTTTAAATCAAATGATAACTTGATAAATAGCAAATTTGTGTTAGTTAAATTATAGCTTATTTTACAAATTATTTAATCCCTTCAGGATCTTATAACGCTGAAAGGGTAAACCACGAGCATCATCCTTGCCATCTGAGTATTTGTAATCTTGCAAACAAGTTTACAAGTCCAATAAGGGTTCGTCTTGCAAACAAGTTTGCTAGTTCAATATATGATAGCTGTTTACGGAATGGAATATTTAGAGCACAAGTTGCAAACTTGCGCTAGCCAAGGGGGACTATGCAGATTTCGAAGATTTTTTGGGTTGTTGTTTCGTACCTAAGGCACGGGGATTGTGTTTCTATCTTGTTTTCTACCGATATTTTGTCCCTATAGGGACAGGTT
>JBGSOH010000458.1:0-2891 GCA_041739205.1 Saprospiraceae bacterium
AGTTTGATTGATAGGGTAGAAAAACATTTTTCATAATATCATCTGGGATACGTCTTGTGCTAAAAAGAAAAATACTGCTTAGCGTTGGATATTGTTTTTTAATTTATGGACTTGGGTAAATCTATATTTGCTGATTAAGACAATACTAAAATCATTTATAATGGAAAATAAACGCCAAAAAGCGGGTTATAATGGAAAAATATGACTATTTTTGTATAAATTTAGTTTATAATGGAAAATAAAAGGCTTTTAAAGCTTCCTGAAGTGATTTTTCCGGAAGATAATAGCAAGTGGATTTCAAACCTTTTAAAAAAAGGAGAAATACGAAAATTAGCCCCTAGAATCTATACTCCCAATCTCCAAAATGATGACAACGAAATAGTTAGAAGGAATATTTGGGTAATTATTGGAAATTTATATCCGGGTGCGGTATTGAGTCACAGATCTGCGCTAGAATTTAAACCAACATCTACAGGAAATATTTTTATCACTTATTCTTACACTAAAAATATACATTTACCTGGTATTAAGATTAGGTTCTTAGAAGGTAATAAAAATCTGCCAGACGACAACTTGTTAACAGATGGTCTTTATGTATCCCAACTCGAACGTGCATTGCTCGAAAACTTACAAATTTCAAGACAAACAGGGCCTAATTCAAAAACACTTCCCTTGCCGACTATAGAAGAAAAACTCGAAGAAATAATCAGAATTAAAGGAGAATCTGCATTAAATGAAATAAGAGACAAAGCCAAAATTATTGCCGTAACTATTGGTATGGAGGACGAATATCAAAAATTGACTAAAATTATCAGTTCAATGCTAACTACAAATCCAGCTAAAATCCTTACATCACCTCAAGCATTGGCAAGAGCAAAAGGACTTCCTTATGATCCTGATAGGGTAAGTTTATTTAATACCATCTTTGCTGCTTTGAAACAATCTACCTTTCCTGATCTGAGAGATCAAAATGTATCCAAACTTGCATTTAGAAACTTTGCATTTTTTGAAGCTTATTTCTCCAATTATATCGAAGGAACCATTTTTGAGGTAGATGAAGCAAAACAAATCATTCATACAGGCATACCCATGCCCAATAGAAGTGGAGACTCCCACGACATCACTGGAACGTATAAAATTGTTTCTGATCCGCTAGAGATGAGCCTTGTACCAGAAACAGCACAAGAATTACTGGACATTTTAATGTACCGTCATGCAACAATCATGGTGGGAAGGCCAGACAAATCACCTGGATCATTCAAGAATAAAAACAATAGAGCTGGCGAGACATTTTTTGTAGATCATACGCTTGTAAAAGGCACTTTAATACGTTCTTTTGATTACTATAAAAATCTAGATCATCCTCTAGCTAAAGCTATGTACATTATGTTTATCATTAGTGAGGTTCACCCTTTTTTGGATGGAAATGGGAGAGTCGCAAGAGTTATGATGAATGCAGAACTGGTACATAAGGGTAGTTCGAAAATAATGATACCGACAGTGTATCGAGATGATTATATGGGAGCTTTGAGACGTCTAACAAGGCAACGAGATACCATTCCATATATAAAGATGATGAGTAGAATTCACACATTCAGCCATAGTATTTATGGTGAAGATATAGACCAAATGGAATCAAATCTTCGCCAAAGTAATGCCTTCAAAAATCACGATGAATCAAGATTGATTTTTTAAAATGATCAATTAAGTAAAAAATTAGTGCCGTTCCTACGCAATTGCTTATTTGCTAGCAACCGATTAAGACAATACCAAAATCATTTATAATGGAAAATAAACGCCAAAAAGCGGGTTATAATGGAAATAAAACATCGTTTTCTGATAAATGAGCCTTTTTAGTGGAAAATAATGGGATGTTTTTTTTACCACTCTTTAGTGCAGCTTTGCTGTAAAGGAAACTAAGGATTTCACTAAGGGGCATTTTATAAATTGTGGATGCCGCTGAAGCTGCACACATTTGCTGATGCCGCTAAAGCTGCACACGTTTGCTTATTTGTGGAATTGCCGAATTGCTTTTGCACGTTGAGCTTCGCACCTTTTCCTTCTTACTTTTCAGTCTATTGGCTTGTCGGGATGCATCTACTACCCTTCTTGCACAGGCTGTCGTATCAGACACTATTCCAGCAGATACACTACCAACAACTGAGATGGAGATGGATATAGATACAGAAGATGCCGTCGCTTGGCTCACAGAAGTCATCGAAAACCATCTGAACGAAGGTGGCTTTGCCATGGAAGACATCTGTACGCCACAATACTACGAATACAAAACTGACGCCACCCAAGTAGGCTACGACGGGGGTATGGACGAAGCCGCATTTGCCAAAAAATGGTCACCTACCTATGATGTCACTCGTGCAGGTATGGGCACCGCCTTCCTAATTTCCGGTCAAGATAACGGCAAAGTAAAAGTCACTAAATGTGTCCCAAAACCTACCACCACTGCTGAAGCCATCATCCTAGAAGTGGTCATCTCTGATCCCGATATGAATGCTACCTACCACCGCGACTTTAAGATCGTTCCGATAGGCAAGGCATATCAGATCGATGATGTGGTGGAGTTTGATTGATAGGGTAGAAAAAACATTTTTCATAATATCATCTAGGATACGTCTTGTGCTAAAAAGAAAAATACTGCTTAGCGTTGGATATTGCTTTTTTAATTTGTGGACTTGGGTAAATGTATATTTGCTGATTAAGACAATGCCAAAATCATTTATAATGGAAAATAAACGCCAAAAAGCGGGTTATATTGGAAATAAAACGTCCTTTTCTGATAAATAAGCCTTTATAATGGAAAATAATGGGATGTTTTTTTTTACCACTCTTCAGTGCAGCTTTGCTGTAAAGGAAACTAAGGGTTTCACTAAGGG
>JBGSOH010000705.1:0-4448 GCA_041739205.1 Saprospiraceae bacterium
TATAGGGTTATTTTGAACTGCAAAATAATTTTCAACATGCGACCATGATTGAACTACATCAAGACAGTTTGTTATAATTGGAAGATCTTCTGGTTTAGGCAAAAAATGGAATGTACCAGCGCGTTTTTCTGGCCCCTCACATGTTTCATATTCTAAGTCACCATTTTGAAATCTAACATCATCAATTGATAAAGGAGATCCAGCACCACCAATAAAATCCTTTTCCTTATTCCATTCCTTTAGTATGCAACTATATTCATCATCTTGTCGTAATTTAATCTTAACAACACATTTGTCAGGGTCATAATCACCATCAATTAATGCTATGTATGTGCTATGAAACAAACTGAATATCCCGCTGCACTCCCTATGTATTTCGAAGCTTATTTTTTCACATTTATAGTTTGATCTGTCTAGGTCGTAAAGCAAAAAGAACTCACTTTGTTTGAATACAAGTTCAGTATTTAGCTTCTTTCTTGTAAATGCTTGACTTTCTTCTTTGTTTTTTTCCCATGACCATTCTAGTGTTGGGTTATGGGGGAATACTTCAATAAGCCCATTTATAGGATGATATAGATAAAATTTATAAAGATCGCTTATTGTCTTCAACATTTTGGTATCGTTGAAGTGCAAAATTGACCCGATTATCTTTTATATTTTATAACAAAATGTTATAAAATAACCAGACTAAACTATTGAATTTTGCAAAAAAAAGTATGAAATATAGTAAGGATAGCCTGATGGATCGACTGATCTTAATCATTAGCAAATCAATTCGTCATAAATATTACACAAAAACAATTGAAACCGCTGATTTCTGGAAGAAAATAATGACTGGTGATGATCAAGATGAGATATTGGTATCCTACAAACTTTCAGAAACAAAGGAGCAAAAAAAGCAAAGAATTAGTCTCTACAATTCTAGAACTTCCTATGCATCACATAAAATTCTATCAACATTCAAGGAGGTAGAGAGATCAGAAGAAATATCAAATACTATCTTACTATCAAAAAATGATGAAACGCCTGAGGAAATGATGGTGAGACTAAAAAATTATGAAGGTGGTTTTAGAGATTATATTCATGAATCTGTGAGAAGGCTTAATTTTTTTGATCCAAATGCATGGATTATTACTGAATTCTACCAAAAAAACGAATCAGAAAAACCATATTGTTATCCTTTGGAGATCATGTCTCAATATGCAATTGATTATGAAGAAAGTTATGGGGAATTACATTATTTAGCGATAAAACAAACTATAAAGGTTTTGGAACCTGTCAATAACTCATCTACATCTCCTATTAAGAACGTTACTCCTGAATACATAGAGAAGGATGCACAACAATTTACAATATATGGTCCTGAGTGGTCATTTAGAATCACTGAATATTACGATGGACCAACTGAGTTTAACAAAATTATCATTGATAAAAAAGAATATACGGTTGAAGAATTCAATTACAAATTCAAAACGGTACCAGCAATTAAAATAGGGTACATCAAGGACCCATCAACAAATTGGGAAACATTTGAATCTCCATTATACTCAGCAAGGCATATTTTTAATGACCTAATAAATACTAAAGCTGAGTATGATTTGGCTAAAGCAATACATGGATTTATCCAAAAATTCGCTTATGTCGAAAGCTGTGATTATTCTGTTGCATCAGAGGAAGGAAATGATAGGTGCGATAATGGTACATTAATCCTTAGTCGCCAAAAATGTCCATCATGTAAAGGTACCGGTAAAAAAGTACACACAACCGTTCAAGATGTAATCCTTGTCAAACTTCCATCCGAAAAAAGCGAACACATACCTTTGTCGGAATACATTTACTACCAAGAGATTCCAAAACACATCATCGACGGTTACAAACAAGATATTAAAGATCTAGAAATTGATATCTCGCTTGCAATTTTCAATAAAGATACTTTCAGCCAATCAGAAGTATCCACCACGGCCACCGAAATACGTCTCAACAAACAAAGTGTTTACAATGTACTGTATGAGTTTGCTCTTAATGTCCAGAAAGTTTACAAAGAGCTTGCTTTACAAGTTGCAGATGTAATAAACCTTAGAGATGTTGTAAAAATTGAATATACACTGCCTAGAGATTTCCAGATGGAAAGTGTGGATGATCTCCTTATGCAAAGGAAAAGTGCAATATCAGCTGGTGTGCCTTATGACATTGTGGCAGCTATTGATAGAAAGATTCTAATGAAGCAAAATATGGATAATTCTGATTTGGTTTCACAAATTAAGGCACAAGATTCCTGGAGACCTTTTAAAGATAAGACAGAAAGCGAGCGAATAGGCATAGTATCGATGTTACCAGATGATGATCCGGATAAAGTATTGTATGTTTATTTTGATAAGATTTTTACTGACATTTGGAACGATGTGAAGTATAATAACTTCCATAAACTTACTTATAAAATTCAGAAAAAGGTTATTGATGAAACAATTAAAAAATTAATCAAATCAAAAACACCAGTTGAGCCAATAAACAAGCAAGGTCTTATTGATAAAACTGAATTAGATGGATAGGATTGACGATCGTGAAAAGTGGATCGAAAAAAGCCGTGAACACTTCCTTAAATTAGCTAAGGAATACCAGGATGATATTGTCAAAATGATTCGCGCGAAGTATCTTCCACTACTAGATCAAAAAAATGGGGATATTGTTTTTTCTGCAAAGAATATGGCTACAATAGCAAGGCTTGATGCTAAGCTGAAGAAAATATCTAACCTTAAAGGTGATAAACTTTTGGAATGGTTTGCTGAGCAAATAGAAAATAACGCAAAGCTCAACAAAAACTACTTTGAAGAAATGACAGGTGAAAAGGGTGTTTCAAAAGCTATTGAAAAAGCTATAAATACACTTTCTATATCATTGGGCCTCACTGATCAGAACGGTTTACTTTATGATCTGAGTAGAATCAATGACCCAATACGTCAAATCAAAGCCAAATCGATCAAAGCAATATCATCTGGGCTTTCTTGGGGAGCTTTTTCCAATGATATCACAAATTTTGTGGGTAATGGTTTGGTGGAAGGCCACATGCGTACTAATGCATATGATACATTTCAGCAGATTGATAGATCTATCAATTATGATGTTGCTTTAGACCTTGGCTTAAACTATGCAATGTACTCACCAGGTCTTATGAAAACAAGTAGGCAATTTTGCATTGATAGAGTAGGGAAGGTTTTCAGTAGAGAAGAAATTGATAGTTGGAAAAAGGAAGAATGGAAAGGTAAAAACGACAACTATGACCCTACAATTGATGTTGGTGGACATAACTGTACCCACACTTTAAGTTGGATCACAGATAAATTAGCTTTTATTCGAAGGCCTGAGTTAAGGAAAAGGTAATTTTACCTTACATTTTCATCAATATATCTTTAATTATTTAAGAAATAAGGTAAATATACCTAACTTTTTAATTAATGTTTAGATAAAACCATACAATTTTAGAGCAAAATTATATACAATTTTCATGTATAATTATATAAAAAAAGCCAATCTTTCACCGAAACAAAAGATTGGCTAAATAACCAAAAATTATAGACCTTAGTACTTATTAGGCAACTTGCAGCCTAAATATATTTGAATTGTTAAGTTTGGATGCTATATAGTCTCTGTCACTTGTAGATGCAGAACTGATTCTATACCTTGCTTTTAGCTTATATTTCTTCCAATCAAAATCATAATAACTCATCATTGGTACAAACTCCCTTTGGATTATCAAGTAATTGTGAGAAAATTTAGCTAAATTTTGATTGTATGTATTTATAACAAAATAGTTGATACTGGTATCTCTAGCAAAGAAGATATCATTCTCTTGTGTACCATCTTTATAAACGTGAGTTATAGACCAAATACCACAAAAAACTCCTCCGATATTCACTATTTCAGGGTCATGACGCTTATAAATTGTTGATTGCAAACTATCTGTATTATATGCCTTTTCAGTTGGAACATATTCAGGTTCTTGTGCTAAAAGATAGTTTGTTGAAGTGTTAGTATATCGACCATAGATTTTTAGTCTGGTACCTGATCTTCCTGAACTGATGTATTCTTCAAGATTCACAAAATTGAAAACATCTGTAGTATCAGTTGCAATATTTGAACTCTGAGTTTGGTCAATGGTCTCATCCTGAACACCATCATCCTTGGAACATGAAATGAAAAAAAGTAGAAATAAGTAAAAAATTAACTTGTGCATAATTGTTATTTTAAAGGTTTAATATTCTTCGAAAATCAAAGTATTGCCTGCTTGCCAAGTGGCTGCACCTGGACTACCTGAAGCTGTTAATCCAAAAGTCATAGTTCCAGTGCTTACACATTCATAATAGTATTCAAATGTAAATAGATAATTAGTAGCAGATACTCCTAAGTTATAAGCAGTATTCCAGCTACCCCCTGTTGATGTAGCAGTGCCT
>JBGSOH010000517.1:0-23371 GCA_041739205.1 Saprospiraceae bacterium
GTATTCCCGTTTGTAGAAGGAGTTTGTTACAAAATACTTAGAAAATGGACAGTTATCGACTGGTGTAAATTCGGACCAAACAGAGATGTAAATGGTCAGCTTTATCCAGCAGTACCAACTCTAGGTATCAATATGTGGCAATATACACAGATCATCAAGATCACTGACGATGTTAAACCAGTCCTTCTTACATGTACTAAAGCACCGACAGATGCTTTTGGTGAGAACTGTAACGGATTTGTAGAACTTCGTAATAGTGCAACTGATTGTACACCAGCTAACTTGCTAAAATGGACATATCAGATAGATCCAAATAACGACGGTGTAGGTCCATTCATCAACGGTACAACTAATGATGCATCAGGTACTTACCCAGTAGGAACACACAAAATTACTTGGACAGTAGAAGATCAGTGTGGCAATCAGTCTACATGTATGTACACATTCGTAGTGAGAGATCGTAAGAAACCAACTCCATACTGCTTGAGCGAAGTAACGACTGTTATCATGCCTTCTTCAGGTGAAGTAGCTATCTGGGCATCAGATTTTGATCTTGGATCATTTGACAACTGTCCTGGAGCATTAAGATTCTCATTATCTTCAAATATAAATGAGACAAGTAGAATATACAACTGCTCACAACTTGGTGAGAATACAGTGACCATGTACGTATGGGATGCTGCTGGCAACTCTGACTTCTGTACAGTAACTATCAATATACAAGCGAACGGAACAGCATGTTCTGGATCTAGATTGGCTGGTAACATTGGTACAACAGAAAGTGAAATGGTAAAAGACGTTTCAGTAGTACTTGAAAATTTGAATAGTAATGAAACTAAAGCGTTCATGACAAACAATCAAGGTCACTTCGAATTCGTAGGAATGCCTGAACAAATCAGTTACCAAATGACACCTGAGAAAGATGTTGACCACTTAAATGGTGTATCTACTTTGGACCTTGTTATCATGCAAAGACATATCTTGGGTACGCAGAAATTCAATAATGGTTATCAGTTCCTTGCAGCCGATGTAAACCATGATGAGAAAGTGACGGCAGCGGATTTAGTAGAATTAAGAAAATTGATTCTTGGTATCTACCCTAATTTGCCTTCAAATAAGTCTTGGAGATTCTTTAACAAGTCAGCAACAATTAGTGATATTGCTCAGCCTTGGTCAACACCAGAATTCATCAGAGTCAATAACTTTAATACGTCATTAATGAACAATGATTTCGTAGCAGTTAAAGTTGGAGATATCAATAATTCTGCAGAGACAAATGCAAATGGCAACGAAACTGAAAACAGAGGCAAAAGAGATCTTATCCTTTCTACAGTAGACCAAGCTTACCAAGCTGGAGATGTTGTAAAAATGGATATCACTGCTGAGAACTTTGCAAACATGGTAGGTGCACAATGGACACTAACCTTTGATGCAGCATCTCTTGAATACCAAAACATTACATCTGGCGCAATCAAATTCGGTAAAGAAAACATCAATATCGAACAAGCGCAGAAAGGTATGCTGGCAATAAGCTGGAATGAAATCAATAGTAAATCATTTGCAAAAGATGAAGTATTGTTTACCTTAGAATTCAGAGCAGCTGCGAATAATACAATTGCAAATACATTACAAGTATCATCAGATATCACTAAAGCCGAAGCTTACACAAATGACTTGAGTGAATTAGATGTAAAATTAGAATTCAGAAATGGAAGTGCATCAGAAGTGGCTTTCGAATTGGAGCAAAACAATCCGAACCCATTCACTACTAGTACTACAATTAGCTTCAGTCTACCACAAGCAGGTGAAGCAAATTTAACCATCTATGATATCACCGGAAAGATTGTGAAAACAGTTAAGAATGTATACCCTAAAGGTAAGAGTGAAATCATCATCACAGCTGATGAGATCAATGCACAAGGAGTATTATTCTACGAATTGGAAAGTAACGGTCTGAAGGCAACCAAAAAAATGATCTTTATCAACAAATAGATTAGGTTGTAAACCAAAAATATTCGAAAAGCCTGTGCGATAGTATCGCATGGGCTTTTTAGATTTTATAAAAACATATTGTATCGCCATTTTTTCAAATGAGCGCATATTTAAAAATTTTCTTAGTTGCTAATCAATAGGTTATGGTTCTGGCGATAATAGAATTAAAGAGTTTAGTGGACTAAACGAGGAGAGTATTTTGAAGTCAGGTTCATAAGATATTGATTATAAGGCAATAAAAATTTAAACATACTCTTAGATTATTCTAACAAAAAAAACGTTCTAAATTGAAAAATTGATCTATATTTGTGCAAAAATACAGAGTTTCCCGCCTTTTAAGTGTTTACAATTTTTTTTGGCTTATTATTTGATATATACAGATTTAAGAATTGCTAAGTCCAATTAAGATTATTCTGAGTTGCGCTTACATTAACAAAATCGGTATATATTTGATTTTTAAGTAAATAAATACTTATTTTTGCATTAAAATTTTAAATAATTAAAATTCTCATCATGAGGAAAATTTTTTTAGCTCTTTTTACTTGCATGCTTCTATTTGTAGGCAACAAGTCGCAAGCACAGTTGACCGTAACTATGTCGACTGTCACTGTAGATTCTAGTCAAAATGCATCTGTAGATGTAACGGTGGCTGGATTTACTAATTTACTTGGAGTCACTTTTTCTGTAAATTGGGATTCACTTGTATTAGAATATGTAAATACGACCAATTTTTCCACAGCTCCAGTTCCTCTTTCTATAAATAACATAGGCCCCCCAGGTCAAGGTATTATCAAAAAAGGACAAATGACTTTTTCATGGGATGATCAGAGTCTAACTCCGAGGACATTGCCTAATGGCACAAGGTTATTCACCATCGTCTTAAAAGCCATTGGAAATAAATGTGCTATGTCAGACGTTGTCACAAGCTCTACACCGATTAAGATAAACATCACTTATGGTACTTTTAACGAAGATCAAAATCTTGTAAATGTCAAGAGTGTAGTTACTATAGATTGTGATGGAGAAGAACCAAATCCATGTCCTAATCCCGCATGCTCTAATCCATCAAATCTTACATTCTCAGCCCCAACTGTAACTGCTCAGCCTGGAGATGAAATATGTATACCAATATCTGTTAAAAACTTTAATAACATAAACTCAGGTCAAGGTGCATTCACATGGAATCCTGCACTTCTCAGATATACAGGGGCCACAGTTCCTGCTAATGGGCTCCCAGAAATGGGCAATACCTTAAACGAAAATGACAGCTTAAGTGGTAAATTAACTTTCGTTTGGGTACCTGATAATACGCTTCCTAAAACATTACCTGATGGTACGGTCATTATTGAACTTTGTTTTGAAGTACTAGGTGCACCAGATAGTAAGGCATGTCTTTTAATGGGACAAGGTACGCCAGAAACAATATGGAGTACAGAACAAATATCATCCGTACCTACTTGCTATAATTATGGTATGGTCTGTGTTACTGACGAAGTAGTAGATATTCCTACTTTAAGAATAAATACTGGAAATGGTTCAGGTAAAAAAGGTGATACCGTTTGTATCAATGTAACCGTAGATTCCTTAATAAATGGACTTAGTTTCAGGACAGAATTTAATTGGAATCAAACACAACTAAGGTATTTACGTACAGATGCCTATAATTTACAAGGACTTACCATGTCCATGTTTAATAATAGTCCAGCAGATAAACTTATCGTTGCATGGAGCAATCCAAATCCTGTGTCATTGGCCAATGGTACTGCTATATTCCAAATTTGTTTCGAAGTACTCGTATGCGAAATGAATTCGATTAATTCACCGATTAATATAACTGGTGTAACAGAAGGTTCTGCCCTTATAAACGGAAACCCAACATCCATAGATGTTGTTGCCACTGGTGGGTCTATCACAATTACACCTTGTGTAGATCCAGATGTACAATGTACATTAGGGGCAGTAACTAATGTCTCTTGTAATGGCGGCAATAATGGATCTATTCTACTTTCAGTCACTGGAAGTACTGCAAATTGTACTTGTCTTTGGAAAAACAGTAGTGGTGTTATCGTAAAACCTGCTGGTCCAGTAGCATCGGGATGTAATCTTACAGGTGTGGCAGCTGGTACATACACATATGAAGTATCTTGTGGAGGAACAATTTCTTGTTCTGGTACTGCAACGATCACTCAACCTACACCTATCAACATACCTACAGTAGGTGTTGTCACAAATGTAGGTTGTGGTCAGAACGGATCTATTAATTTATCTACTATATCAGGAGGTACACCAGGTACTGGCACGCCACCTTACACTTACACTTGGATACCAAACTTAGGTAATACTGCTAATCCAACTAACCTCTCAGCAGGTTCATATAGTGTGACTGTTACAGATGCAAATGGTTGTACAGCTACGACCGCACCATTTGTAGTAGGTGACACACAAGGAGATTTGGTAGTAACTATCACTTCTACCAATGTCACATGTAAAGATGCAGGTAATGGTACAATCACAGTAACTGTGTCTGGTGGATGTCCTACTTACACATACGTTTGGTCAAATCCACAACTTGCAGGTGCTACTCCAAAAGATGTAAAACCAGGTACATATACTGTTACAGTAACAGATGGATCTAATCCTGTAGAATCTAAAACAGCGACCGTAACCATCACTGAACCAGCTTCAAATCCATCTATAGCAGTAACTAATATTACAGGTACACCTATTGGATCAAGTGTAGGAACCATTACATTGACCATTACAGGCGGTACAGCCCCTTATGGAACATCATGGTCAGGACCTACTACGATTGCACCAGGAAATACATCATCTGTCATCACTGCATCTAATCTTGCTGCAGGTTTTTACAATGTGACTGTCACTGACGCCAATGGTTGTACAGCAATAATAGGTAGTCCAATTGAAGTACCAACCATGACTGATCCACCAAAAGCACCAGTCGCTACTGCAACAATAACAACCATTATAAATGGTGTCAATGTCCCATGTTTTGGCAATAATTCTGCTATCATCAGGGTAAGTATTTCTGCTGGTACATTCCCCATTACTGTAAAACTATTTAAAGGAGCCCAAGAGATCAGGTCACAAGCAGTCAACACACCTACATTTGACTTCACTGGTTTAGATGCAGGAAGTTATAGAGTAGAATATAGTAATACCGCTGGATCTGGGACACCAATCGATTTAGTAGTAATACAACCTACAAGACTTGCAGCTACCCAAAAAGTAGAATGTACTGAAAAGAATGATGCTACTGGCTCAATCGAAATATCATTAAATAATACTGGAACTTCTCCTTACACCTTTAACTGGTTTGGCTTATCTGAAACAGATAATAAAGTCGAAGATTTACCTGTTGATGCTTATAATGTTACTGTAACTGATGCCAACGGGTGTACACTAACTGTAACAAATATAGAAGTCAGAGAATGTAGCTTAGAAGGACCATGTTACGAAGCATCAACGATCATCTCACCTAATGGGGATAATTTTAATGACGTATTTTTGATTAATTGTGTCACGGACGAATCTTCAGACTTAACTGTTTTTGACAGATGGGGAAGAGTGGTTTATTCACAAAGCAATTATGATAATACTTGGCAAGGTATAGATAATGCTGGGAAGGATTTGATCGAAAGTTCTTATATTTGGGTGCTTACAGTGAATTTTGGCCAAGGCAGAAAAGAAGTTCACAAAGGTACTGTCACCGTATTAAGAACAAGATAATCAAACATTGAAGAACAAATTCATAAAAGATAAAGATATGAAGTCAATACAATATATTAAATTTTTGATCGTAGCTTCTGTGATCATAATTGCTTCACAAAGCATCCACGCTCAGTCAAGATATTTTGATGAAAGATATTTATATACACAAGCGCATCTTAGTCCACAATTGATCAATCCTGGAGCATATGGATCTACGCCACAACAACAAATCTTAGTCAATTACCGTAATAAGTGGGCAGGTATTGATGGTGCACCTAGCACATTGACCTTATCATACAATGGTCCTGTAGGCAATGGTATTGGTATAGGTGTTAATGTCCTTTCAGACAGATTTGGAGCATTAGAAACCACTAAAGGAGCTTTTGGTGTGAGTTACTCTATAAAATCACCAACCAACCAGATAGGATTCGGGATATCTGCTGAATATATCAAACACGGTCTTTCTGGTTTTGGAAATGCTGATCCACTTGATCCATTAATTGGATTAGGACTTGCAGGTGCAGAATATTTTGATGCAACCCTTGGTGTTTATGGTACTTACATGGATAGATTAACTTACGGATTGTCTCTTCCATCTGTTATAAGTTCTAGAATAACTGAGATAGTAACAGATACTTTAGATAGAGAAATCGGTATTATTCTTCAAGCTGGATACAAAGTAGACGTGCAAGATGATATAACAATGACACCAAGCATCATTTTGAAAAAACTTGCTAATGTACCTACGCATTTAGATTTGAACCTAGTCTTCGGATTTTTGGATGACAAATTGTTAGGTGGCGCTTCATACACATTGGGTGCTGACAAAAGATTGGGCTTTTTGATAGGAACAAAAATGGAAAAATTGAATCTTTTCTATTCTTATAACACATCATCAAATCTAATCCAAGATTACAATAGTGGTTCGCATGAACTTACACTTGGTGTAAATTTCGGAGGTAAATAACAGATAATTTACAAAGTCATACAAAAAGGAGATCAGTAGTAATATTGACTCCTTTTTTTGTTTATAGCAAAATGAATTTTTATCTTTGATTTTTTATAAACGAAACCTTAGCACATGAGAATTAATGGTCATGGTCATTTGCTGCCCTACCCTAATCAGATTCCCAAATTCATGAAAGATAAAGGGTTCTTTTGGGTAGAAGATGATATGAGTTATATGTGTCAAGGTAGTTGGCGTAGACCTGTCACCGATGCAAGTTTTTTTCTCAATGAGAAGATCGCTTGGATGGATACCAACCACATCGATAAAGAAGTGGTACTCAATCTATCTCAATTATATTGTAATGGGTATAAAAGAGAAGACGCACGGGATGTCATCAGGTTTCAAAACGAGTTTAATGCTTCACTACAAGCAGAATATCCTAATAAGTTTATTTCAGGTTTTGTAGTACAACCACTTTACGTAGATGATGCATTGGAAGAAATACGTAGATGTGTGGAGCAATTTAATCTACCATTGCTATGTCTGCCTTCCCATTTTTTGAATAAAGATGGTAAGTGGACCGCTATAGCTGATGAGTCAGTACTTCCCATCTTTGAGCTTGCAGATCAGTATAAATTAGCCGTGGAAATCCATCCTTACAATGCTGAAGAAATCATCCAACTAGATGATAAATTTTGGCGTTTTCATTTGATTTGGATGTGCGCACAGACGGCGGATGCATGGCATTTTTATAGTTTAATGGATTTTCCTGATAGATTCCCTAATGTTAGAGTTTGTTTTGCACATGGCAATCAATTTGGGCAGATGGGTTATGGTAGAAGAGTTCAAGGGTACAAAGGCAGACCTGATTTATTTGTAGGGAGCAGAAATCCTGAAACCAATAGTCGCAATAGCAATGTATTTTTTGACTCTATTGTGCATGATGTTTTATCATTCGAATTATTAATAAAAAGAGCAGGTGTCAGTCAAGTAATCGCAGGTCTAGATGATCCATATCCTCTCGGCGAAATGGAAAGTGTAGCAGGCTGTTATCCTGGCAAAGTTATAGACGAAGCAGTAAATGCTAGTATGATTTCAGCGAAAGATAGAGATGATATTTGGTATAAAAATGTAAAAAATTGGCTCTATGGAAGTTAATAATATTGAACCGTAAAAGGTTATCAATTAAAAACATAAACCTACATTTGCATTATAAATCATAGACATAAAAAAAGAAATTTTGGATACATCACTTCAGTTTGCACAAGAACAAGACCAGCTAGACCCTTTGGCAAGTTTTAGAAAACAGTTTCACATTCCTAAAGATCCTAGCGGTCACGATACCATTTATTTATGCGGTAACAGTCTAGGATTGATGCCAGTATCGACGACTTCTTATGTCAATCAAGAACTGGAGGATTGGAAAAATCTAGGTGTGGAAGGTCATTTTCATGCTAAAAATCCATGGATGCCATACCATGAATTCCTTACGGAAAAGTTGGCAAAAGTGGTAGGCGCACTCCCTTCAGAAGTGGTCGTCATGAATAGTCTGACGGTCAATTTACATTTACTAATGGTAAGTTTTTATAGACCTACCACGACTAGATATAAAATTTTATTCGAATATTCGCCGTTTCCATCTGATAGGTATGCCATAGAAAGCCAAATAAAGTTCCATGGCTTTGATCCTAAAGATAGCATGATCGAACTTGTACCCGATGAAGGTGAGAAAACAGTGAGCTTGGATAATATTAAAAATATATTAGACATTCATGGGGATGAAATCGCCCTCATTCTGATAGGCGGCGTCAATTATTACACTGGACAAGCTTATGATTTCAAGTCAATCACTCAAATGGGGCATGCCAAAGGATGTGTGGTAGGTTTTGATCTAGCGCATGCAGCAGGAAACCTAGCATTACACCTTCATGATGATGGACCTGACTTTGCAGCTTGGTGCACGTATAAATATCTTAACTCAGGTCCTGGCAGTCTTTCAGGTTGTTTTGTACACGAAAGGCATCATGGCAATAAAGAGCTACCTAGATTTGCAGGCTGGTGGGGACACGACAAAAAAACAAGGTTTCTCATGGGTGATGATTTTCAACCAATAGAAACAGCTGAAGGCTGGCAACTAAGCAATCCGCCTGTACTTTCTATGGCTGCAATAAGAGCTTCTCTTGATATTTTTGATCAAGCTGGTATAGCTGCTTTAAGACATAAATCAGAAAAACTCACCGCATATCTTGCATATTTAATTGCACAAGAAGACAATAATAATATAAGAATTATCACACCTTCTGATGCTCAAAATAGAGGTTGCCAATTGTCCATACAAATGATAACACCAGACAAAAGGCTATTCAATTATTTAACAGATCATGGTGTTATATCTGACTGGAGAGAACCAGATGTAATAAGAATAGCTCCTGTCCCACTCTACAATTCGTTTGAAGATGTATGGCAGTTTAGTAGGATTTTGCATGAAGGACTTCGGGTGAATGGGTGAATGGGTGAAGGAATGAATGAGAAAAGGAGTGAATGGGTGAATTTATGCAAACGAGACGTTTGCACTAACCCAAACTTCGCGAGGACGCGAAGCTTATCACTGGGTTCCAGGGGTTGATAAACGAATGACCTTCCCAATTATTGGGGTTGATATTGGAGTTGCGAACTTGTTTGCAACATACATAAGTGCTTGCAAACAAGTTTGCAAGTCCAGAAAGAGCCTCCTGTAAGAATTCATCAATCTACATTTGCTAAGATCAATGGTCTGCTTATGGCTTCTTCTAAAGAGATAAATGTTTCTGTCCGTTGGATGCCTTTGATGGCTTGCAATTTTTTGGATAAGACTTCTCGAAGATGTTCGGTATCTCTGCAAATGATTTTGGCAAAGATGGAATAATTTCCTGTTGTATAGTGCGCATCTACGACTTCAGGGATTTTTTTCATCTCTGCTTTGACACTATCATACATGTGAGATTTCTCTAAATAAATACCTAAAAAGGCAACAATATCAAAGCCAAGTGCATCGTAATTCAAATCTGCACGGATACCTTTTATCAAATTTGCTTCTGTGAGTTTTTTGATTCTGACATGAATAGTACCTGCTGAAACAAAAAGTTTTTTTCCTATTTCTGCATAGGACATTTTGGCATCAGTCGCTAAAATAGAAAGAATCTTAGAATCGACACCATCTAACTCTATTTGCTTTTTTTTAGATATCATACGTAAATATTTCTGCAAATTTGAACATTTATTCATTAATCTATGGTATTTATTGAATAATAATTACTACTATTTATAATAAAATTATTGATTTAATACTTCTAAAACACAAAATATTGGGCGAAACGTGTAGAATGCATTAATTTGGCAGGAAATTAGCAGTACAAGGTTTTGGTACAAGACCATATTGTTTTTTATTAATCATAATTGATACCATTAGCATTTTGGATTCCCACAAAAAAGATAATTATAACATCATCCAACCACTATTACTCTCTGCATGTATTGCCGTAGGCATGATGGTCGGATATAAGATGAATGACAGAGCAGACGGTTCTCTCATAGAAGCTGTCGAATACGATGACGAACATATCAAATTAGTAGGACGAGTAGAAGAGTTATTGAGATTTGTAGAAAACAAATACGTAGATAGCCTTAATACAGACGACTTGCTCAATGAAGCTGTTTCTGCCATATTTTCTAAGCTCGACCCACACTCTAGTTACATATCTCCAAGCGAACTAGCAGATATCACCGACCAAATGAATGGATCATTTAATGGTATAGGCATAGAAAATTTTATCGTGGACGATACCATCAATATTTATCAAGTGATGGAAAACAGTCCGGCGTCTCGTGCAGGTATAAAAGCATTTGACAAGATCATAACGATAGATGACTCGATCATTGCAGGTAAAAATATTGCTTACGAAAAAGTAAGGTCTATGCTTCGCAAAGAAAAAGGCGAAAAAGTGACTCTTGGCATTATGCGTGATAAAAACATTCTAGCCACGGATGTGGCCATCGATGTTATACCTGTCTCTTCGGTTTCATCATCTCTACTTCCTGACATTGAAACTGCTTACTTAAAAATAGAAAGATTCGGCTCGAAGACTTACACCGAGTTTATGGATGAAGTAGAAAAATATTTCCAACCCATCAATGTCGATAAAAAAGGAAAAGCAAAACATCTTATCCTGGACCTAAGAGATAATCCTGGTGGCTATCTTCCCGAAGCTACAAATATTTTGTGCCAATTATTTGCAGAAAAAGATAAGTTATTGGTCTATACAGAAGGAAGGAAAAATAAAAAAAATGAATACAAAAGTAATGGTAAACATTTCTTCCAAATAGACCAAATTGTTGTACTCATTGATGAAAACACTGCATCAGCAAGTGAAATCATAGCAGGTGCCATCCAAGATTGGGATCGTGGCCATGTCATAGGTAGAAGGTCATACGGCAAGGGATTGGTTCAAGAACAATACGATCTGAATAATGGCGGAGCTATCAGATTGACCGTAGCTAGGTATTACACGCCTTCGGGAAGGTCGATACAGAGAGATTATTCTGATAGAGAAAGTTATGATGAAGATTATGGCGCTAGATATACCAATGGTGATTTGTTTCATAAAGACAGTACCTTGGTAGATGACAAAAAAGAGTATTTCACACTAGTCAAAAAAAGAAAAGTCACTGCTTCAGGTGGCATCACACCAGATATTTTTGTGGGAATGGATACGATATTCAGAAATGAAAATTTTATGTTACTGAAGTCCTTTATACCTGAGTTTACTTATAGATATGCTACAAAAAACAAATCAAAAATCCCTAACACTTTAGAAGGTATAAACAATTGGAAAGTGAGTGATGATTTCTACAAATCATTTTCAGAATATGCTTTGAAAGAGTCGGAAGGAACTTCGATACCTTCGGGTCAACTAAATAAATTGGATAGCGAAATAAAAAGCAATCTTATGAAAATCATCATAGGAAAATCCAAATCTGAATCCTACTTACTCGGTCAAGATGCTGCCATCCAAAAAGCATCTGATGTGATTAAGAATAAAAAGGAGTTGCCAGAATTATAGTAAAGTTTTACTTTTCTAGTGCTTTTAAAATACGCTGTTCATTTATAATAACATCTCTAAATAAAATATGAGGGAAAACCTTATGTTTTGATGTCTTAAATGCTTCATTAATTTTTATCAGTGTTGGAGCAGTGATGAGAGAAATATTGATTTCAGTATCAATTTCGCAATCAGTTATAAAATCATCACTAAAATCAGGTGCAATTAATAAAACTTTATTTACTCGAAGGCCGTTATGATTTAATAAATTCTGATATGATTTTAATTGCCTTGAAACCATACTGAATTTATTGTAACCGATCTCTTTATTTGTTTTACATTCTACAAGTATAACTTCATTTCCATCCAAATTTATTAGAATATCTATTTTATCCTTTGGAGTATTAAGTTTATTTTTTAATTTTTCATCAACGTTAAAACCTAATTTTTGAAATATAAACTTTGTCAGCTCCTCAAATTTCAAACCTAATTCAGCTTCCTTAATGAAAATACCATTATCCTTTAATGCATTTAAATTTCTAAATCCAATATTCTCATAATTTTCAAGCAATAGGTTTTCAGTATCTTTATAGTGTTCTAAAATATTTGAAATATTATCTCCTCTTTGCTTAATATTCCTTTCTTTTAAAAATTTAATTAAATCATCTTTGCTAATTAGGTCAAGAATATCTCTTGGTTTTATATTATAATCAAGCAAGAAACTCCCAAACAACACCACTTCTTCTTGAAATTCAAATTGTTGTCTTATATACTTATTTAAACTTGGCAAAGTTTCATTTAACTCATTCAGAAGTTTTTCATATCCATCCAAAGAAATACCAATACTTTCATCCTTTTCAATTCCGTCATAATATTTCTGCAAACTTAAAATTTTATCTTCTAATGTGTTACCTTTAAGATTTTGAATGCCTAAAGTTTCTTCAAAAAGCTCGTTCAGTTCTTTTTTCTTTTCAGTTATCGTTAAGCCTTCTTTGTAAATATCGTTTTTTAAAATACTAGAAAATGAAACTCCAATACTAATTATTTCTTCGATTTTTTCTGAAATAGAAAGTTTCCTATCAATACCATGTTTTTTTGCTATTTGATTTATAACAGGTTCTCTAAGTGCTTTTAAGGTCCTTCTAAAATACTTATCCGCCACTTCTTTTTCTCTTGACTCTCTCAATATTGAAACTACCTCGTCAGGAATATAAATAGTATTATCCTTTTTCGAAAAAAATATTACACCTATATTCTTTAGATTATTTATCACTTCTTGGATATCTAATTTTTTTATTGGAATAATTGAATAATTGATCAATTTAACTTCTTCCTGCGATAAATCTAATTCTTTACTCAACGTCAACAAAATAGAATGTTCATCAGATGTTATCTTCTTATCTCTATTATTTAATACATCGTTTTCATATGCTGTTTCTAAGCATGACTTATAAATTTTATAATCACGTCTTCTATCGGCAAGCATTTCAGATTTTTCTGATTCCATCTCAAGAATCAAAGCTTTTGTTTTGTCTTTAATAAGCTTGAGCTGTTTTTCATATAATCTAGAAAACCAGTCTTGTTTTAAAATACAATTTCCATCTTTAATTATAATATCTATTAAGATGTCAAATTGAGATTGAGTTTCTCTAAATTCAGACTTTATAATTTCTTTATATTCATCCTTAATGAGCGAAAATATTTTAACAATATTTTGATTGTCGACAGACTTTATGGTTTTATCCCCTGACGAAAGTATCTTATCAATTTCAATATTATTCTTCGGTTTTTTGACAATAATATTGTCTATAATTTTTATAAATGAGTTCTTTTCCAGAGAACCAAGCTTGTCTAATATCCTTTCTAATTTCATAATTGCACCAAATATTTGATGTAAAGATATTTAATTTTAAGAAACTGACTAAATCAATCAAAAAATTATTCTTAATTCATTTAGTTTCTAAATATTTTGATGCTATCTATTACCGATAGCATGTCTTAGAGCCATACCATCGGAAGTAAGTTACATTTCCTTCTTAAGATATTCTGCTGTATGGCCATTACTCTTTTTGATCATGGCTTCAGGTGTACCTGCAAATTGGATGATGCCGCCTGCTTTTCCACCTTCAGGACCTAAATCTACCACATAATCTGATACCTTGATGACATCCATGTTGTGTTCGATGATTATGACTGTGTTACCCTTCTCCACCAATTTATCGATGACTCCAAGTAACTGCTTAATATCGTCAAAATGCAGTCCTGTCGTTGGTTCGTCCAAGATATAAATGGTATTGCCTGTATCTTTTTTGGAGAGTTCTTCAGATAGTTTTACACGTTGTGCTTCTCCACCTGAAAGCGTAGTTGCTTGCTGACCAAGTGTGATGTATCCAAGTCCTACACTATCCAAAGTTTTGAGTTTTCTATAAATGGATGGTATGCTTTTGAAAAATTCAGTAGCATCTTCAACCGACATATCCAAGACGTCTGATATAGACTTCCCTTTAAAAAGAATCTCCAATGTCTCTCTATTGTAGCGCTTGCCCATACATTGCTCACAATCTACCAAAACATCTGGCAGGAAGTTCATTTCTATGAGTTTTTTGCCTGCACCTTCGCATGTTTCACATCTGCCACCCGCCACATTAAAGGAGAATCTACCGAGCTGATATCCACGAATTTTTGCTTCTGGCATATTGCCAAACAACTTTCTAATATCCGTAAATACGCCAATGTACGTAGCTGGATTTGACCTCGGTGTACGTCCAATCGGCGACTGATCTATTTCAATGACTTTATCAAGGTGTTCTAGTCCTGTGATGCTTTTGTATGGCAAAGGTTTCTGAATACTATTGTAAAAATGTTGTCTTAGGATCGGGTACAAAGTCTCATTGATCAATGAAGATTTACCACTACCAGACACACCTGTCACACAAATGAGCGTACCAAGTGGAAGTTTGATATCTACATTTTTGAGATTATGACCTGTGGCACCTTTTAGCTCAAGGAATTTGCCATTGCCTTTTCTTCTCGTTTTAGGTACTTCTATGCGGAGCCTGTTGCTGAGATATCCTGCCGTCGTGCCACCAAGTTTCAGAAATTCTTCTGGTGTACCCATAGTCACGATCTCACCACCATGCATGCCTGCGCCTGGACCAAGATCAATGATGTAATCTGATGCCAACATGATGTCTTTGTCATGCTCAACAACAAGCACAGAATTGCCTATTTCCGTCAAGTCTCTGAGTGCTTTGATAAGTTTATGGTTGTCACGCTGATGCAATCCGATGCTTGGCTCATCCATGATATAGGTGATGCCTGTGAGTTGACTTCCTATCTGACTAGCAAGTCTTGTTCGTTGAGATTCTCCACCTGAAAGAGTTCTTGTGGTACGATTGAGATTGAGATACCCAAGACCTACTTCAAGAAGAAAACCGAGTCTGAGTCTAATTTCTTTTAAAATTTCGAAGGAAACCACTTTTTGTTTTTCATCCATGTAATTAGGCAATTCACCTATCCAAGCGTGAAGCTCATCAATGTTCATTTCGCCTAAGTGACCGATATGTTTTTCACCCAATTTGAAGTGAAGTGATTCTTTTTTTAATCTAAAACCCTCACAAGTTTGGCATGGTACGATGCTCAAAAACTCTTCTGCCCATGACCTTATTTTTTCAGAAGTAGAGTCTCTATACCATCGCTCTACCATATTGACAATACCTTCATTTGCAAGGTCATAGAGATAATCATTGGCCACATTTCCGTAAGCGACGCCATAAGAATTGTCACCACCATGGAGAATGATATCCAATGCTTTTTCGGGTATTTTATCTACAGGTGTATCAAAATTAAATTTATAATCAGCGGCTATTTTTTTGAGTTGTTTGAATGTGTTGGTATCCCTTACAGCACCAAAAGGTTTGATCGCTTCTTGGTTGATATTTTTGGATCTATCAGGGATGATTTTGGCCATATCGGCTTTGTGTTGCTCGCCTAGACCATTACAATCAGGGCAAGCGCCATAAGGCGAATTAAAAGAAAAATTATTAGGTGATGGTTCGTCATAGGAGACACCTGAAAGTGGATCCATGAGACTTTTGGAGTAGGCCTTCATTGTATTATCATCTGTATCAATGATCATGATAAAGTCATTTCCCAATTTCAGACCCATCTGTAGGGAAGCCGTCAGCCTTTCGGTTTTGTCAGTTTCTACCTTTAGACGATCTACTACGATCTCAATATCGTGTACTTTGTACCTATCGAGCTGCAAACCTTGTACTAGATCAACGATTTCTCCATCTACCCGAACTTTGGTAAATCCTTTTTTCCGTGTCTGATCAAATAACTCACGATAATGACCTTTTCTAGCCCTGATGACAGGTGCAAGAATAGCGATTTTTTTACCATAAAAATGAGAAAGTGCGTGCTCTACGATCTGATCTTCGGTGTATTTGATCATTTTTTCGCCAGTGACATAAGAGTACGCCTCACCTACCCTAGCATATAAAAGACGAAGAAAATCATATATTTCTGTTGTCGTGCCGACCGTTGACCTAGGATTCCAAGCCGTTGTTTTTTGCTCTATAGAAATTACGGGACTTAAACCGTCTATTTTTTCTACTTCTGGCCTATCCATCGATCCTATAAATTGTCGTGCATAGGCTGAAAATGTCTCCATGTATCGACGTTGACCTTCTGCATACAACGTATCAAAAGCGAGTGACGACTTCCCACTGCCACTCAGACCTGTGATGACCACGAGTTGATTTCGGGGAATTTTTACAGAAACATTTTTGAGATTATTTTCATTGGCACCGATGATGGTGATAAAATCATCTGCGGTAATGGTATCTTCGTCTAGGTCTAAAATATCTTGCATGATCAGATTATAATCAATAAATAAAGGTATAACAAGTGAATAGTAATTATTAGAAAAATGTTTTGGAGATACGGATATTTTAAAAGAGAATATTAGGATATAAAGGACTTTTGTCCGATTACTCACCTTTAAGTCTTTATGTATCAACATTTTCAATTAAAACAAATGAATGATACAATCTTAATGTAGAATTGTATAAGGGCAGAAGTAATTGATACCTATACCTTTACATTGTGGAAATTCTTTCACAATATTAAATCATAAACATGATTAGTAAAAAATTTTTAGCAATAGGAATTGCTATGGTATTACTTATATTTGCTGGATGTCTTAAAGATGATTTCGTTGAGATAGACGGAGTTTGTCCAGTTGTTATATCAACTGATCCGACAAATGGGGAGACAAACGTCCCAATAAGTCAAATTATTTTAGTTAACTTTAATGAAGAGATGGATCCAACTACGATAACTAGTACATCTTTAACTATAGATGGACTTACAGAAGTCGTGGGAACAATTACATATGCTGGCACTACAGCCACTTTCACGCCTTCTACTGCATTAAATCCAAATACGACCTACACTGGAAAGGTGAAGACAACCGTTAAGGATAAAAAGGGAAATGCTCTTCAGTCAGATTATGTATGGACATTTAGTACAGGGGAAATCTTATCACCTTTAGTTGTTTCCACAGATCCCGTAAATTTGGAACAAAATGTCACGCTAAATAAAATAATTACAACAACATTCAGTATGCCTATGGATGCTGCCACTATAAATTCATCTACCTTTTACATTAGTACCAATGGTGTTAAAATTGTTGGAGTGGTTACATTTATTGGGACAACTGCATCATTTACACCTTCGGAAGATTTGAAATCAAATACCGTTTATACAGGTTTTATAAGTACCAATGTAAAAAATACAGCTGGTACATCACTTGTTGCTGATTATACATGGACTTTTACTACTGGATCATTAAAAGCGCCTATGGTTATATCGACAGATCCTACGAATAATGCTGTTAATGTGCCATTAGACAAAGTAGTTTCTGCCACATTTAGTGAGCCTATGAATAATTCCTCTATCACAAATACTACTTTTATTATACGAGATGGAGCAACAATCATCAGTGGATCACTTTCTTATATTGGGTCAACCGCTACATTTACACCCGATGTACCATTTACATCAGGAACACTTTATACAGGTAGAATCACCACAGGTGTAAAAAATCTCCTTGGTGTATCCTTAACTGATGATTATGTTTGGACCTTTACTACATCGACAGGAATAGTTCCAATAATAATAAGTACAGATCCAATAAATAATGCAACAGAAGTACCTTTGAATAAAACAATTTCTGCCACTTTTAATGTAAACATGGATCCAACCACTATAAATAATAACACTTTTACATTAAAAAATGGGACCAACTTGATAGATGGAACAGTTACATACTCAGGTACGACAGCATCATTCAATCCAACTGAAAACTTAATAGCTGGTGTCACTTACACGGCTGCCATCACTAATGCTGTCAGAAGTCAGGCGGGTACACCTATGCAAGACACTTATATGTGGACATTCAGTACAGGTGTAGTTTTGGCACCAACCATTATCTCTACAGATCCTACAGATGATGCAGTAAATGTTAGTTTGAATAAAACAATTACTGCCTTATTTAGTGTTCCGATGAATCCAACCACTATAAACAATGCCACTTTCACACTTTTTCGTGGAACAACTCCAATTACGGGTACAGTTACTTATAATGGCACAACGGCTTCCTTTAATCCTACCAATGATTTAGAGAATGGACAAGTTTATACTGCTACAATAACAAATGGTGTTAAAGATGTCTTGGGTACTCCAATGACCAATAATTACTTATGGACATTTAGCACTATAGCGGCCATTCCACCTACTGTAATATCCACAGATCCAGTAAATAATGCAACTAATGTAGACCTAAACACAATGATCACGGCCACCTTTAGTGTAGCCATGGATCCTACAACGATTAATACTTCGACTTTTATGCTTTTCCGTGGAGCTACTCAAGTCAATGGAACGGTTAGTTATGCAGGGACAACCGCTACATTCAATCCTTCAAGCAATCTAGTTGCAGGTGCTATTTATACAGCCACCATTACCAACGACGTAAAAAATTCAGCGGGTACCTCTATGACAAATAATTATGTCTGGACCTTCAGCACTAGCGCGGCTGCAATTCCACCTACCGTCATTTCCACAGATCCATTAAATAATGCAACAAATGTGGCTTTGGATAAAACGATCACTGCTACCTTTAGTGTGCCAATGGATCCTATCACCATTAATACTACGACATTTACACTCTTTCGTGGAAATACACAAATCCTTGGTTCGGTCACATATAGTGGTACTACGGCTTCTTTTGATCCCACTTTCAGTTTGGAAGCTGGTGCTGTCTATACGGCAACCATTACAAACGGTGTCAAAAATACATTAGGTACATCCATGACAAATAATTATGTCTGGACATTTAGCACAGTTTCTGTCCTTTCACCTACTGTAATATCCACAGATCCATTAAATAATGCAACAAATGTAGACATTGACAAAACGGTCACAGCTAGTTTTAGTGTCCCAATGGATCCTTCTACTATAAATAGCAGTACTTTTAAACTCCAACAAAACGGGTCACCCGTGACTGGAGTTATTACCTACAGTGGTACTACAGCTTCCTTTAACCCATCAAATAATTTATTGCCAAGTACTACCTATACAGCTACGATCACTACAGGTGCTAGAAGTATGACAGGCGTGCCAATAGCTAATGATTATGTATGGAGTTTTACCACTAAAGCACCTGGCGGCCCACAGGTAGTAGACCTTAATTCAGTAGCTGCTTATGGCATTTTTGCAGGTGTAGGCATTAGTAATAATGCTGGTTTTAGCCAAATAATTAATATGGATGTAGGTATTACGCCTGGTGTCAGGTCATCTGTAACAGGATTCCCACCTGCTACCGTCATTAACGGAGCTATTTATGCTTCTGATGATGCTACACCACCCGGTATTGCGGCTATTCTTACCGAAGCAAAACAAGATCTTACGGATGCTTATTTGTTTGCCGAAGGAGCTACTACACCTGCGCCCGTGATCGTTTCAGGGGATATAGGAGGTACAACACTCGCACCTGGTATCTACAAAACCAATTCTACCCTTTTGATTCAGTCAGGAGATCTTACTTTGGATGCTCAAGGTAATGCAGATGCAGTGTGGATATTTCAGATTGCATCAGGCTTTACTACGATAGGTGGCGCTGGTGGTAATGTCATTTTAATAGGTGGTGCTCAAGCAAAAAATATCTTTTGGCAGACAGGTAGTTCAGCTACCATAGGAGATTTTACTTCATTCAAAGGTAATATTTTGGCATTAACTTCTGTCACTATGAATTCTGGTGCATCTGCAGTAGGTAGAATGCTTTGTATAAATGGTGCTGTAGTCATGACCAATACCAATTTTATAATTAAACCATAAATTTAAGAAAATGAATCAAAAAATTAATTCTTCATGCGTATTCCATCAAACTTGGGTCGCATCAAAAACAATGACTAAGCGCTTAATGATACTTATCATTCTAGCTACAGGTCTATCTATTTCGATTGAAGCACAAGTGTACAAATATGAAAAACCTTCTTGGTGGTTTGGCGCTGCTGCTGGTGCAAACTTTAATTTTCATCGAGGCTCTACCCAACAGTTGACAGCCGCATTTACACCACCTGTGGCATTTCATGACGGTAACGGAGTAGGATTGTATATTGCTCCACTTATCGAATACAGCCATCCTACTTCCGGATGGGGCTTCATGTTGCAGGCAGGATATGATAATCGCAATAGTGACTTTGATCAAGTGATATCTGATTGCAATTGTCCATCAGATTTATCTGTCAAGTTGAGTTATATCACAGTGGAACCAAGTATAAAGTTTGCGCCAGGCAATTCAAATTTTTATCTTTTTGCAGGTCCAAGATTTGCATTCAATAGGGATAAATCTTTCACCTATTCATTGGGTAGAAATCCTGCTTTACCAGATCAAGAGCTTTTACCTCCAGTCACAGGTGATCTTAACAACGTAAAAGAAAGTCTCATTTCGGCACAAATAGGTGCAGGTTTAGACATTGCAATAAATTCGCGAGACAACCAAATACAAGCTGTCTTATCACCATTCGTATCTTTCCAACCCTATTTCGGACTATCTCCTAGGACGGTAGAAACTTGGAATATCACCACATTAAGAGTAGGAGCAGGACTTAAGTTTGGTCGTGGTAGAGAGATTCCTTTGGTAAATGTTTTGATGACCATGGATGATATTAGATTTACTGTAAAATCACCCAAAAACATCCCTACTGAGCGCGTATATGCAGAAACTTTTCCATTGCGTAATTATATCTTTTTTGACTTAGGTTCTACTGAAATCCCAGAGCGATATATTTTGCTAAACAAAGATCAAGTAAAAGATTTCAAAGAAGATCAAGCAGGTGTGTTTGAATCAAATAATTCGGCTGATAGATCAGAAAAGGTCATGTTGGTTTATTACAATTTATTGAATGTCATGGGCGATCGAATGGTCAGAAATCCTGGCACATCCATTACATTGGTAGGATCATCAGAAAAAGGTGCGGAAGATGGATTGAAAATGTCCACGTCCGTAAAAAATTATTTAACAACTGTTTTTGGTATCAATCCATCGAGAATAGTCGTAGAAGGTGGTACCAAACCAAAAATACCTTCAGAACAACCAGGTGGAACACTTGAACTTGACCTATTAAGAGCCGGAGATCGCAGGGTATCCATAGAGAGTAAATCTCCAGAACTATTAATGGAATTCGGAGATGTAAATACCCCATCTTTTAAACCTGTGCAAATCAAAGCCACTCAAATGGCACCATTAGGTAGTTATGTTTCCTTTAATGTCGAAGATAAAGACAATACACTCAGTTTCTGGACGATGGAAGTTAAAGATCAAAAAGGTAACACCAAAAATTTTGGTCCCTATACAGGAAAAAATGTGTACCTGTCTGGAAAGTCAGTATTGGGAGATCAACCTAAAGGCGTTTATAAAATAACGATGAAAGGTACCAAAAAAGATGGTTCTACGATCATGCAAGATGCCACGTCTGAAATCGTCCAATGGACACCTACAAAAGATCAGGAAGGCAAACGATACAGTATTCTATATGAATTTAATGATGCTAAAGCCATTGATATTTATAAAAAATATTTAACAAACGTGATTGCACCCACTATTTCGCCCAATAGTGTAGTTTATATCCACGGATATACGGATACAATCGGGGATGAATTAAATAATAGTAATCTGTCCCTTGCAAGAGCGCACGATGTACACAAAATCCTAATGAATAGTCTGGAAAAAGCAGGTAGAAAAGATGTAACATTTGAGGTGTTTGGGTTTGGAGAAGATTCTAAATTGTCCCCATTCAAAAATACATTGCCCGAAGAAAGATTTTATAACCGTACAGTTATCATTGACATTATCCCACATAATTAAATGGAACTGCATAAAAGATTGAAGTGAACTGACTTGACATCAAGACGACTCATTTCAATCGGCAAAAACCAAGCTCCTTGTCCACCAAATCGGTCGGCAAGGAGCTTTTTATTTTGATAACAAACATAAGATGGGTAAGATGTGGGTTTATACTATTATCAAAACCCTTATTTTGATGGGAATATTTCATGATCAATAAGTGGTAGAAAAACTAAGCGAATAAAAGATTTCTATTATCTTTGTCACAGAAGAAGAAATAGATGATTTTTGTCCGGCGAAATGATAAAGTGGAAGAGAAGCTGACAGCTGCACAATCCTACCTTTTCTGATGTTGAAATAATCATTAAAATTATAGAAATGAAAAACGTTTTAACCCTTTTGTTTTTGGTAATTTGTGGTGTAGCTAGTGGTCAGATTATTGATTTTCCTGATGTTAGATTTAAGAATGCATTGGTGAACACATACTGTGTAGATTTAGATGGTGATGGTATAGGCGATGCAGATGCAGATTTGAATGACGATGGGGAGATTGATGTGGGTGAAGCGCTAACTGTTAATAGACTAAATGTTTCACATAAACAAATTTTTAGTTTGGAAGGGATTGAAAATTTTACGAACTTACAAAAATTGAAATGCAATGGAAACAATATCGCAAATTTAAATCTTAATTCCTTAATTAATTTAAAAGTATTAGACTGTAATTCTAATCAAATTTCTTCATTACAAATAGAATATTTAACTAATCTTGTAGATTTATCCTGCACTAGTAATAGACTGGAAACATTAAATGTAAGCTCACTGACGAATTTAGTTGAATTATATTGCTACGATAATCAATTGACTAGTTTAAATATACAATCATTGACGAAGCTAAAAGAACTGTCCTGTGGTAAAAATCAACTTTCGACACTAAATATTAATTCTTTAATCAATTTAGAAAGATTATACTGTCCCATTAACCAAATTAAATCTTTGCAGATAGATTCATTGATTAAATTGCAAGATTTTAATTACTCAGAAAATCAAATAACTAATCTAAATCTTTCACCCTTTAGTTATACCGTTAATTTTATAATATTTGGCGATGTTTTTTTTTACCAAGTGCAAACAAATTTATATGTTTGCACTTGGTAATGGTTTTGATCTCGTACGCAACTCTTCAATTGAGTTTTGAGACTTCTCCATTGC
>JBGSOH010000530.1:0-3712 GCA_041739205.1 Saprospiraceae bacterium
TCACTTTGATTAATAGAAGTAATCAGTGGAGTAATACCAATTGGGTTTTTCTTGGCAATAATAATTCTCCTGTAAATGTACTCACTGACACCACAAGATGGAAGCTAGATCAAAAAATCAGGAACTTAGAAAAGAAATTTCCAATTGATACTATTATTTATCTAGATACCATAAAGTTTGTAGTTTTAGATAGTACAGGAAATAAACCTTTGAAGTTTCAATTGAAATCAATGAATGTTTGCGGCACAGTTATATGGACGTGGAACCTGAAAGTTGTAGATGCTCCAATAATATCCTTAAGCACTCCACCTGAATTCTGCGAAACAGCTGTTTATACTCCAATATTAAATGAAACGCCTGGTGTAAACTCTTACACATGGTCATTTCCAGGCGGTAATCCACCATCATCTAGTCAGCAAAATCCTGGACCAATTACTTATAACTCACCAGGGACTTATACTATAACTTTAAAAGCGGATGCAGAGTGTGATACCATAACAAGAACTGTTCAGCTAGTTGTCAATTCCCGTGATCCGGTCACCATTGCAGACCCAAATAAAATATTCTGCCAAACCAGCAGCCCTGATACACTCCGAGCAGATAGGATAGGTGGTACTTGGTCAGGTCAAGGTATCACTAATACAAGTATGGGTATCTTCGATCCGAGCATCCTAAATCCGGGCAGTTACCCAATAACTTATACCGTTGGTCCCGATAATTGTCAATCCATAGCTAATATCACTTTACAAGTAGTGGCTTCAGAAAATGTTACCATCTCAGATGTCGTTTTTTGCGAAAATACTCCCATTACACAACTTATCGCCAACCCTTCTTCTGGTGTATGGTCGGGTGATCCAGCTGTTACTGCTGCAGGTTTGTTTAATCCTAGTCTCTCGGGCATTGGCGATTTTCCTATTGACTATGTTTATAATGATGTAAATGGCTGTAAGATTGAGAAGACTATGAATGTGCGTGTAGAAGCTTTCCCTACTCTTACAGTAAAGGATACAAGTGTAGTTTGTATTGGAAGTGGCATAGTGTCTCTTGAAGATCTCCTAATTACCAATGTCAATCCATCAGGTGGTATGTTCAGTTTTCTCTTGGGGAATATTTCTGTAGATACTACAATAGATTTAGCAAACTACAATGTTTCCGTTTTGCCTGTTACTATTATTTACAGTAGGAATCGGTGTGAAGTTAGAGATTCTGCATTTATTAAATTTATAGAGAAGCCAATACTTACTACAACGGCAGATACCACTTTATGTATTTTTGATAGTTTGTTCACACTTTCTGCCAGTGTAAATGGTGGTACATGGTCAGGTCCAGGTGTCGATCCTAATACAGGTATTATCAACTTAACCAACGCTGGGCAAGGAATAAAAATTTATACATATAGTTTTCAACCAGGAACATCTTGTGCACAAATTGAAACAGTTGAAATAGATATTAAAAATCCTGGTGTCAATCTAAGTGCAGGACCCGATCAAGAAACTTGTCAAGGTACATCATCTTTTACACTCACTGGAAATAGTCCTGCAAATGGCTTATGGTCAGGTGTAGCCATTAACCCAATAACGGGAAATATAGATGTCACCCAATTGACCTTGGATAGTCTATATAAGTACACATATTGTCTTACGGATGTCAGTGTGCAAGGTTGCCAAGCGTGTAAATCAAAAACTTTTATCGTACATTCTCTACCTATTCCATTGTTTGACATCGATGGTCTGACTTGTATAAATGAAGACATTACCATTATAAATCAAACGCTGGGAAACAATACAATCTTGTTCAATCTTGGTGATGGAACTACTTCAATGGTGGATTCAATCATCCATCAATATACAAATCAAGGTACGTATACCATTACCCTGCAAGTCACCAATCAATTTATGTGTAGCGCAGCTACAACTCAAGAAATTTATGTCACCACAAGACCAATTTCAGCATTTACGCTCTTAGATGAAGAAGGTTGTGCGCCTTTCGAATTGATGATTTCAAATCAAAGTAGTGGAGATGATATCAGCTATGAATGGGATATTAATAATACGGTATATGCGGATGCTTTACTGCCTTCTGTGATTCTGGACGGTATCACTAAAGATAGTGTATTTATCATTTCTTTAGCAGTCACCAATCAATGTGGTACGGTATTTTATGAAGATTCTGTGCTCGTACATCCTTATCCGATTGTTGATTTTGGAGTCAGTGAGCAAAGTGGTTGTTCGCCATTAACCATAGATTTTGCCAATACTTCATTGGGAAATCCGACGACCTTTTTTTGGAATATGGGAAATGGTAATATTTATTCGGATTCTATTCCACCTGCACAAACATATACGACTCTTCCAGAACAAATAACGACTTATGAAATACTTTTTGTAGGTACCAATATGTGTGGAACAGATAGTTTGACTAAGGAAGTGAATATTTATCCACCGGACATTACCGCTTTTATAGAATCGCCAGGATTATCTTTGTGTCAATATGATACTTTAGTGTTGACTGCTTTTTCTACGCCAGGCGCTATCAATACTTGGAAGTTAATTGCACCAGACGGAACTTTGTCAGGTGCTTCTGGCGACATAGCCTTGTTTGATATGTCGCAAGCTGGTACATACACTGCCATTCTCTATGCTAGTCGTTGTGGATCAGACACTGATACGGTTGTAGTTACTGTTCTTCCTGCGCCATTTGTAGATTTTGATTTACCATCATTCGCATGTGTAGGATCACAAGTAAATTTTACGAACTTAGGTATAGGTATTGGTGGCGTGATATGGGATTATGGAGATGGCAACATTGATCCTTCAGGAATGCATATTTATGATACAGCTGGAGTATTTATAGTGACCTTAACTGCATTTTCATTGGTCAATAATTGTCCATTTAGCGTTACTAAAACGATAAGAATCATCGGACTACCTACTGCATCTTTCACACCGTCAGTGCTTGCAGGATGTGAGCCACTAGAGATTTCTTTTGCAAACAATAGTACTTCAGGCAGTAGTTTTGATTGGGACTTCGGCGATATGACATCTAACTCCAATGCACAAAATCCGATGCATACTTTTCAGCAAGATGGTACTTTTCAGGTAAAGCTAACCGTTTATGATAGTTTTGGTTGTTTTTCGGATACTTCTGTGCTTAATATAATCGTGCATCCCAAACCAGAAAGTAGGTTTAGTTTCCCTATGCAGAAATATTGTCATAGATACGATTCCATTCCTTTTACAAATCTAAGTACGGGGAGTGTAGGTCAAGAATGGATCTTCGAAAACAATAGTTATCTTACTCAAAACATCACTTGGCTACCATCTGATTCAGGGGCGTTTAGTGTTACTTTGGTAGCTATGAGTACTTTCGGTTGTATAGATAGCAGTTATAGCGTTATTGATATCCTTCCTTCTCCTACTAGCTATTTTATAGTTGACAATGAAAGTGGTTGCGAAGACCTTATGGTTAATTTTACAAACCTATCTACAGCTACGACTCAATATATTTGGGACCTTAAAAATGGTACTTCTTCTGTAGAAAAAGATTTGGAATATACTTTTGTCAATCCTGGAACTTATGAAGTAAGTTTGGTCAGTCTGACAGATAACGGTTGTCCTTCTGATACAACTTCTAGAACGATTATTGTGCATCCTAAACCGATGGCTGATTTTGACATCCAAAAAGATTCTGTTTGTGGCGTACCAATGTTTGT
>JBGSOH010000563.1:0-2888 GCA_041739205.1 Saprospiraceae bacterium
ATTTACAAATCGCTCCGATCCATCCGTCGTAGAAACAAAATCATCGCCCTACAGTCGCTAAGAAAAGACATGAATCCTCACTTCATTTTCAATAGTCTCAACAGTATCAATCAATTCATTTCTCAACATGACGAAAGGACTGCCAATCAATATCTGACCAAGTTTTCTACCTTAATGCGTGGTGTATTAGAGCATTCTGCCCACGATTTCATCCCATTGTCGAAGGAAATAAGTATGATAGAAAATTATTTGCAACTCGAATATCAACGATTCAAAGACAAGTTTACTTACACACTGCACATAGATGATGCCATAGACCAAGATGATGTTTTGATTCCGAATATGATCATTCAGCCACATCTCGAAAATGCAGTTTGGCATGGACTCCGGTATAAAGATTCGTTGGGATTGTTACAAGTAACCATTTCAAAAAATAACAATTCTATCCATGTGACTGTGGAAGACAATGGCATCGGAAGAGCAGAAAGCCACAAACTCAAAACTGCTCATCAACGAGAACGAAAAAGCAAAGGAACAGACAATATTACTCAACGAATCCAACTGCTCAATGAACTATATTCGCTTAATATTCAATGTCATACGGAAGATTTAGTAGATAGTACAGGGACAAAAATAGACATCATATTTCCAGCAGATATTGCCGATAAAATACCTAAAAACAAAACTTTATGATTACATCTGTCATCGTAGAAGACGAAAAAATCGCTCAGGAAATACTGGCGGATTATATCAAAAGATATTGTCCATCTATTCAGTTGTTAGGTGTAGCATCCAATATCCATGAAGCTGTTCCGATGATTCATAATGTGAAGCCCGAGGTAGTATTCTTAGACGTGGAGATGCCTTTTGGCAATGGATTTGACGTGCTTGATGCTTGTAGCGATGTACATTTTGAGACCATTTTTATCACTGCTTATGCCGAGTATGCCATCAAAGCCATCAATAAAGCAGCTGCTTATTATCTTTTAAAACCTGTGAGTATAGAAGAACTCATCCTTGCTGTAGAAAAGGTAAAAACCAATATCGACCAAAAACAACACATCAACCGAAACAAAATTTTACTTGAAAATCTCGCAGAGAAAAAATCAGAATTGCACCAACTTGTACTACCTACAATCGAAGGATTTGATGTGATTAAAACGGAAAATGTGGTCAGGCTCCAAGGCAATGGAAACTTCACAGACATCTTTCTGCAAGGCAAACAAAAAAAGATGGTGTGTCGTTTTCTTAAGTATTTTGAAGAATTGCTGCCCGATCATTTTGTAAGAATACACAAATCTCACATTGTCAATACTAAATCCATTACATCCTACCACAAAGGTGCAGATGGATATGTGACGCTCGAAGATGGCAGCGAAGTAGAAGTCTCCGTTTCTTACAAAGATGAATTAATGAGGATAATGGGTAAATGAACTTTAAAAAATTTAGTACTTAATGACAATGTGATGTTATAATTTCTTTATCCATTATTAGGTTTTTAACCGTGATAATGTCATTTTTGCGTTTACTTAAAATCTAAATTTATTGCCTAGATACTTTATTAGACTTTCATATTGTGGTACAAAATACAATGGGTGGCAAGGTCAGCCACACGTAGGCACATTATGCGTACAACCGACCATAGAAAAAGCACTTTACCAGTTTCTTAGGACAGAAGTAGCTATTATGGGTTGTGGCAGGACAGATACTGGCGTACATGCTATGGATTATTATGCACATTTTGACCATGAAGGTATCAATGATATTCCACAGCTTGTCTACAGATTAAATAAAATATTGCCTAATGATATAGCCATCCATGACATTGTAGGCGTTCATGATGATGCTCACGCTAGATTTGACGCTATCTCAAGGTCTTATATCTACCATCTACACACTGCCAAAACACCTTTCAGTCCAAATTCCTTTTTTTATCATTATGGAGCACCAAACATAGATACACTTAATAAAGCAGCGTCCATTATTTCAGAATTTACAGATTTCTCTACCTTTTGTAAACTTCATACAGATGTCAATACCATGAACTGCAAAATCACTGAAAGCAAATGGATTAAAAAAGGAGACGCTTATGAATACCACATCACTTCTGATCGTTTCCTGAGGGGAATGATTAGACTAATAGTAGGCATGTGTCTTAATGTAGACCGCGGAAAACTCACGATAGATGAAGTGAAATCAGCTTTGTCCAAAAAAGAAAGAACAGGCCACGACTGGAGTGTACCCGCAGAAGGCCTATTTTTACATAGCATAAAATATCCATACCTATGAATGGTGTAAGGCGTAAAGGTCTAACGTTTAAGGTTAATGCGCCACTGTTAAGATAAGCGTTTTCCTTTAGATTTGCATTAGTTAAAGTGTCTCGCTTCTTTCTTGCATATCTTGTCTTTATCTCATCCTTTGTCTCAATCTTAACCTAAGACTCAACCTTAACCTAAATCTTAACTTAAGCCGTACCTATATTCTAAACCTTTTTTATTACTTTTGCGACACAAATTCAAAAAAATAAGAATGAACATACTTATCATAGGAAGCGGGGGTCGTGAGCATGCATTAGCATGGAAAATTGCGCAAAGTCCCAACTGTACACAGCTTTTCATTGCACCAGGCAATCCTGGTACAGCACTTTGTGGTATCAATGTGGCACTACAAATAAATGATTTTGAAGGTCTGAAACAGTTCTCGCTTAACAATGATATTTCTATGATCGTCGTAGGACCTGAAGCACCACTTGTAGATGGAATTACCGATGCATTCAAGTCAGATGACACCAAACACATCCACGTATTAGGACCATCCGCATATGCGGCTCAACTAGAAGGTAGTAAGGCATTTGCAAAACAGTTTATGCAAAAATATGATATACCTAC